>DAIF01000006.1 GCA_002496015.1 Candidatus Pacearchaeota archaeon UBA73 | reverse complement strand
TCAGCGGAACGGCACGAGTTGATTATTTGACAGTGCAGGGAGGAGGCGCAGGAATACAAATATCACGAAACCAGCGCAATCTAACATTCACGTCGGCATACGGCGGAACCGAAGACGCTCGTATCTGGGCAAATTCCCGAAACATTAGCATTCGCCCCAGTGAAACAAGCGGAGGTATTTTTCTGCGCGACAACGGAAACGTCGGAATAGGAACAAGTTCTCCGTCGGCAAGATTGGATGTTAATGGAAGAATCCGAACGGCCGACGAGGGTATTGAATTTGGAGGGGGTAATTACCGAGTTTATGCTCAAGGTTCTGCTATGAATTTTTTGAGTTATTCTAATGGTTTTACATTTACAGTTAATAGCGGCAGTGGGCTGATTCAGGTTTTGAGTTTAGACGATGGCGGCTCAACTTTAGCAGGAGGTCTAACAGTTACGGGTGATATTAGAAACGGACGACTAAAGTTTTCTGCAAGAGGCTCATGTAGCTCTTCTGCCGACGTTGGCAGAGTTACATATAGATCTTGGACACTTACCCCTCCCAGGATAGCGGAGGCTTTGTCTATTTGTTTGCATAATGGTGATATGTATCATTATGGATGGCATAATTTGGTTTATAACGAATATACTACTTAATCTTGTTTGAAACTAGCTTTATTGAAAATGAATCTGCCTGCGATAAAACTGGAGCGTTCATTTCGCTCACAAAGCCGCCTGCGCGAAATTGTGTATCCAACCAAAGGAACTTAAACAGCGAATATTTAGTTTATTACCGCGCTGTAGAAAAAAGCACAGATTCTTGTTGTCTTATGTTATCGAACTCCTTTGCAGGCATTTAGATAATCATATAAATTAAGTAAAAACATCCTTAGAATAGATACATTTATAAGGTAAAAAACACACAAAATAAGTATCCTAGGGTGTGTGTTGTGGTAACTGAATTAGTTACAGAAGTAGAAGAATCAGTAAGAGAAGTAGTTAGTTCTCAGAGCAAAATTTGTGGAAATATTTTTATCAGATTTTTAAACGGAGAGTCGTTCGCACGCACTCTTATGCGAGCTGCGAAGCAGCGAGTATTTGGGTGGCACNNAAGATACAACCACAACACACACCCAGGATAGACGACTTCTCCGGTTTTTCTTTTCATATTTTTTAAGCAGGTTGTCTGCACACACCCTTATGCGAGCTGCGAAGCAAGCATCTGGCAGCAACCGTATCGGCCTTATGCGAGCTGCAAAGCAGCGAGTATTTGGGTGGCACACCCTAGGAGTATCTTGCCACACACAAGATACAACCACAACACACACCCTAGACAGGCAACCTGCTATTTTTTTCTCATATTTTTTCAGACGGTCTTGTCCTACTCGAGATTGCACTCGAAAGAACATAGAAAAATTCTCTTTGTGCAATGCTCTCGCACACACCCTAGCTCTCGCACCGGGCCGGTTTTTCTTTTTGGAGGTGAGCTATGGCATTTAATTTAGACCAACTTGAGAAGAAACGCAGAGAACTAAGAGAGCAGATAGAAAATTTTGAGACGCAAAAGAAAGTCGTTCGAGCGACGATTGAGAAACTGACCGCCAGGTATAACATTGGAGAGATTGGTTTTAAGGAATATCAAGAAGAATACAAACGAATTTTCAAGGACAAGACTCCGGAGCAGTGGGTCAATCATTACAACATTCAGATAAAATCCTGCGAGGCGCAATTTGATTGGTATGAAAGCGAGATAAAGAAAGCGAAGAAAGAGTTGGGCAGGAGAGAGCTGGCGGAAAGAGAGAAGGAAATGAAGAAGCGCGAAGTTCAGGAGAGAATACAGAAAGCTGAAGGATACAAGCACAACGTCATATCAAGTGTTCAGGATTTAGTTAAAAAGTATAATGCGCGGGAGATAACTTTTGAGCAGTATCAGGCAGAAGTGAAAAAGCTTTACGGCGGGAACGAGCCCCAGAAACTGGTTGATTATTATGACGATTACATAAAGAAAGCGAAGGGCGGTTTGAGCGCGTATGAGAAGCCGAAGACAAAAAGCAAATTTATGAAGGTGATTCCTTTGTTCCTGATAATGAGCATGGTGCTTTTCGGCATCTTTAATTTTGTGATGAGGTCTGAATTTACCGGTTTGTCTATTCAGATGGTTGATGAGGTCCATACAAAAACTTATGACCTTGTTTTAGAAGATAGCGCGATATACGATTTTGATTTGCCTTACAGGGGAAGCCTGAACTGGTTGAAGCTTAGCGGACGGGTCGTGGGAGATGGGACAGTAAAAATTTATTTGGATGATTTGTTGATACTTGACTCTGAAGATTTTGGCAGCGAGAATGTTGCAACTGTGACGGGCAGTGTCATAACCGGTTTTGTGACTGAAGGAGAAACAGATTCTCAGGGTGCGGACGAGCAAGCAGCGAGCCAAGAGCCGGAGGGGAGCGCCGATGCTGAAGAAGCTCCTTCCAGCGAAGAACCTGTTTCCGAAGAAGAGTTGCCGGAGGATGAAGGCGAAACTGAATCTGAAGTGCCGCAGGGCGGAGAAGAAAATGAAACTGAGACTGAAGAGCAGACTGGGGGCGCGAACGAGACTGTTGTTTTAGATGTAAACGGAACTGCAGCCGAGCAGCCCAGCGAAGGGACTCCGGAGCCGCCTGTTCAGGCCAAGATAAAATTCAGTGATTATTGCTCCAGTTCGTGCGATCTCAAAGATTCCGGGCTTAACAAGACATCTTACAGTCTGAGGATAGAAATAATAAATGCGCGGCTTGAACTTGATGAAATCAGGTATGAGGTTACTGTTGAAAGAGAGGCGGACGAGGAGAATGTCACAATAACAGGACCGCCTGAGATGATAAAAGAAATACCTCAGATTTTCATCGGGAAGAACCAGTATCATGATTTGGACGTGAATGAATATTTTGTTGGTGCTGTTGATTATTACCTGAAACAAACCGACGATATCTCCACGACTGCGTTTGGAAGCACTATCCGAATACAGCCGAACGAGAATTTCACAGGGGCCAGAGAAAGCAGAATTGTTGTTGTGAATGATTTTGGAAGTTACGGAAGCAATTTGTTCAATATAACTGTGTTTGATTCCGAGAACGCAACGCCAGTTGAGGCGCAGTTGAACGTGAGCAATGCAACCTTTAACATCGTGACACAACAATACCAAGCGATAATAAATCGTCCGGTAAAGTGGGTAAAGAAAGTTGACATTGAAAGTCTGGATGGAACTGAAGACATGAAGTTAGAACTGCCAAAAGAGGCAGTAAACATTTCTATCAAGACAGGGGAAGACGCTGAGCGCGCTTTGTTTGAGGCGGAGGGCTATGACTGGGGATTGGGAATCACCGGCAACGTTGTCAGTGAACTGCGCGGGAAGAAAGGGTTATTGACAAGACTTTTTGAGTGGATCGGCGGGCTTACTATGACGGGCAGGACGATAAGTGAGGAAGAGCTTTCGGATGAAATTATCGAAGGAGCTAACAGCAAGATAATTGATGTTGCCAAAGTTGCGGAGAGGACTGACGAGTCGCAGATTGTTATTGAATACTACACGCAAGCGCCAGTCGCATTTGAAGAAGATATGCCGAACGGGAAGAGAGTGACTGTTTCGGCGCCCCATGAGCTGAGCTATACGGATATTTTAGCTTACACGGTTTTTGATGGAGGTGTTGAAGAGGGTTCGGGGATTGAAATTTATTGGCATGCCTCTTACGAAGATGCTATCAAATACGGGTATATTGCTTCTGCTGAGACTGATAGGATAGAGGGAACCGGGATTGTTGAAGAAGCAGGCGAGGTGCAAAATGTTCGTGCGGAGACCAATGGAAGCAGTGCTGAGGAAGTTGTAGAAGATAACTCATCCGGCGAAAGTGTCCTGACAGGAAATTCATTTCTGACAGGGTTTGCTGTTTCCGGTCTTGATGATTCAGATTCCAAGTCAGAAAAGTATTATCTTATTCCGACAGAATTCGATGTTTATGATTTAGACCAAGACGGTCGAGTGGATTATATCGAGTGGATAGTTCCTCATCTAAGCAATCAGACATTTACGATTGTGATAAACAGTTCAACTTCGGTTTATAGCGAGAACATAGCGATAGATAACGGATACGTGCATCTGACGCCTTTGAATGTTGCACCGTATGATAAACTTTTGTTGTATTTGAGTTTTGATGCAGACAGCACAAATGTAGAGGCTACTACACATTACGACTTCTCCAGATATGAACGCGATCCGTCCGGGGTGGGAAATGCAAAGGCAAACCTGAGCAATTGTCCATACGATCAGTGTGCGCATTTTGACGGAGATGGTGATTTTATAAATCTGGGTGGGCCGTTAGTCGCTTATAGCACGAATTATACAATCTCTCTTTGGTTTAGATTTCCCGATAAGGTCTCAGCCGGCAATTACCCGGTGTTTTATAGCGAAGGAAATGCTTCAAACTCAGAATTTCTTACGTTTTATTTTAACGGAGATACGACCTCTATCGAAGCCATTGTTTCCGGGGCGGGCGGCGTCATTCCTTCTGTTAGCGGCGGAGCTTTCACAGATGATGGAGCTTGGCATCATGCAGCATTTGTTAAAGTAGATTCTACACACTACCAACTTTTTGTGAATGGTGTGAATGTTAATAATTATACGGGTTTTGGACATGGACCTCTGCATTTGGATAATGGCTTTGTTGGCAACCTTTATTCAGGCGGCATTAATCATCCTATGAAAGGAAGCCTCGATGAGGTAATGGTTTTTAATAATTCTTTAACAGCAGCCCAGATTACCGGCATTTACCGGAATCAGAGCACGAGATTTGCGAGTTCGGGAGAGGTGGCTGTCCTGCAGTTCAATCTGAGCCAGGGGCAAGACAAGGTTAACATTTCTTTCAAAAACTACAAACAAATAGGAAACACGTTAATATCTGCCGGCGTGGGTTATTGGGATGTTAGCAGAGGATATAATATTTCCGAGCCGAGCCTTGTTTCTTATTGGAATTTTGATGAATCTAATTGGCAGGGTAGTGTTGGGGAAGTGAAGGATGCAACCAAGAGGCATAATGGAACGCGTTCGGGAATAGCTACTACGACGCCCAATGGATACTTTTACCGGGCAGGTCATTTTCCGGGAGGGGCGAACGATTATGTTTCTATAAGTTCTTATTCGCAGATGAGGTTTAACCCGAATAGGAACTGGACATGGTCGTTCTGGATAAATCCCAGGCAGCTGCGACAGCAGGGACTTTATTCTGACGGAGAACTTAATAAAGTGGGAATAGAATTCTTTATAGAATCAGACGGGAAGATAAGTCTTGTTGAGCCAAATTCTCCTTCTACTTTATCCAGCGTTCGCAGCGCGCCACTGAATACGTGGACTCATGTTGCTTTTGTCTATAACGGCAGTGTTTCCATTTATATCAACGGAGATTTTGATGCGGCTTCGTCTATCGCTTTTAGTACAAGCAGCAGCGTGCCCAAAATCGGTTTTGCGGCATTTCCAGGATACAAGACATTCAATGGAACGATGGACGAGTTTATGATATTTAATCGGTCGCTGACCGCTCAGGAGATAAAAGATGTTTATGTCAAGAGCAGAGCGCAGTGGAATCATACTTCTTATCAATCGCTTAGTTACGCGCCGGGAAGCACGAATGAGTCTCTCAACGAGTTTTCTATCAGCAGGGATGCTACAAATCTGTATGTCGCAACCATATTGTCTTCTGACAATATACAGTTCCGCACTCCGTTGCTTTATACGAGTTCTGTTGCGCCAGGTTATCTTTATTCTTTTGATTTGTCTAATCCGTTGATTGAGTTTGCTCCACCCACTCCGGAAGATGGCTCTTATGTTACAGAAAACTCTTTTCCGGTCAATCTGACGAGCTACGAAGAATTTGATTCTTATTCTTTTATTGAGTTAGGGAGAGACCTTTTGCTTTGGATGAGACTTGACGATTTTAACGAAGAGTCGCTTGACGCCAGCAGTTATTCTCGAGAGGTCGTAATAAATGGCACGCCGAGCATGGTTGATGGGACGTTTGGCGGAGCTTACGATTTCGAGAAATCCTCAAATGACGGGCTTTATGTGAAAGGCTTGCTGCCTGCCCCTAAAGACTTCACCACTTCGTTTTGGTTCAAATCGAATTTAGAATCTGCAGAAGGGGACATTTTTGTAGGGGACTATATTGAGAATGGTGGGTGGAAGGTAGGGACTTCTTATTGTGGTGCAGGCCAAAATTCTAATCCGGACGACGTGATGTTCACTATTCAGTGTGGTAATCAGGTAGTGACTTCCTGCTATCATGCAGATATAGACGACGGCGAATGGCACTTCATAAGCGCTGCAGTCAATCAGACCGGACTGACGTGGTTTGTGGATGGTAATCTGTCTTATAGTAATTTTGCTTTTGCCTGCAATCCTTCTTCATCCACACAGGAATTCCATGTGGCATCTAATCGTACGTCCGGGCGGCTCAATGGCGCCCTTGATGAAATTTTGCTATTCAACCGGACATTGACGCCTGTTGAACTTAGTTCGTTGTATAATATTGTTAGCCCGCTGTTTACTAACATAACAGTTCTGAAGCAGGGTTTGTTTAATCTGACAGGGTATATAGTTGATGCAAATGGCAATATGAATTTTACGACTCGTTCAATTACTTTGGACAACGTTGCGCCGGCGGTTGTCTTTGGCGAGCGCACTCCGGAGCAGGAATCTTATACAAATGAGACTTACTTTGGAGTTGTGGTTGATGCAACAGACTTTAACCCATTTTATTCAACGATTAGTCTCAACAGGGATATCCTCCTTTACATAAGAATGGATGATGTTAATGCGAGCGGGGATCCGACAGATATTTCTCCTTATAGCAACAATGGAACAAAAAAGGGAGATGCAAGCCAAACCGATTCCGGTTATTGGGGGAAGGGCTTTACATTCGATGACACGGATGATTACATAGATTTTGGCAAGAGACTTAATTTAACAGGAGTGTATTCTATATCTGCGTGGATTTACCATCTGGAAAATGAAACCAGTGATTATATCGTCAGCCAGGAGGGGAACGACAGCGGGGACTTTTATTTAGCTATTAATTCACTAGCCAGAATTACTTTCAGAAGATATACGGGGGCAGGGACACAACAGAATTGGTTTACTACAGCCTCGCAATATTTAGCACCGATAAATCGATGGGCTCATATAGTTGCGGTTTGGAATGGCACGAGGGGAAATATTTACTTAAACGGTGTTCTTACTACAACATCTCAGGCTTCAGGGGCAGCTAATCTCGCCCCGCAAAACCTAACAATCTCACACGTAAATAAAGAATTCAACGGAACAATTGATGAGGTAATCATTTTCGACCGCATTTTAACTGCACGGGAAATATCTGCATTATATAACGCCAGCGCAACTTCCTATGAAATGAATTTTTCAGGATTAGACGGCCAGGATTATACTATACATGCTTACTCTGCAGATAAATTCGGCAACCTTAATGGAACTGAAGAGAGGGCATTTTGGGTGGACAGGACAAATCCCCTAATTAACTTCGAGAGTCCTACTCCTTTGAATTCTTCCTTGTTGATGGAGGGTGTTCTGATTAATATCTCGACTACGGATGCGATTAGCGACGTTTATGCTTTCCTCGATCTGGACAACTCGCTGATGTTGTGGTACGACATGGATACTATTAATGCAAGTGGAGATCCGCAGGATTTGTCCGGGAACGAGAATCATGGACAGGCATTTGGGGGCGCAACTCAGAGCCAGAGTGGAAAATTTGGCGAGAGCTTTAGGGCTGACACTACCTCACAATATGTCCGGGCTCCGGAGATAGATACGAATCTTACGGTGAATGGCTTTACTCAGTCTATGTGGTTTAAGCTCGATAGCCCTCCTGCCGCCGGTCAGACTGATATTTTATCATACTTTTATGCAAACAGCCAGGATTCTCATTACTTTAGAGTTACTGAGAGCGTCGGCTCTTATACGTTCTCTGCGCATGGGGAGTTCAATGACGATGATTATACGATCACGACTACGCCAATGACTGCTTCGCAGATTACTGACAGCTGGTATCATTTTGTTTCAGTTTATAATTTGACACATGTGACCTTTTATCTTAATGGCGTGAGAATCGGGGCAGATGCTACTTCTGCCGTGCAAAGCACATCAACTTTCCTGATGAATTATTTTGGTTATGACATGTATGGAAAGGTTGATGAGGTCTTGTTGTTCAACAGATCGCTGACTGAAGCGGAAGTGTTGGCGTTGCACAATGTGACGGCAAACGGATTTGAGGTCAGCATAGAGGAGGAAGGAGAGTATAAGATAAAAGCATACACTATAGACAGGGCAGGGAATAAAAATTCGACTGAAGAGCGCGTGTTTAGTATTGTCATTCCCCCTGTTGTCAGCATCAGCACAATTTATCCTTCAGAGGATATTAATGTGACGCAGAATGAATTTTTCAATGTCACGTTGAATGTTTCGTGTTTGGTGGGGACGTGCGGGGAAATAAATGTTAGTTTAGACCCTGAACCACAAGGAACATGGTGTTATCAGGAGAGCGCTAATGAAAGTACGAGTTGCGGTGGATTGGAGACAGGGAGTTATGAATGTTCAGGCACTTGGCAAGATGGACAATGTAGTAATGTTTTTGATGGAGATTGGAGTACTTCGGGTATAAGTGACGGCTCTGGAAATGAGGCTGTACTTTATATTAATTATACCAAACCTTTTGGGGCTACTAATAATAGCAACTGGACCGTTAAATGGGCAGAGGGTCTTGGTGCAAGAAATTATAGCATTCCAAGTTCATGCTGGGATTTTGATTCTAATAAACTGTCTTTTAAGGTAGTTTCTAAGCAGACGGGACCAATTTCCTATTCATCTCAATGGTTTTGCTTAGATGGTTCGTGGAATCTGGTAGAGCAAGATACTTCTCACAATGTTTTTGAAGAGGCAATGTGGTGGTATGTTGAAGATGTGTCACAACTTAAATCAGGTCTCATCCCCATCGGAAGCGGAACACCATTCTACACAAATGCAACATCAAATCCATTAACAACTTCATCTTTAAGTGAAGGGCAGTCAGAAATAATTACATTTTGGGTAAATGCAACAGGAGAACCAAATATTATTCACGAATTTTTTGCTTTTGCTAATTTAACTTCTGATTTAAGTATTTCAAATATTACTGAGAGCTGGAATGTGACGATAATCCCTTCAAGCACAGCTCCTGAAGTAAGGGCAGTCAGAAGCGCTACGTCAGTGAATCCGATTGAGAATAGTTTGAGAAATGTTGAGATTAACGTGAGCGTTTACGACGAGAATGGATACGCAGATGTGATTCTGGTTTATGTGGAGGTCACGAGAGCAGGCGAGCCGATGAGAGGGAACGAGAGCTGCGTGCAGACGCAGGGCGCAGGGAATTATGCCAACTACTCCTGCACTGTCGGGATGTGGTATTTTGATGAAGCGGGCAACTGGAACATAACAGCCGTGGCAACTGATTTAGATAGCTTAAGCGGGATGAACGATACAGCAGTGTTCCAATATAATCAACTGTTGGCGATGGTGGTTTCTCCGAGCTCGCTTGATTTCGGAACAGCTTCCACCTCAGGAACAGAAGTCTTTGGTCCGGCGACCTACCTTAACAACACCGGCAATGTCGGAGCAAACATCTCAGTTCAGGGACACGATTTAATCGGAGAGACAATAAGCTCGATGTTGTTCGGAGTTGGCAACTTTACAGTCGGGAGCGTTTCGGGCTCGAGTTCATGCAGTGTTCCGGATTCTGCGGCGCGGCTGGTGAACGGGAGTAGTGTCAATGTCACGAATGCATATCTTCCAAGAGGGAATCATTCGGTAAATGACGGAAGCACAGGACAAGAGATAATATATTATTGTATTCCCGTTGTTCCGAACTTGCCTTCTCAGCCTTACAGCACCGGAACTTTAGGCGGTTGGATAATTCAAATGGCGCTTGCGGCGTTTGTGAGGAAGCTCCGTAAGAAGAAGGAAAAGCGCGATAGTCTCGACGAAGAAAATCTTCTGGAAGTTCTGGATGAGAAGCTGGCTGAGAAATACGGCGTCGGTCTTGATGAAGTGCTTGCGAGCATCCGGGCAAGAAAGATTAGAGACGCAGAGGAAGTCAAGGTTCCTATTGATATATTCACGCAGGAGACCGGCGCTGCGGAGTCATTGTGCAAGTATCTGAAGGAGAACAAGGGGTTGAACTTCAGCGAAATAGCCAGAACAATAAACAGAGATCCCCGAACGGTCTGGATAAACTACACCAATGCCGTGAGGAAAGTCTCTGACAAAATAGAAACGACCAGCAAGATTCTGGTATCAACCAAAATATTTAGAGACAGAAATCTGAGCATCTCTGAAGCGTTGGTTCATTACCTAAGAACTAAAGGAATGAAGAATGCTGAAGTCGCCCGAATGCTTGGCAAGGATCCGCGAAATGTCTGGACCTTGTATTCCCGTGCAGTGAGAAAATTAAGGAAGTAACAAAAAGGAAAGATTTAAAAACAAGAATAGTGTAGGAAAAATATAAAGGGGAAAATGAGTAAAAGAAATTACACAGTTATTTTGGTCATTGTTTTGATTTTTATGTCTGCTTACGTAGTCTCTGCGGGAATTGGAGATTGGTGGAAAGGGATTACCGGGAGAGCGACTTCTCAGCAAGCCAATGCCAGCATCATTTTGACCGGAAGTAATCCTGTTTCTGTGACGATTCATAACTATACTTTAGTTGGGGCGGCGGTAACGCCTGTCGAAGACTCATATATAAACGTCTCAGTCATTGTTACGGTCGAAGACCTTGATGGCGTGGCTGATATCAATGATTCCAGCGTAAGTCTAAATGTCTCGAGAGCCGGTGAAACAGAGAAAATAAACCAAACGTGCGCTTATGCCGGCGCAGAAACATCAACTGCGAGAAACTTCACATGCGCGTTTGTTATGTGGTATTTTGACGCTGCCGGAATCTGGACATTGTCCGGGAGAGCCAGCGATTACGGAACACTTACTTATGTAGAGAATGTAACAACTTTTAATTATCTTTCTTTGGCTGCTATGCAGATGAGCCCGCACTCACTGACATGGCCCGGCGTAAGCCCTGGACAGACTAACATAACTTCCAATAATGATCCGCTTTTATTAAACAATACCGGAAATTATCCCAGCGACAATGTTACAGTGACAGGAATTAATCTTGTTGGTGAGACGACGCCTTCTTACTATATAGATGCCCAAAACTTTACAGTTGATATAGCGACCGGTGGAGCAGGTTGCAGCGGGGCTGCCTGTGTGGAATGCGGGGTGTCTGCTGCTACCGGCGGAGTCATTATGCAGAACAACACCGAACGTGAGATTTTTCTGGCTAACCTGACCCGCGGAAATCACTCTATAAATAACGGTCAGACAGGACAGGAGCAGTTATGGTTCTGTATGTATCTTATTCCGAGCAATATTATTTCGCAGACTTATACTACTCCGAATGAATGGACGTTTACAATAAGATGATGAGAAAACAAACCCTTGCAATTGCAGCGTTTTTTGTAGCATTGGCTTTAGTAGGATTTTCTTCTGCAGCAGGCGTAGCAACTAGTATTTGGCAGGAGAATCCCCTGAAAGTGAATCCTGGGCAAGAGGGTTACATTGAGATTTATCTTCAGAACATGGTCGGCGACGAGGATTTGATTTTCGACATAGAATATGAGGATAATCCGGGCGACGTGACAAGACTTGACAGGATGAGGTATGAAGTTCCGTTTGGAAGAAGTGATGTTCTTGTCAAGCTGAATTATAAAATCCCAGAAGATGCGCCAATCGGACAGAGCTATAATGTAAGGTTATTGTTCAGAGCATTTAATCCTGAAGTCGAAGGAGGGATTCGCTCTGTTCCGGCATTTGGGAGGGTTTTCCCAATCCATGTAGTCGAGGAAGAAGTCCAGCCATCACCTCAAGAGGATGTTGGGAGCGCAAGTTATGCCTTTGTTTGGTATCTTGTGGGAGTTTTAGTAATTGCAGGAGTTGCTGTTTACTTCGTGATGAGAAGAAAGAAGTAATTTTGAATTTTTATTTCTCTGGTTTTAGTTAATTAATCGGTCTCAATCCTTTTAACCATTTCCGCACATCTGTGAGCGCTCCATTGGAACCTGCAAGTTCAGCTTCAACTGTTTGTTGTTCTCTTGATTTTGCGGCTTTTTTTGCGGCAGCTTCCGCTTTTAGCCTAATTTGTTTTTCATCCTTAGATTCTCCTCGGATAACAGTGCCAATGTAAGTTGTACCGGCATAAATTGGGATGATTGTTAAGTTTGCTCCAACAGGGCTTCTTTCTTCTGAACGATTTAATCGGGCGTGGGGAAGAGAAACTTTTTCTGGCCTATTTTCCATTATTTCTCTTTGAATAGTAATTCTTACCTGACTGCTATTTTTGCTGTCTGTTCCGCTTAGTAAACTATAGACATCTGCTCTTTCTATTTCGTTTATATCATATCCTAGAAGTTTTAATGCTTTTGGAGAAGCATACGTTACTCTATCGTTATGATCTGCTGCGAAAACTACTGCTCTGCCGCTTCTCGACGCCTCTAATTCCGCGCGGGTTTGTAATAAAACATGGCCTGCTTCAATAATGTCACGTTTCCAATGTTGGGCTGCTCGGTATTGTCTTTCTGCTGCGACTACTCTTGCTTCTGATAAAGCTATTTGTTGGTCCTTTGCTGCAACAGTTGCTTCTAATTGAGTCATTGCGCAGTCTCTTCTTTGGAGAGCTTCCCCGGCTTCTTCTACAACCCTCTCTGTGTAAGCAACCGCTTCGGCGAGTTGGGCTGTTAGCCAACGATTTCTGGTTTCTATAGCATGATTTGTATCTCTTTCTACATCAAGTTGTGCCTTATATACCCCATTTTGCCTTTGAAGGCTTTGATTTGTTTCTTCTAAGGCGCGGTAGCGTGAAGAAATTCTCCTTAATAGTGAGGATGGATCTCCAAACGCTCCTCTAACTGTCCTGATTGCATCAATTGCTGTTGTTCTTATCGAGTTATAAGCTCCAACCATCCATTCTTGAGAAATAAGACATTAATTAAGTTTTCTATTTTGTGTTGAAAAGTTGGAAGCCTGCGCGAAAAGATTTAACAATCTTATTTGCCTTGCCTGTTTCTTGCCCGGAGGCTTGGGCGAACCTTCATTTTTGGAGATTTGGAGCGGAGACCGCGGGATTTTTTTGCAGAAGACGTGAGACCGCGCTCTGCTCTTTTTTTATTTTTGTCTTTTGTTATCCAATTTAATGTTCGGTCGTTTTTTATTTCAGGTTTGGAAGGATCTACCATGATAACTTCATAAAAATAATGTTGACCATCTTTGCCAAGGTTATATGAGTTTAGGACTTCGAGCGAGGGGTATTTTCTTGCTGCGCGTATTTCGGCAACCCATTTGTAATTCATTTTTAGGGTTTTACGGATAGTTGTCTTTCTGGTTTTTCTGCCTTTGACACCTTCTCTTTTCCTTTTTCTTCCACCTCTTTGGACCCTTACCCTTAGAACTATAATTCCTTTTTTAGCTTTGTAGCCCAATGAACGGGCACGGTCTAACCTTAATGGTTTTTCTACCTTCTCGACGGCGTTTTGAGAGCGCCATTCGATCATTCTTTCCCGGAGCATTTTCGTATCTGGTTTTTTCCAGGCTTGTCTTAGATGATGATACATTCCTTGTGTCATTGTTACAGTGTGAGATAATGGGCGTTTTTAAAGTTTACCTTAGCCATTCATTGTAAAATAAACTGAGTTTTAATTCGCCTACGACGAAAAATCTCTATAAAAATCCCCAAACCTATAATTTCAGGCTTTTTCAACAGGACTTCTGTCCTGAATGTTGTCCGTTGGGATCACCCGCAGGCCAGTAGGTCTTAAATGCACCGTCCCTTTCCCAATTCCAGAATCCAAATTGTTCAAATCCTTTTACTTTGATTGCACGAGCCCATAAAATGCTTTGTTCTGTTTCGTGCAAATGTCTTAGGTGATCTTTTGTGCTAGTTGTTGGATCGTAGATGAGCACGTTATTGTTCATCGCGTCGTAGAATCGCGCCGCTTCTTTCCCGAATAGGGAGAAAGGATTCATTGCCATCGGCGTAAGTGTTTTCAATTCTCTGTTTGCTCTTTTAATTATGCCTAAGTAGGCAGCCACGTCGTGCCAGTCGCGCCAGATTACCGGACCCAGTTCCGGAGCGCCCAAGAGAGGGTATCTGAACAAGTGCCTTTCGAGTTCTGTTCTGCCTTCGAACGGTTCACCGGTTTCCGGGTTATGTTCTGTTGCAGGTTTCATTCGGAGAATTGTCGCGAGGTTGTAAGGGCTTTGCACTATCGGAACATGTGATAATCTATAATGATATCTTCCCTTTTTCTCGTGTTGCGAGGGAACTGCTAAAGGTATTTCGGCTCCGTGAGTCCAGACTGATTTGGCATTAATATATCTCAAATCTACGGACACGCCGACGTCGTCCTGTTCTTTGCCGGGAAAGGGATTGAGTTGTTCAGCGTAAGCGAATAGTTTAACGCCTTTGGGAATCCACGCGAAAGGTGTGACCCTTTTTGTCCGATCTCCCCAGTTTGGCTGTTCAACGTATCCTACAAATCTTATCTCTTCTTCCTTAAGGCCTTTCATCGCTTCCGCAAAATCTCTTTCCCGTATTTGAAGGGGAACTAGCGGGCTTCTTGTGCATTCTTCGACAGTTGGTGGATAGTTAAGTTTCAGCCAAGTTTTTCTGCTATCGCCCCATTTTAATGCCCTGCGTGACGCTTCGCTTCCAGAGCTATTGTTTCTTAAAAATTCTCCAGGTACTATCGACGTCCGGATTATGAGCGCGTCGCTGTCAGGGTCGAGGTCAGAGATAGTATCTACCAGCCCTCTTGGGCGATAAGTATGCTTTTGGCGGAGTTCTCCTATCTGCGCTTTTGTTCTTCTTTCGAAAAAAAGTTTTTTTGTCATGGTTTTTTAGCTATTTGAGATTTTATAATATTTTTGTTTATGCGGATTTATTTGGAGTAGATATTCCGTTGAATTTACAATTCCCAATACTTCAACTTTGGATAAAATCGAGATTTGTCAAAGTTCAAAATGGCCCAAGATAATATCGAATCCCTCGCTTGTCATTAATGAAGACGCGCCGCGCGGACAACTTAGCGTAAGAGAAATTTTAATTTCGAGAAGCTTTTGTAATTGTCTTTTCCAATAAGTTCATCAACTATCAAATTTCTTAGCTCGTTTATCTCTGACTATTAAGCCGTCTTTCAATTCAATGACTCTTGAAACGTACTTTAGGTGCCACGGCTCATGGGTCACCATCACAATTGTTTGTTTATATTTTTTGTTTAATTCTTTTAAAACATTTAAAACCTGCTCAGATGTTTTTGTGTCGAGGTTTGCGCATGGCTCGTCAGCAAATAAGATTTGCGGGTTGTTTGCAATAGCGCGCGCAACAGCAACTCTTTGTTTTTCTCCGCCGGACAATTCATCAGGAACTCTATTTGTTTTATCTCCAAGCCCGACTTTTTCAAGTGCTTCCTGCGCAGTTTTAATTGAATCAATTTTCTTTTTTCCTTGCATCAACGAAACAACATAAACATTTTCCAATGCACTCATTTCATTTATCAGAGCATAATCCTGAAAAACATAACCCAGTTGTGTCAGACGATAATATGTTCTTTCTTCTTCCTGCAAACTTTCAACATTTAAATTTTTTATTGAATATTCTCCTTCTGTTGGACTGTCAATCAAACCTAAAATCCGAAGCATAGTTGTCTTTCCAGAACCACTTGCTCCGATAATCGCAACAAATTCTCCTTCATCAATCTCAAAAGAAACACCATTCAATGCTTTAACTAAAACTTTTCCCGACGTGTAATGCCGTTTTAAATTTTTTATTTCTATCATCTCTTTTATTAATTGTGACCGGAAGTATTTAAGATTTAATGATATCTTCTCTTTCTCTTCTTACAAAAATACAAACAACCCAAAACTCCAACAGCTAAAATAATAATCAACCAAATCCACCCTTTAGAAGATTTAGGTCCTAGTTGTGTCCCCCCTCCAATAGTTCCCCCTTCAATAATCTCTTTCGGAATTTCCCCACCTATCTCAACAACGCTAATGTTCGCAAATCCGTCATGGATTGAATTTAATGTTATAGACAAATCATAGTAATTATCATCGTCAATATCAACTTTCCAAACCTCTCCGACAGCCATATTCTTTTGCTGTGGAAGTGAAGCAACTTCAATCAAAGCTGAACTTGTGGTTAATGACCTGACTCCAACATAATGTATTTTTCCTTTAAGACTTATTCTCATCCTATGTCTTTCTTTTAATTCATAATTAACTAAATGACTTACATCAAATCCATCTTCCCCTCCAATAAAAGTCATAATCCAAAAAGGCGGATTTTCTCCTCCAGACCCCCCACCCCTCCTAGTAGTAGTTCCACCACCGGAAGCCCCTCCCACAGAATTCAGGGTAAATGGATGATAATCTTCTCCTAAACCATACCATAAAACATCTCCAAGAATTTCTTCGCTGAAAGGCAAGTCGCTTCCTGAATCAGCCCAGTTATCTCCGTTTGTATCTCTGATGTCGTAAACTTCCCACGAAGGAGTTCCATCTGCAAAGTAATATTTATTTCCTTTTCCATTCTCGCTAAAAGCAACATTTTCAAAATCGCAGTCATCTTCATAAACCCACATATCCGCATAAATAGTATTCTCTGTGATAACCCCGTCATAAACATCGCAGAAACCAAAACCAGTTAATTCAATTCCATTAATCACATTATTAAAAACTCTAAAATCAGTAACATCCTGAAATCCTATTCCCTCACCATCCCCTACTCCTCCAAGATAATTTTCCCCAATAATTATGTCCTGCGTATCCTCAATATAAACAATACTGCAACAATCCTTTTGCGCATCATGTATTTGATTATTTATTATCTGAACATTTTTAACTTCATCCAAATAAATAGCACTTTCCCAAATATCATAAAGATAATTATTTCTTATAATCAAATCATTCGCAAGGAACTCTGTAGGAATAATTAATGAAAGTTCGTTAAAATTATCTTCATTTACATAATAGGACATACTGCCCCAAGAGTTTACATAATATTCTGCATCTCCACCATACTCTTCCCCTTCAGAAGAAATGTAATTAAACCTTATGCCTTCATTCTCATCAAGAACAATCTGGAATCTTACAATATTATCGTCATCATAAGTTGCATTCCATTCAATAACAACTCTACTTCCAAAATCAATAACAGCAACATAAGAACCCTCTGTTGTTACATCGAAATTTTCATCATCATTAAGAATTAGTGTTCCTGCAGATTCATCCCAGTCATCACCATCATAAAGATAAACGTCTCCCGAAGAATCAATCTCAATGGATTGAACAGAAAAGCCAAAATAATCTATGCTAAACGGAAGGACATACCAAAAGTAACCGCTTGAATTAAATGTATAATTGCCTCCTGAATATTCCTCATCAGCTTCAGCTAATAAAGCCCCTGCTAACGCAGAAGTTATATCAACATAAGAATATCCTGTCTTTCTAATATTAGGCAATCCCCCGCCCCTAACATAAATTCCATCATCAGAAATGTCAAAAATAGTGTTATCCTCAACAAGGATTCCATCAAATCCCCATATCCCAATTCCATAACCAAATCCAAAAATAGTATTATTATATGCTCTGCTGTTAATCTCATTTTCAAACATAATACCTGCGCCCGAATAATAACTTCCTTCAATAATATTGTGCCTTACAGTTGTATTAACAGAATTTGGAAAAGCCATTGCTGCAGGACCTCCAAATTTGCTTTCTTCTCTTGTGTTCCATTCATTCAAATAAGCCAAATAATCTTCATCTGCTAAATTAGGATTTTCTTCTTCATAAGGATAAGCAGTCATTCCTGTGAAAGGCAAGGGCTCAACATGTTCCCCCGTCTCAACTTCAGCGTGCTTGTATTGTGCATAATTGTAAATAATAACGCTTCTTTCTAACCCCTCGGCAATTGGTTCATAAGCAAATTCAACATCCATATGGTCTCCGTATCTCATAATAACAAACCTGTCATCTGTACTTTCAAGCAATTCAGTAACTTCTCCGTATTTTGTGAAATGTCCATACTGATGAGCAAATTGTTCCTCGGGAGTTGGAGAAACATTATAATAATCATGGTCCCAGAAGATTGTTTTGTCAATGGCAGTAAATCCTCTGAAACTCAAATCAACTTTTTCAGGAGCAACTATATTCATCTCATAATCTTGTGGAGCAGAAGTGTCCATTGCAACATAATTAAGTTGTGTCTTGTCAAATTCAATCCTTACTTGATAATTGTCACCGATAAACTTTCCTGTCAAATCAATAGTTTCCATTCTTGGAGAACCTGATAAAGCAGAATATTCTGAACTGTCAAATGCATCAACCCATTCATTCAGTGAGTTTTTTACCTGGACTTTCCTAACACTTCCTGCTGATTCTAATGCAAAATTTCTTGCTCCTCTAATAACTAAAATCTGTCTTTCTGTTCCGGACAAATCGCCAAAGTCAAATACCCATGCATTAATATTATTCTCTCCTTTTTCAGTCCAGACATCGTCATCATATCTTACTGCATCAAAGCAATTTCTTTCATACATATCAACACACGAAACAACGGGATAGCTTGGATCTTTACTAACTGAAACAAACTCACCAACTTCATCACGCAACAAAGAAGTCAAAATCCTATATCCCGGAGCATGGTCAAATGTCATTAACGCCAATCCATCATAGTAAGCAATTTCATTATACTCCTGCGAAATTTTCACCGAATATTTTTCGTCTTTTGGTTGAATTGCTTCTTCATCAACAACTAAATAATCATTACCTTCTAAAAACCTTGGCAAACTTCTTCCAACATCAGCAACATAAACATACTTCTCCCCATTCCAAGTATAAACTAAAGGAGATGAAGAACCTTCTCCGAAACCGGTGTCTACAAGAGTTACATTATTTCTTTCAAAGACATTGTGGTCAGCATAGTTTGCTATAAATCCAGAAATCACTTCTTTAACATTATTGAAAGCAACATAATTATAGTGTGAGCCAGATCCCAGAAAAATGCCTGTTTCATCAATACGGGAAATGCTATTATAAGTCAGTCTATTATAAGAAGAATCACTCATATATATTCCATCATCACAATAATAAGAGTTAGCAAGAACATTAAAAGAAATATTATTCCAATTTGATTCTTCAAGATAGACTAAATTCCCGTAATTAAGACAGATATAATAAAAAGTGTTCCCAGTTATAGAAGAGTTTGTTACTCTAAGACCAATAGCAGAGTATAAAAGATTTTCAAAGAGATTGTTTGATATTTTTGCAGAACTAAGAGAAAAAGTTTCGTCCTCTATATGTCCCCAAATACCATACACTCCTCCAGAGAAATTATTTTCCGAGATGTTTATATTCTCTAAAACTCCCGTTACATAAATTCCTGCTTCATCAATAATTTGAGAAAACTCATTTCCAATTATCCGTAAATTGTTTGAATTATTTATCCAAAATCCATAATCATAAGAACCCTTAATAACATTACTGCTTATCACCCAATCATCAAATTCATTAATCCAAATTGCCGACCTTCTTGTATCCTTGAAATAGTTTCCAGTTATTCCCCCATCCACAAAACTTTGTGCAGAACCAGAGCTAATGCCATCCCAGTTCTCAATAAAATTGTTATTTGCGATAAAAACATCTTGAGTTGTATCATTCAGAAAAACACCGCTTCCTGCATTTTCAAAATAGTTCCATACAATGCTTGAATAACTTACATTGTGCAGATAAACTCCTATATAATCATCAGAACCATTAAGATAAGTATTCGCAACTCCTATTCCCTCCCGATTTTCAGCAAGAATAAATCTTCCCTCTACAAAACTATAATTAGAAACAAGTCCATTTCCGTCAAACACAATATCGTCTTCAGTAAATCTAAAACAAGGGTCTTCATCATCAATATCTAAACTCACATTAAGAACATACACCTTTCCTGTTTCGTTCAGGTCTCTGCATTCCTCAACCCAAACAACATCGTCAGAAACTTCATCAAAAACGTCTATTGTCACAGTTGCTGTCACCCCTGCAAAATCCTCTTCTTCATCCCCAAAGCCCCCATACTCAACAACATAACCTGAAAGAGTAGATTCATCACAATCTAAGTCGTTCCAATAAAAAGGATTATCACCATGTCCAGGACCATAAAACTGCGCGCAATCTTCCCCACTAGCATCATTCGGTTCCCCTGATGCCCAATTAGCAAAAGAAAAATTTTCTCCGAATGCTCCTCCTTGCCAAAATTGCATTCCTGCTTCAGGACCAGTAACCCACGTCCAGTTTTCTTCTTCATCTTCATCACTTGCTCCGAGCCACGAATCAATAATGATATAATCATTTACAAAGTCCTACTCTTCTTGACTTGTTACAGTTACCAAATATCCTGTAAGATTTCTAAATGTTCTCTGCTCTGCTGCCTCTTTCGCATCTCTCCAGGAAATCTCATCAGAAACCCTCACCATCTCATAATAATGTGTTGTCCCATCAGGATGTGTAAACGAAACAAAATTTTCTCCCAATCCCCCATTATAAACAAAGGAGTCGATTCCAGAAAATCCTGGATCAGGAAGATATCTGAATTTCCCTTCACCAAGATAAAACAAACTTCCATTAGACGGTTCATCACTCTCATTGACAAAAGCTTCGGCTCCTTTTTCAACATCTAGGTCATTTGCAAGAACATCAATAATAACCATTCGGCGAGTAGTCGTGTTAGCATAATCATCAACTGCTATCGCTGCAAAAACATTGCTCAAACTGAAAATTAAAACAGCAAAAACAAAAACAGTAAATGAAAAATATTTTAAAAATGAATTCTCCAATGTATATTTTAGAGTATCACCTTTTTTCATTTTTTTTAAAAGATCAAGTTATTTAAAAACCTTTTCTTTTTTATAATTTTGTTGAGTCTTAAAATAAAATTGACATGATAGCTTTGAGGAAATAACATTTGATCCTTTGTTGGAAAGAAATGCGCAGACTTTTTTCGGAATAAGTTGCAATCGATGAACAGGATTTTCTAGGACAAATCGAATTATCATTACATATAAACCAATAAAGAGTTATGCAAAATTCATCTTTGTTTGAATCAAAAAGAGAAAGTTTTGTTCGCTTTGCATTCGCAAAAACCGCATCATGATTTTCAAGACGCAAAATATCTGATGAATAGCGTTGGGAAAAATAAAATCTGCTTCGAGTGTAAATGCAGAATTTCATCAAGCCGCGCAAGAATGTCAGGCAGATTTTATCGAAGAAAGCAGATAAAAAGCTGGAAAGAAAATTTAAGATCTATTCTCCATACTATTTCTCCGATGAGACAACCATATCCATTGACAAAACTTATCTCTATAAGCACGAGACCTGCCGCTGAGTCCCACGACACCCATTCTGCTAAAACCCCCAATAAATAATTTATGTTTATCAAAAATAGTTTAATTCAGCCCTGTTGAAAAATTCGTAACCTTCTTAAACCCACATTTTCTCGAATAAAAATGGAAAACAAACATGTCGGCTACCTGCTGCTTGCACTCTCTATTGTAATCATATTCATAATCTTCCTCTTCAACAACGCCATGAAATCCATCATAATCAACCAGTGCGGACCAATCCACGGACCAACCTGTGAAATGAACGACAACGTCAATCAACAAACCTATCTCTCGTTCGGAATCGTCGCTATTCTAATCATCGCCTCGGTAGTTCTCATAACAACAAAACCAAAGGAAAAAATAATCGTCAAAAGAATAAAAGAAAAAATCCCTAAAAAACAATTTAACGTAGAAGGATTAAGAAAAGAAGACAAACAGGTCTTCGACCTTATACGAGAATCAAAAACAATCTTCCAAGCAGACCTAACAGATAAACTCGGCTTCGGCAAAGCTAAAATGTCAAGAATTCTCGACCGGCTTGAAAACCGCGAATTAATAGAAAGAAAACGCAGAGGAATGACAAATGTAGTAATTCTCAGAGAATAATTACCTAAAACTCGTGCTTAGCTTCTGCGACCAAAACGACGGCAAAGGATTCGTCACAAATCCTCTAAAATCATCTGAATAGATATAAGTTAGTCCGTTCTTCAGTTTATATTTCTTAAACTTGGATTCAAGCTCAACATAAAGATTTCTGATTATCTTTCTTTCAAAATCCTTCTGCAGTAAAGACGAAGGCTTCAGCACCAAAAAGTCTGCCTGCCGGATAATATTCACATCCAAATTAGAAGAATTCTGTGAGATAAAAAGAATTGTCAAATTCTTGTGCCTTGAAATAAAAATCAAATCCGAAAGAAGCTTATTTGCAATCGACATAGAATCCCTCGAACTAAAGAAAATACCCCCTTCATCCACTAAAACGATTGAATCATTATGAATCTCATTTATGTTCGCAACAGCAGTAATCCAAGAAGGTAAATCCTCGCTCTTGAATCCCATTGCAAAGCATTTCTTCTTTGTCTTCGCGTAAATATTTTCCATTAACTTAACCCCAAACGCTGTCTTCCCAGACCCTCTGGAGCCAAGAATAATCCCAATCTTATTCTTAGTCTGAATTTTCTTTTCCCAGTCGAACAAGCTTCCAGCCTCGCTTTCAAGAACCACAAAATCCTCGTACTTCGCCCCTCTCGCCTCTCGCACCTCCTCGACAATTTTCTCCTGCCTCTCCCGCCTAAACCGCCTGACAAGCCAGATAATACCCTTGACAATAAAATACGGAATCCGGATTATAAACCACAATACACTCAGGAATAAATTTCGCTCTTCGCTCTTCTCCTTTTTTTGCTTTTTCTTTCCTGGCATAATTTAACATCACAAACTGTCAATTTATAGTTTGCGCTCACAAAATAGAACAATAATCTTATAAACATCTTTCCATTTTCAATAAAATGAAAGAAAGAAACAAATTCATTCGTTCAATTATCACAATAATCATCCTCATTCTTGCTATCATCGTCCTACTAATCCTTTACATCCAAACCTCATCAAATTCACGGAAACTTACATTAGAAAACAGGGCACTGGAATTTTGCGACCAGACAAACGTAGAATCCGTCTCAATCTGTAACAATCAAGTAATAGAAGTTAAAACCTCTTTATCAAGCGACGGCACAATCTATCATCATCGCGACGGCACAACCTTTTCCTGTAAGGTCGTCACCACAACCCCTGACTGCAAGGCAATTTTCAACGCCCAACAAACAGGCCAATGGAATTGTCGGGAAATTTGCTAATCTTCTTTAATCAATTTCCTAATCCCTGCCAAACTCTCCGGATTACTCAATACATCCACGTCCACTGCCTCCTCCCCCTCCACCAACTTCCTCAAAATCCCCCGCACAATCTTCCCGCTCTTCGTCTTAGGCAGATCCTCCACGAAATAAACCCTGCTCGGTTTCGCAATCGGACCGACCTTCTCCACAATCCGTCGGACAATCTGCTCTTCCGTGATTCCTGATTTCGCCTTAACAAAAACCACTGGCACCGTTCCCTTCAATGTATCGCTCCTGCCAACAATCGCACACTCCTCAATCCCAGACAGAGAGCTCACAGCATTTTCAATTTCCACAGTCGACATTCTGTGCCCTGAGATCTTAATCAAATCATCAGCCCTTCCAACAATTTTAATCATCCCATCAGGACATTTAAACGCCAGATCATCCAGCGAATAAACCTTCATTCCCTTAGCGAAATACCGTCGATATCTTTTCTCATCTCTGTAAACCCCTCTCATCATTCCCGGACAAAAAGGAGAAAACATCACAAGCTTTCCGGTCTCATTCAATTTAGTCCTTCCCCCGCGTTCATTCAAAATTCCAACTTTCACGCCCGGAAAAACTCTCCCGGCAAACGTCGGTCTGAATGGTCCAACCCCTGGCAGCGAGCTAATCACAACCCCGCCGGTCTCCGTCTGCCAGTAAGTATCCAAAACACTCGCCTTCTTCTTCCCGATTTTTTCGAAAAACCACTTCCAGGCATATTCATCAATCGGCTCACCAACAGTCGCAATAACTTTCAGATTCTTAAACAAAAATGAATCAATTTTCCTGCCGGCTTCCTGCTCAAACATTCTCACCGCCGTCGGAGAAGTATAAAAAATATTAACATGGTTTTCCTCGATTATTTCGGCCCATCTTTCCTTATTCGGATAATTCAAGGCACCCTCATAAAAAACAGAAGTAACCCCATTCAAAAGAGGAGAATAAACTCCGTAAGTGTGCCCAGTTATCCACCCGATATCGCCGGTACACCAATAAACATCACCTTCATGAAAATCAAAAACAAACCTCCCGCTCGTAAGCGCTTGAACAGCATATCCGCCGCACGTGTGCATTATCGGGATAAACTCCCCACCGGTCCCGCTCTCCGGCAAAATAAAAAACAAATCCTCAGAATCCATTTCTTCAACCTCGCACATATCACTTTCATTCTTTAACAATCCCTCAAATGATATCCAGCCGCGTCTATTTCTCCCGAACCCCTGCCGCCCGACACAAATGACCTTCTTGATATTAGTTCCTTCAATTCCCGCAGAAACTTTCTCAATTAAATCAATCTTACTGCCCTTTCTGTAATATCCATCTGAAGTTATCAATACCTTTGCGCGAGTTACCTTCAGCCGTTGATTCAAACCATCTGAAGCAAATGCAGAAAATATCACAATATGCACCGCCCCTATACGGGCACAAGCAAGCATCGAAATCACGGCCTCCGGAATCATCGGTAAATATATTCCGACCACATCTCCTTTCTTCACGCCCAACCTTCTCAAAGCGTTCGCAAACCGATTAGTCTTCTCCAAAAGCTCACGATAACTAAGTTCAACAATTTTTTCATTTTTCGGTTCAGGAATCCACCTTAAGGCGACCTTATTCCCCAAGCCCGCGGAAATATTCCTCTCAAGACAATTATAACTCATATTCAGCTTCCCCCCGACAAACCACTTAAATCCGTTCGGTCCTTGCACAAAAACTTTTCTCCATTTCTTAAACCACGCAAGATTCTCGGCTTGCCCTTCCCAAAACTTCAGAGGATTCCTCTCAGCCGCCACATAAACAGACTCCCGATTAACCCATGCTTCCCGGCTAACTTTTTTACTGGGCCAATAAACCTTTCTCGAAAAATCTTGTTTCATATTTTAAATCCTTTTTTCCAGAGAGCTTTCGTGTAACCGGTGTTATCAACGTCCGTTTCATTCACACCTAAAATTTTAAGGATCTCAAAAATCTTCTTCCTTGCTGAGTTCAGCTTCCGCGGCTCCACAAGACACTCAATTTCCATATAATTTCCCAGATGCTCCACCTTGCTGAGTTCAATCGTAATATTCCCGTCTTTTTTATAAGAATAACTCTCCGTTAATTTCTTCTTCTTTACCCATTTCTTAAATCCAAACTCCTTCAGCAAAGCAAGAAAATTATCGATATGTCTCACATCGTTCAGCTCGAATTCATACTCTTCCTTAACAACAACCGAACTTTTAGAAAACCGCTTCAGGGGCCTTTTAAAATTAACAACATACTTCTTCCCATCAAACCTTATCCTGAAAGCTTTCCGGGGATATTCATCTTTCCGCAAGGCAAAATAATAATCTCCCCGAGTTTCTTTCTTATTCAATACCGCAATCTTCTTTATCTTCTCCCGCAAACCTTCAACATCTCCTACCTTAACCTTAGTCTCAACCTCAAGCCAGTGCACCATTTTTTATAAACAAAACGGACTTAATGCCATTTCCCTCCTTCCCCCAAAACACGTCCGGAATATATATAAATTTATTGAAGCCGGGACTCTGTTGAAAAAAGTCAGAATTAGCAGGTTTACTAAATTTTGGGGCGAGCACGTTACGCGAGTGCAAAGGTTGATTAATTTCGAGCGTGGCTGCGAGCAGAAGGGCGGGGTGGCGGACAGGGCGGGTTTTTCTCCATAGGAGAAATCCAAAGTGGGAGTCTGAAACCTGCGCAAGAGAGATTTTCAACAGAACCCTTAATATAACTCTGTCCGGAGTTTGTTGATTTTCCGAATATTGAGGCGAAAGAGCGGGCGCGTCACGAACCGGCTCTGCTGAAAAAACCAAAACGCACCGAGCAACAAGCGAGCGCAGCGAGCGGCTATTATTAAGACGCCAGTCGCTAAGAAGGGCGTCCAATTTAAGAAAAAGCGAAGTTGCCTATTATTTGACTTGCACCTCTCGAAAGCGGCAAGTCCAATTTAAGAACAAAAATAGTTTGTTATTGTTATGAAAGCGGCAAGTCCAATTTTTACCCGCCTCCAACATCCAAATTACTCCCAACAAATCCGCGCGTGACCGCGAGTAAGACATTTCGGAAAGAACAGAACTCTTCCGCTTTGTTGAAAAGCCAGAATGTCAAGAAACCATGACAACAACGTCCGTTAACCTAAACCTTAATAACCCATATTTCATCTTTTAAAAATGCACTATGATGTCATAATCATTGGCTCGGGAGTAGCAGGACTCTCCGCGGCAATCTATCTCGCCCGCGCCAACCTGAATACGCTCGTTCTGGGCGATCAAAAAACTTCTCAGCTAACCTCAGCGTTCGAAATCGAGAATTATTTGGGCTTCCCCGACAGGGTAACCGGACGCGAGCTGCTCCGCTCCGGAACAAAACAAGCAAAGCAAGCCGGCGCCTCGATGATACAAACAAACGCAACGAAGATAATCCAGAAAAAAGACAAATTAGAAGTTTTCTTTAGCGGAGGTCTGTCTCACACTTCAGACTACATCATCATCGCCTGCGGAATGCTCTCCTCAATCGATTTTGCAAATTCGCTAAACCTCAAGACAGAAGACAAGTTAATAAAAGTTAACTGTGACAACCAAACTTCTCACGAAAAAGTCTACGCCGCAGGAAACTGCTGCACCCGCACCCGCCAAATCGCCAAAGACGTCGGCGACGGCTGCCACGCCGCGATAAACATCATCAAAAGAATTAAAAACTCTCCGAATTATACTGATTACGGTTCACTAGAAGACCAAAAATAAAAAGATGGCAAAATATACAATAAAATATGACAGAAGCAAATGTATCGGTGCAGCATCTTGCGTTAAGTTCGCTCCGGATACATGGAAGCTTGATGACGAGGGCCTAGCCGTTCAGTTAAAAAAAGAATTCGCTGACGAAGAACTAGACAAACAAGTCAAAGCCGCCAAATCCTGCCCCGCCCATGCGATTGAAATCTACGACGAAACCGGCAAGAAGATTGTATAAAAAATCTATCTTTCAAGTCTGGAATAATAACTAATTTTATAATTAAACAACACTTATTAATAAAATGGAAAAATTAAGTAAAAAAACCCTTAGAGATTTAAGTAAAGCTAGAGAGAACACTCAAAAAGGCAAGTTTTACACAGAAAAAGAATCAAAGAAAATTCTAAATTTACCCAAAAAATGAAACCAATCATCTACGTCCTCGGCAACCCGAAGTTTGAGCAAGACTCCTTTCCGACAAAACTATTACCCAAACTTCAAAAAGAATTTCCCCGATTTACTTTTCAGCATCTCGACCCAACCGAAAACCTCCCCGAACAGGAACGTCTAATCCTCATCGATACAATCATCAATACCAATGAAGTCAGACTCCTTACAGAAAAAGACCTGGACAAAATTCAATCTTCTCCGAACTACTCCCTCCACGACTTCGACCTTGGCTTCCAGCTCAAGTTAATGAAAAAGCTTAATAAAATTCAGAAGGTTACAATCATCGGCATCCCAAGCAGAGGTGAAGAATCAAGACTCGCAAATCAGGCAATACGCCTGCTAAAAACCATTACTAAGAACGAAAAACCTAAAAGATAACTGCCAAAAGAAAAACTGGCAATATAATTTCCCATAGCAAGACGCACCCTTCAGACGCGATAAGCCAGTTCAAAAATCAAACAAAGATGTAGAAAATTAACTGCTCTCCGGCGAAGCATAGCGCTCAAATAATTTGCCTATAGTTTCTCTTCTTCTATCCTCTGCACCCATTATAAAACTTCTTAACTTATGAGGATCTCTGGAAATCAAAACATCAACTCCTTCCTGTATGCGAGCATGCGACTCAAGTCTCCGTCTCCCGATTTCTTTAAATCTTGGTTTATAGCTTTCATCCCTTAGGGATTTCTCAGAAAGTCGCGTATACTCACGCTTAAGATTGGAAGAACTTGTCAGTTCCGAAGCAAGAGCAAAATAAAATCCTCCAGTAAATAAACGAATATCCGAATACAAATCTATTGCTGCAGAATTCCTCTCGCACTCATCAGCATCCATTCCGTTCAGAACCTCCGCAACATTCAGGCCGGTTAAATTAACGACCTGCTCTATGTGTGCTTGAGTATCTCCCTCCCAAACACTTGGATGAACCAACCTAACAGTTCTGCTCGGAGTAATAATCCCATAATGCAACCGGTCGTTTACTCCAATATCTCTTGCTCCCCTCAAACTTAAATCGTGCATTTCAATAAGCGCATCGGCGAGAGTTTCAATAATGATTGGTCTTCCGGACTCAAACTGACCATCTAAATACCGGTTAATATGCCCCCAAGCTGATCCTTTAAAACTCCCGCCCCAATTACCTTTCGGAAGTTCTACCAAATTTGCGCCTCTATCAGCATACTTGTTATGTGCTTTGGGCCCTCTAAAACCAGTCGTATTGATTTCAAATATTCCCAGGTCATTCCTACCCGGTCCTCCAATTAAAAAATCAACCCCAAATCCCTTCCGTGGAAGAGTCTCCGGTTTGCCACGAGTAGCATTAACATACCTCGCATGAGTCATGTCCAAAGCCGCTTGCGAAGCTTCTTCAATCGTAGCAATACCTTTTTGATTCCGCAAATCCCTCGCTGTCCCATCAATGACTTCCCCATCACCCGTTCCCAAAAATAAAATGTCTCCGCCAATCATATACATCTTAAAAAGAGCATCTCCCTTAGTCCATTCTTTATATCCGTTCCTTGACTATCTGCAATGGCTGTTATAAATTCCATATGGCCTTCCTTGCTCCTCCGACCAATCATTCCAATATTTGTCATAAAAAATCCAGAAAGAGGCCTTATTTAAACCTTTCAAAGTAACTACTAAAAAGAAACAATTATCCCAAATGACTCATCCCCTTCTTCGCCTTCTCAACTTCCACTTTAATATCTCCCAAAGTCGCAATATCCTTCAAATGATAGTCCGGCCTATAAGCTGTAATTCTCGGAAATCTCATCGCATACCCCGAGTCGTAAGAAGGCGAACCTTGAATATTCTGATACGTCACGGAAACAATTATCCTCGGCTTGACCTTCACAACCTTCCCCTTTTCCGAAACAATCAACGGCTTCAGCAAGGCAGTCATCTCTTCATAAGTCGTTCCGCCTTCCTGTTCTAATTCTTTCAACCCTGAAGAAACTTTACCTACTTCGAGATATTTGTCCCCATCGCGACAAGCAACAATATACGAAGTCAGCAACCCTCCTCGCTTTCCGCTCCCATACTCCGCCCCCGTAATCACCAAATCCAAATCATTCGCCGCCGGCTTCATCTTAACTATGTAACCCACGCGACGACCTTGCTGGTACGGAGCATCAAGTTTCTTAATCATAATTCCTTCTTCCCCCGACTTCAACGCCTCATTATAAAACTTCAACGCCACCTCCTCTTTATCCGTAACGATTTGCATCGAAGGGCGAATTTTCCACTTCTCATGCGGAATAATTTTCTCAAGAAGTTTTCTTCGTTCATGAAATGGCTTCTGCATCAAGCTCTCCCCATTATAATAAATCACATCAAAAACATTCACCTCAACAGGCAGCTCTCTCTCCAGCTTCTCAATATCGTACTTCCTCTTTATCCTCTGCGAAATCGCTTCAAACGGTTTTTGCCTTTTCGTTTTTGGATCATAACCTACAACCTCGCTATCTAAAATCACGTCCTTCACCTTAATAAACTTCCTTACCGTAGCAACAACATCCGGAAATTGATTCGTAACATTTTCCAAACGGCGCGTGAAAAGCTTCACGTCATTCCCAACCTTGTTTATCACAACCCTAAATCCATCATATTTGTGCTCAATCGCCGCCGGTTTCCCGCATATCCTAAATGCTTCCCCAATCTCCGTCACCTTCACAGGCAGCATAACATTCATCGGTCTGCCAAGAACAATATCAATTTTATCCAGTTCTTTCTTCCCCTTCGACGCTGCATCGAAGATAACTGCAAAATCATTTGCCATGTCATAAGCAATTTCAATTTTCTTAGCCATTTCATATTTCTCATCCGGAAACAACGCCGTCGCAATCGCATCCCGCACAGTCGCATCCGCCACCCCAACCCTCAACTGCCCCACTAAAGTTCTAACAATATACTTCGCCTCCTTCCCGCTCGCCTGCCCGAGCAACTCCGAAATTAAAGCTATCTTCCCGCTCACAGCTCCCTTGCCCTCAATCCCCATTACTTTTCTCAAATTGCTAAAAACCTTGTCAACACTCAACTTCTTAGAAAACAAACTCGTCTGCCTTTTCTTCTCAGCAAACTCTTCAGCCAACTCTCCAATATCCCCTATCTTCCTATACCTCTTCGCAATCTCTTCATCCTTAATCCCAAAAGTTTTTCCAATCGATTTCATCGCCAGCTTCTCACTTATTCCAAGAATCCTATCATCGTAATCCGGCGTCACCTTCCCTCGCAAAAGATAAATCCAATCCGGCTCGCCCTCCCTCGCAAGCTTCTTCAAAAACTCCGCAATTATCGCTTCCTTCTCCAGTCTCTTCGTCGTCGCAAAAAGTCCCTCATAAACATCCACAAATTCAGAATAATGCATTTCCCTCTTTACCATTAAACCCAAAAGAAAGTAAGGTATTTAACCATTTCCCGCATTAAATAAAGATGAAATTCTCAATTGTCGGCTACGGCAGTCTCTTAAGCCACAAATCCTTAAGGAAAACATTTTCAAACAAACAATTCCACCCCGTCGTCGTAAAGGGCTATAAAAGAATATTCAACGTCAGAGATTACCAGTTAAAAAACCCCGATGTATTAAATCTAAAAAAATCAAGAAACAGTTTCTTCAACGGCGTACTCTTCGAAATAAGCGCCCTGGAACTCAACAAGCTAAGAAAAAGAGAGGGCATATACAACATTGAAGAAACAAAATGCTACGATTTTAAAACAAAGAAATCCCTCGGAAATTGCCTTATCTGCATCGACTATCACAAAGCGATTGATCATCACCATAATAATCCAAACAAAAGTTATTTCATTCTCTGCCGCGAAGCCGCATATCATATCAACAAAGAGTTCGGCAAAACCTGGGACGAAACCACATTTACTTCTTCAAACGAGAAAATCTCAAAATGGATAAAAAAACATCAAGAATATGACACAGTTAAATCCACCCGCGTTTCTTAATTCCGCGATTATCAATCACAAAGTCCAAGCTTTTCTCCGGCAGCGACCGATGCTTTCTCAGATAAGCCGTCCTGCGCCCTTTATCGTTCACAAGCTCAATCAGGCACTTCCCCCAATATTTCAAAATGTCCCCGCCCACCATCCTGTCTTCATCCTCCCAATGATAAACTTGATTCGTCACCAGCACCGGAATTTCCTTCTTTCTAGCAATTTCCGCCAATGTTTTCATTTGCTTTGCTAATTCAGAATTAATCATTTGCAGCGCCCCATCACCTTTGTCCCTGGCATCAGCAAAATCCAACCTGTATAAAATAGTCATCCCATCAACAACAATCAAATCCACCTGATCCCTCAACCTTTTATTTAACTCAACAAAAGCTTTTTTTTGCTCTTCAAAATTCGTCGGCTTCAAAAGAAAAATACTTTCCAGAACAGCTTCAACCCCGTCTTTCTCACCAACCATTTGTTTAATTCTCTCCACACTGAAACCTCCTTCAGTATCAATAAAAATCACTTTCTTCCCTTTCTTAGCCTGTGAAACTGCGGCGAGTAAACAAAAATTAGTTTTTCCGCTTCCCGCCCCGCCATAAATCACTGTAACAATATCTGTCTCATACCCTCCATACAACCAAGTATTCAAATCATAACTCCCCGCAGATAGTTTTGCCATTAAAACCCACAATAAAACAAATATATAAAATTAATCAAAACAAAGAATCTTTGATTACCTCATTTTCTTAGGTCTCGTCTGTTTGACTTCTGTCTTAGGCATAATCTCACAATATGAACACCTAACCCCAGTCCAAGCGACGACCAGGATGGCGATTACCGCAATACCTATCACCCACTTAGAAGCAGTCAGACCGATCGTCTCTGGCCACATAGTGAACATAAAAATCACTACAGCAAGCACCGTCAAGATCCAATTTGAGCACGTCATGATTCACCTCCTAAAATAATGTAAACAGCGTTATTTTTAAGCATTTGCAATCCAGTCCCGATCTGAAGCCCAATCTGAGACGAGTAGAAATATTCGACACCAGACTTGAGCAGTATTGTAGGGAGATCTCCTAAAAGAGTAAGCTCCACCAAAAACCAATTCCGGACAGAACAGTTTTGTTGCGAAGATTTATAACTCTAAAATTTTTGAAAGGAGAAAGGGCCCGTAGTACAACGGTTAGTATGTCCGAATGGCATTCGGGAGATTCGAGTTCGATTCTCGGCGGGTCCATCAACCGTTCTGTCCTCGCCCATAACAATTATCCCAAAAACAGGAGGGCAGCCATAACAACTATCCCAATTATAAATGCGAGAAGTTGGAGCAGAGATTTACTAATTTTATCAGAGTGTTTGTGGAGTTGCGGAATTAAGTCAGAAGAAGCTATGTAAATGAAACCACCGATTGCGATTGGAACTAGAAAGACTTCTAGGTTCTGAATCAAATTACCCATCAAAAGTGTGAGGATAGCACCGAGTACTGCCGCCAAAGCTGAGAGAAAGTTAAGGGCAAGGGCTTTTCCACGGGAGAATCCTCCGTGGAGGAGGACGCCAAAGTCTCCTATTTCCTGAGGGATTTCGTGGAACAAAACAGCAAGGGTTGTTGCGATGCCTACAGGCATTGAAATCATATAAGAAATAGCAATTATTATTCCGTCAAGAAAGTTATGAAGTGCGTCTCCTACTAGATTGATATAAGCAAACGGGTGAATGTGGTCTTTTTCAGTGATTGCGCCATGGCAGTGCTGCCAGCGGATGAATTTTTCAAGGATAAAGAATATAACTATTCCGGTTAGAATATAAAGAGAAATACTCAGAGTCAAGCCGTGGTTTTCGACGGTCTCGGGAAGAAGGTGAATGAACGCGTCGCCGAGGAGAGTCCCGGCTGAAAAGCTGATTAGGTAGATAAGAATTGTGCGGACGATTTTAGTTTTAAGCGAAAGTGTAAGAATCCCGATTAAGGAAACTATTGAAACGAGCAAGACACTTGCAATGGAGTAAAACCAAATCTGTTCCATAAATTATTTCTTCTTGTCGGATTTTTTTATAGTGAAATAATAAATTATCGCCCCGATGAGCTGGAGGAGGACAATCACAAGAATCCAGATGACTTTGTCATTGTCTTTTTTGAAGTCGCGTTTTGCGCAGTCGATTATCATCCATATCCAGAAGACTGTGCCCAGAATTGCTATCGCTACTATCAAGAGCACTATCAACATTATTAGCAAAATTCCGGCTAGTTCAACTGCCATGCAATTTCTAAGAAGTGCACTTATTTAAAGTTAATTAATAATCTTTAGAATTGTTAGAACGATTTGGCCGTTGAAACCAGCGAAAACCGGGATAAAGAGGTTGTCATCAAGTTTGTTTATTAGAGTTTTACACAAGTTGCAGTAAGGACCATAACTCCAATAGATCCCGGGTTGTCTGTTGCAGGCCGAGGGAGCTTTAGTTGTGCTGTCTATCAGTTTGAGGATTATCTTCTTTGGAACTTTTTATTTTCGAAAGCTCTGATGCTGCGCCTAGAATTTATGGCGTCTTGGAGTTCCATTATTTTACAACCTCGCCAGCGCGTTCGAATTCAATGTCGCCGTTGATGAGCTGGCGGATAACGTGATTTAATGAGATGACCGGGACGCGGATTTGTTTTTCTGTATCACGGTCGCGGATTGTAACGCTCTTTTTTTCTATCGAGTCGAAATCGACTGTGATTGCAAAGGGAGTGCCTTGAGTGGATGAGCGCAGATAGCGGCGGCCGATGCTTCCTGACTCATCATAATCAACGATGAAGTCGCGCTCCAGCTCTTCTTTAACGCCTTGAGCAACTTTTATCAGTTCGGGTTTTTTTATCAAGGGAAAGACTGAGACGTCTATCGGAGCCATGTGATAAGGGATTGAGAAAGTTGTTTTGCCCTCGCCTTCAGCTTTCTTTTCGTAGAATAAATCCATAAGTGCGTAAGTGGGACGGTCTGAGCCGAACGCGATTTCCAGAATGTGAGGAACGAATGTTTCACCTGCTTCGTTTTTGAATTCCAGTTTTTGACCGGAAAATTTTGCGTGTTGTTTTAGATCGTAGTCTGTTCGGTCGTGGACTCCGCACATTTCGAACCAGCCATAATTTTCTAATTTCACTTCGATATCCCAAGCGTCATCGGCATAGAATGCCTTTTCGTCCGGATGGTGCTGTCTGAGTCTGATTTTTTCTTTTGGGATTCCGAACTTTACAAATTGTGTGTAAGCAAGATAAATGCACCAGCCGTAAGCCTGAGAGTTTATGAATTTCTTTTTTAGAGCTTCTTCGATGGAGATTGGTTTGACTTGGGCGTTTTTTTCCTGGCTTTTATAATCCCAGAACGGGAGGATTTCTTTGGCAATCGCGGGGTACTTTTCCCAATTATTTTTTGTTTTTGGATCGAGGAAGATTTGGCCTTCGGCTTGGGTGAATTCGCGGCCGCGAAGGACGTGCTGCCGGGGAGAGATTTCATTTCGATATGCCTTACCGATTTGGAAAACGCCGAATGGAAGTCTTTTTCGGAAGTAAGAGACGAATCTTTGGTAAGGGAGATAAGTTGTTGTAGCGGTTTCGGGGCGGAGAGAAGCGTCTTCGCCGGCGACTTTTGTTTTCATCATGAGGCTTTGCTGTTCGATGTTTTTTTCGAGAAGACCCTTACAGCTAGGGCATTTAATATCGTGTTCTTCTATAAAATCAAGGATTTTTTTATCTGAGAACGAGTCAGCTGGAACGTCGTGTTTTTCTTCGATGAGTTTATCAGCACGAAAAGCAGATTTGCATTTCGAACATTTTATTATCCTATCCTGAAATGTCTCAAGATGACCTGAGGCTTTCCAGACAACATCTGGCAAAATCGTCGGGGCTTCTACTTCTCTCAATCCTTGGGAGTTAAATACTCTTCTTATGGAATTCTCGACTTTGTTTTTTAGTAACTTGCCTAATGGTCCGTATTCGTAAAAACCAGCGAAGCCGCCGTAGATTTCGGGAGATGGACCCCAAACAAGCCCGGCTTCTTTAATAAATGAGAGAAATTCTCTTTCTTGTGTATCTTCTTTTTGGTGGTTTGACATCCTAGATTCTAGAAATGCCAATATTTAAAATTAGTGAAAAAATAAACTGGTAGGTTAGAAACCTTTCTTTGCTTCGCCGGCCTGGATGGCCTTATTTGCGTTTTCTTCAGACATCATTGCACAGACTGTTATGCCTGTTTCAGGGCATTTTCCTTTTGCTATGTAGCCGCCTTTCGCAGTCTTTTCTACAACAGGGTCTTGGATGTCTACTTTCTTCTTTGCTTTTACGCTGTATCCTTGGATTGCCATTGCATCCTCCTTTGGTAATTTATTTAAGAAATAAGGGGTTATAAAGTTATTTATTATGGGGGCTCTGTTGAAAAAGTCTTAAATGCGCAGCTGAATTTGTCGCGCTTGCGCCCCTGCTCGCTACCCCGAACGCAATCAATCTTTGCTTAATTTACTAGTGCGAAGTGCGCTCGCCACCCGCTCAGATTGGGCTGCGCATGCATGCAGGTTTACTAGAATTTGGGGCGAAGGGCGGAGAGGTGGAAAGGGGGGGTTTTCTCCGCAGGAGAATCCGAAGTGGGAATCCGAAACCTGCGCAAAACTCGAAATGTCTGCTATCAATTATTGATTTGCGAAGCAAATCAGACTATCCGAGCGGGTGGGCGCAGACAGACATTTCGGAAAGATTTTCAACAGAGCCTATCATGAGTTTCTAGGTTTCTGACCTGTGGCTGCGATGCAATGTCCGCAGTAATCTATGTTTGTTACATACTCACATTTTTAGCCATGGCTTCTCTGGCAAGTTTTAGTTCTGTGTCGCGGATTCTAGCGTCGTCGTTACCTGCACGGACGTAAGCAACGGATAAGTGAATTGGTTGAAATCTCTCAGGATTTTCGCCTATCTATCTAAAATATTCTTCGACGCCATTATGACTCATTCTTTCTTCTCTGAATTCTTCTGGGCTTATTTCAACCATTTTAAGTTAAGCACGGACCCGGGTTCGAACCGGGGGATACTCGGGCTGCAGCCGAGCGCGTTAACCACTTCGCCATCCGTGCAGGGTCTAAAGATGGCGAGCATGAAAAACGTTTTGCGTTTTGCTTTTCGCCATCCGTGCGTTGTTTGAAGATGGCGATTGAGAAACTTCGTTTCGATTTCGCCATCCGTGCATGGCTTAGCAAAAGGCAAATGTTATTTAAAGATATTGTTGGGAGATATACTTAAAAAGGAACTTCTTGTCCTTACCTTATGGACCCGTAGCTCAGTTTGGATAGAGCGACGGACTTCTAATCCGTAGGTCGCAGGTTCAAATCCTGTCGGGTCCGTTGGCTGAACCCGAACAACGAGAAAGATTTAAAAACCGTGTTCGAGAGTAATAAATATGGAAATGGAAATTATAAAGCACGAAAAAACTGATGTTGAGGTGAAAACTAATGATGTTACCCTTGTAGAAATCCTAAGGGTTTACTTGAATAAAGAAGGAGTTGATTTTGTGGCTTGGAAAAGAGAACACCCTGACAGGCCAGTGGTTATGAAAATTCAGAGCAAAGATGTCAGGAAGGATGTCTCTAATGCAATCAAAGCAATCAAGAAAGATCTTGATTTGATTTCTAAATCCGTTAAGAAGTAATTAAACACAAAGTGTTGTGTTACAATATTGCAAGCTTTCCGGCGAGTCCCAACAAGATTGGTTCCCCGGAGCAGGATCGTAATCGCAAATCATTGATTGATTGCATAAAACCCATCCTGATTCTATAACTGTAACGAATTTATCAATATCAAAAATGTTAACTTCACCATCGCAATTAAAATCCGCGCTGTTTTTAGGACAATTTGGAAATTGCATAGTGTAGTTTAGAGGTTGTGTCAGGGCTATAACAAAAGGACCAATGTCTTCTACAGAGGTCGGAATTTCACAGAGGTTTCCCGGGATAGCTACTTCGTTACAAATCATTTTTTTGGAAATTGGACAAACAAGATTTCCAGATTCATCGCGGCTGTAAACTATCGGAGAGGCAATAGCATATACCGGAATACCGGTCATTCTTGTCGGAGGCAGAATCTTTTTTGATTCTAAAACTTCAATTGGTTGTAAATCCCTTATTACAGATGAACCATCTTCCGCGTAGAAAGCCAGTCTGATGTTTGTAGGGCTTCCCCGTTTGTGTTTTACTAAACCTGAGACAAAAATGATATCTTGTAATTTCCCATATTCGCAACTTTGTAATTCAGTATCCAGCGCATAACATCTTTCCTGCATTTCGATTCTTTCTGAAGATTGTGTAATTGAAGAATTAAAGTAAACCCAAACCAAGATTATTCCAAGTAAAACTAAAAAGATTATTAAAACAGTTGCAATCACGTTGCTTAACCCTCTTTTTTTCATCCTCATCAAAATTATTCTAAGTTTATAAATTGATTAGGCTTGTTAAAAATCTTTTCGGTAGGTTTCGCTGTCTTACAGGGGCTGAAAGCCGACCAAGTAACATTCCTAAACCTGCGATGCTTTTTATTAATGAAACCCAACCAACTTATTGCCAATGATTTTTAACAGAACTAACAACTCAAAATTCCAAACAGAACATACACCTAGAAAGATATTTAAAGAGCCCCCGCTTAGCTTACATTACCTAAAATGGACTTTTCGTAGACACATCTTTTTAATGGAGGCAATAATAAAAGAAAAGATTAGTGCTGACCACCTTCTCTATGTCAGTTTGAAGTATACAAAAACTTGTGACGTTATCATAAACCTTCTCTCTCGCTGGAAGAATATGATCGAACAAGGCACAGACAGACTAGTCGCAAAAGCAAAAAAAGACAAAAAGTGGAAGCAGGTCCCAGAAGCCCCGCTCGCAAAACTCATACAACTAAAGCAGATATATGCAAAAGTACCGGAAGTCATGGACGCGCTGGAGCTCTACGAATTATTCCGCGACATTAACAAACTGGAAAAAGTCCGAGAGAACGAGTTTCGCAAAGGAGTGAACCTGAAAGTCACATTCAAAGGCAAGGTCATCAATATAAATCTAAATCAACTCAAAGACTACGCAGCGACGCTAGAAAGGTTTATAAGCTATATCAAATAATTTGTTCTACTTCACAATTAAATAGCGGCACACAAAATGAGCAAACTAATAACTATTACATCCGGTAAGGGTGGCGTGGGAAAAACAACGACATCAATTAATCTCGCAACAGCCCTCAACTCGTTTGGGAAGGATGCGATTATTGTCGATGCGAACTTGACCACTCCTAATGTAGGTCTCCATCTGGGAGCACCCATAGTCCCAATCAGCCTCAATCACGTTCTGCTGGGAAAAGCCAAGATTGAAGATGCAATCTATGAACACGAATCTGGCACAAAAATAATTCCTTCCTCTCTTTCCGTCAACGAACTCCGCAGAATAAATCACAAGAGGCTAAAAGAAGTCGGCAAAAAACTAAGAAAAATGGCTGACATCGTAATTTTTGACTCCGCGGCAGGACTCGGAGAAGAAGCGATTACTGCAATGGAATCTGCAGACGAACTGATTATAGTGACAAATCCTGAAATCCCCGCAGTTACTGACGCGCTTAAGACTTCAAAGCTTATTGAACAACTCGGAAAACAGATCAGAGGCGTCATCGTCACCAGAGTCAACCCAAGATCAAAAACCCAAATGCCCTTAAAAAATATTTCTGAAATGTTAGAACTTCCGATTCTCGGCGTCGTTCCTGAAGACGAACGCGTACAGCAATCCCTTGTTATGAAAGACGCGCTCGTGCACACATTTCCAAAATCCCGCCCGGCTCTTGCTTACAAAAGAATTGCTGCAAAACTAGAAGGAATTGAATACAACGAACGCCCTAGTTTCTTCGATAAACTTCTAAGAAGATATTAAAACTGCTCTGTTGAAAAAGTTGTCTACAAATTTGACTCACAAAGACTCTGTGAGAAACTGCGCGTCCAATTTCCAATAAACGAAATTACATATTCTTCGATGCCGCCGCAAAGTCAGGCATCCAATTTTCCAGTAAGCAAGATTGCGTTTATTATCCCGACTCGCGTAGTAAGGAAGTTTACACAAAACCTACGCCCACCAAATTAGTTTGCTACGCAACAGGTAAATGATAGCCGACATTTCAAAAGATTTTCAATAGGATCCTAAAACAGTTCCCGCACCGCCCGAATATAATCCTTATTTTCTTTAAGAATAAAACCTAAATAATGCCAAGCTTTATCATACCGATGCCTTGCATCTCGCGAACTCAAAGCATAAAATCGGCTTTTCACACCAGAGTCATACCTTCTCTGCAGACGGCGAACAAACCCCCAGTCTTCAAACATATCATCACCTAACTCAACGAGTTCAACAAGTTCTTCTTTGTCACAAACCAATGCTCGGGTCCGCATAGACAACACCCTATCTGCAAAAAATAATCTACCAAAAACCCTTCCGATTAAACTCCTGTCCTCGTCATCCGAGCGCATAAAACTAACTAATCCTAGTCCCGGACTCCATCTCTCCGTCTATTTTCAATATCTTCACCTCAGAATGATCCTCTGAAACCGCCGCCAAAATCATGCCATTGCTCTCAACCCCCCTCAAAACCGCCGGCTCAAGATTCGCAACAAAAATCGCTTTCTTGCCCACCAGCTCCTCAACAGAATAATATTTCCTCAATCCTGCAACAATCGTCCGGTCTTCTCCTTCACCCAAGTCAACTTTCATCACATAAAGCTTGTCCGCATTCGGATGCGCCTCAACACTTTTTATTTCCCCGACTCGCAAATCCAACTTCGCAAAATCACTGTAAGGAATTTTATCGCTCATTTTTTAGAATCTCCTTTATTTGTTTTTTCAATTTAGGCAACTCCTCTTGAACTATTCGAAAAGTCAACTCCAAATCTATCCCAAAATAATGATGCGTTATTTTATCCCTTGTCCCGGACATTTTTTTCCACGGAACCTCTGGATAAGCCCCTCTAAAATCATCTGGAACATTTTTTGCAGCCTCACCAATTATTTCAATTCTCCTAACGACCGCATCCTGAAGCTTCTGGTCAGACATAAACTTCTTTTCATCAACCCCTAAACAATACCCCTCGATAATTTCTATGCTCTCAACAATGTACTCAAGAAAGACCGTCGGAATTTTCATATTACCCTAATCTCCTCCGCAAGAATCCTCTTCTTCAACAGCCGATTCAGACTGTTGTAAGTCAATAAATCAACTTTCATTCCAATCTCTTCCTCAAGCTCCTGCTCCAGCCCAACCAAATCAAACAAGCTGAAATTCAGCCCGTTCACATCTATCAAAATATCAATGTCGCTCGATTTATTCTGTTTCCCAGTTGCATAACTACCGAAGATGCCTGCCTTAGTTATCCCGTGTTTTCTCAACACTGCAACAATCTTCGGCTTAATCTCAGATAATTTTTCACTCATAAAAAATTCAAATAGAACTACTTTTTATACTTTTTGTGCCTCATTTCATTGGCTTCTTTCCAATAAATAAAAAATAAAAAACAAATTAGTTTTATGCTGAACCAGTGACCGAACCCGTAGAGGTTAAAGTCAATTCGCTTCCAGGTCTCTCGTAAGAGATGGCTATATCAGCATTGACTGTACTTCCTCCGGTTAAACCGTCGCAATCTGCAAAAGTTAAGATTCGAGATGCTCCGGCAGCAATATCTCCGATACCTGCTCCAGCACCACAAAGTGCGCTATCAGGAGTGTTAAAACTCAATGCTGCAGCCGTAATTCTCAGGTCTTCCCCACCGTTATTTCTAACCTCCACCTGAACTTGGTCTGCCCCGACGACTGCGCCGACGCCATAAAACGGTGCGCCCACAATCACTTGGTCGGAAATTGTCTGGCCTGGTCGGAAATATACAGCTAAAACTCCGATGACAATAATCGCGGCTAAAATAGCCCAACCATAAGTCATAAGGAACTCCATCGCTGCCTGTCCTTTTGTCTTCATGTTTACCTCCTTTTGATTATTAGGTGTCTAATTTCCAAAGGATTTAATACTTTATAAATATTATGATATTTCAAAAATGAAAAAATGTTACGCTAACAACATTTATATAAAATTCTCGTTTATAAAAGAAATGAATAAACTACACACGACAATCGCTCTTGTTTTCATAATTCTTTTAGGATCCATTTACATTTCAACCAGACTGGAAGTTCCTCAGAAAATATCTGAGGCAATTACTCAAAATAAGAAAACTCTCCCTCCACCGGCAGTCCCGCCCCAAGATTCCTCCACAAAAAGTGCAAGCAGCGCCACAGGCGGTTCAGAAAGCGGCAGTCAATCCTCACAAAACCCCTTGCCCTTTCAGGGGTGTGAACTAAGAACTATTTCATACGGCCTAAAAAACTTCGAGAAAAACTCAATATGTAAAACGTACCAAGACACAAATTGCATTGAAAAAACAATAGACTGTGCCGTATCCGTAAAAAACTTAGACTACGAAACCTCCGGCGAATTCGAAATAATATTCAAATATACTTTTGAAGATTCTCAAGAAACATATTCAACAACCTCCGAAACAAAAAACGTCCCACAAAGAGAAACAGAAAAATTCTCTAACTCCGCAATCCTCTCCGGCGCCGACGCCTCAAGAGAAATAACCTGCAACTTCGAAGTAGGCAGCGCACCTAAAAAAGAAGTCTGCTTCTAACCGCAGCTAACTCCATAATAATTCCAGTGCGCTTCATCAAGTCTCACCCACGACTGCATCCCGGAAATGTGACAATGCGGCGAAACTGCTCCGGAAAAATACATATAATCCACGATTGAACCATCCCCCCTATACTCCATCGGAATATCTTCCACATAAACCAAAGATTCAATTCCCTGCGAAGAGCCGGCAAAAAGATTACCTTCTAACCTGTCAAGAAAACTCGGCGCATCATCGTGCGCCCGATAATATTTGCCTTGAATATGCTGATTAAGGCTAGAAGAATCAAAGACTTCAAAAGGCGTCCTGACAAAAACCGGCGGCGCAATATTCCCTGCCGTCTCAACAAAATAAACCGGGTCCGTAAAATTAGATATTGAAATCAGAACCTCAGTCACCTGAGTCTTATTCCACAAAGCAAGATTATTCCTGTCCGCAACAAAAAGTTCAGACGTGAAAGTAAACTTTACATTCCACGGATCATCCTGACTAACAGCTATCCGGGGATTTGAAAAATAAGCATCCGCACTTATGACTGCCGCGCGCTCAGACAAAAGCCGATTCATCCTATCAAAAGTTATCTGCTGCAACAGAGGTTCCTCTCTGCCATTTATCGTCCCATTAAAAAAAATCTCCTCCAATACAGAATTAACATCCTTCCCCAAATAACTTCCGCTGTCCACAATCTCTTTTTCCATGTAAAATATCGCTCTATACCCAGTTATAAACAACTGGCGGGACAAATCTGCTTCAGAAGCCGAAACAAAATCACTCAAGGTCTCGACTCTTTTCTGCACGCTCGCCCTAGATGAAAACTCTGAATAAAACATGACTGACAAAACAAAGAGAGATATGATTACAAAAGCCATCATCATAAAAAATATTCCCCGTCTATTCAATGCCATGTTCTTGACTGCACCTCCGTATAATAGGTGAAAGGAATTCCTTCTATCTCGCTTAAAGTAATCTGCAAATCCTGTTGAGTGAACAAAACATCCACTCTCCCATTATCGTTCAAATCCAATGTCCTCAACAGATTTAGGGTCGCAACTTGATATGCATCATTCACGCTTGATATCTGCCCGTAGTCATTTGAACCGGCCATTGCATTGTAAGTCGTATCATCAAAAAGACAACTCTGCGTTCCGACAAAACTATTCGGTATCCGGACCCCACTCAGCACAGCACCATCTTCAAGTTGAATATCCCATAAACACCCTGAAGCCACCGGTAAAACATCTGAAAAAGAACTCGCATTCTGCACGATAGTGTAAATGATTTTATTATCCGAAGAAGACGCAGAAGTCCGATTGCTGCTTGAGACCCCAAGTGTCACATTCACAACGTTCATGCCCTGAACAATAGTCGAACCAGCCGCCGTCACCTGATACGGATCCCCGAGACCTATATAAGGCACTCCAAAACCGTCCAAATCAAGCACATTCTCTCCATTAATCGAAACAACAGAAGTCCAAAGCGGACCAGAGTAAGAAATAATGTCCGTCTTCACATGCCTCGCTCCCGGAGGAATATAGAAACTGCCGCCGAAAACATTATCAAAATTTTTCTCTGCAGTAATCGTCAGACCGTAAGGCATTTCTAAAGGAGTGTATTCAAAAGAAATGTAAGAATCAGAAAAAAGTTTTGTGTTCAATGTTCCTCCTCCGGCATACAAAGTCTGCTCAACATATTCCGTCAAAATAGAATTCGCTATCTGCTGATAAACCTCTGCCAGTTCTTCAGCATCAGCATAATAATATGTTCCATTGCAACCTTTGTTGGCTATTTCAATCATCGTTGACTCTCCTGCCTCGCCAAATCCAATAGTGTGAGTAACAATCCCATAATTCAGGCACGCGTCTTGCGCAGCTTTTATCGCGTCTTGCGCAGCATTCCCCGTCCCTTGCTGAGCGCATTGAACATTCGCTTCCCCATCGCTCATCACCACCAAAGAACGAAATTTATCTGAAGTGGAACTAGAAACCAAATTCGAAACCCCTTTATTTATCCCGCAGCAAATACAGGTCGAACCGCTCGCGCTCCAACTGCTCACTCTTGACTTCAGAGATGCGGAATTGTTTGAAAGAACATGAAACTGTGAATCCGGCGCGCTCCCTGCATATCCAACCAAGCCGACTCTATTACCGCTATAATTTAGGATTATATCAATAAAAACATTATTCGATTCCTTTGCCAGAGCCATCCTGTCCCGTTCGCAACTCAACGCGTGATCGTAAGCCAACAAACAGGTTCCTCCGCATGGATTACCTGTGCACAAAGAAGGACTCGCAATCTGGCATGACTTAGCTCCCCCAAGCAGGCAGCTATAACTACAGATATATGGCTGGGAATAAATCGCGCACTCCGTCATGCTCCCAGACAAATCCGTCACAGAAAAAACATCAATCAGCTGCGCAATTCCTAGATAAGAAGCGTTTTCAAGTCCAAGCCTCAACGGAGTCGTCCTTCCTTCCAGTGAGCTGTAATCTATCATGCTTGAAAGCAGCGCATCATCAAGAAAAACAGCTTCCTCCCCGGAAGTTGCTCTTCGATAAACCGTCACATTTCCTATATTCAGAAAAGTCGTGTAGTTGCTGTCCATATGTAAATATACTTCCATCCGCGTCAGGTTGCCCGGAACAAAAAAACCATCATAAACATTTATCAATCCGTCGATTCCGGGAAAATTATACGTCTTGTTCTTGCCGCCAAACTGAGAACTACCGCGATAATTTATTTTCAGAAAACCTCCCGCTATGAACAAATTTTCCCCCTTAAACTCGACTAGATTTTCTCCCTCCGAGAAATACGAAGACATATTTTCAAGAACATATCTCTCCGGCCCGTAAGAATCGTCGGTCGACTTAGCGAAATTGTCATACAAAACGCCGTTGATATAAAAATCAAAATCATCATTTATAGCAATTTCTAAAACCGCCTCATCAGAAATATTTCCTTCATAATAAATGCTCATAGAAATATTTCCATCACCCACATACCCTCCAAGATATGAATAAAACGTGGTCCAATCACTCGACAAAAACGCACGCGCAGCAAATCCGGAAATGTTTTGTCCCGCTTCGATTCCTGAAATAATCTGTCTGGCAACGTCAACGTCCCTCGCCGCCTCAACCGAAGTAACATTGTTTGAAAAAATCAAAGTATCCCCAAACCAGATACCAAAATTATTAGTAGTATTAACATCCCTCAAAGCCACAGCGGCAATATTCCTCGCTCTCGAAACATCCGGATAATCAAAAACATAAAACTCTCCAATCTGCTCAAGTAGAGTTTTGTTGGGTTCTCGTATTGTCCCGTCTGCAATCATCGCTTGAACGCTGGCGTCCTTCATCTCCGAGACTTTCAATGTCGACAGCGCGACCAAAATATCAGAATGAATATCAGATTCAGGAAGAGTCTCCTGAAACAAGGGGCGGACGGCGACAACGACAAAAAGAATTATCAGCACCGCAATCAAAGCGTCGGTACTAAAGAAAGAACCTTTCTTACCAAAATAAATATCCTTTACTTTATCCATGAATAAACATTCAAGGTCGTGACGCTCTGGTTGTACACGACCACCCTCGTTATCTTAATCAAATTAGTCGCCTCGCTCGGTTCTATCCCAATACCCTTCTCTTGGTCAGCATCAAAAAAAATAAAATACTCTGTGTTTATCCGAAACAGAGACCTTGTGCGACCGTAATCTGCGTTCGCCAAGATCATGAAAGAATTCAGCTTACTCTGATTAATCCTATTCTCCGACAGCAACCCTATTCTAACAACATTTGTCTCATTCCAATCAACAGGACTTCCCTCAGACATAAGACTATCTGCCACAAGCTCGCCGTTCTTCTGCAGGTTTTGTAGCACCCCGTCAGTTCCCGAAATATTCGTCGTATAGATGTAAAACGAGAGGATACCCACTGAAAAAATGATTGTTCCAACAACTAAATCAAATCCCCACGCTTGCCCCTTTTTCATAACTCATTCAAAAAAACAATGTATATAATCTTTATTCTCTTCTCTATCTTAACTGATGAAATTTTAAATCTTGCTCAGAGTTTTACACGTTCTTCTGAAAAGAAACCAAGACCGGATTGCCCAGTCCTTTTTAGTTCTCCTTCGCTGCGAAAGTATTGTCTTTAAGAAGATTATTAGTCTTGGGGCTCTGTTGAAAAAGTCGCAAACTGCAGGTTTACTAACATTTGGGGCGAGCACGTTACGCGAGTGCAAAGGTTGATTAATTTCGAGCGTGGCTGCGAGCAGAAGGGCGGAGAGGCGGACAGGGCGAGCGCACTTCGCACGAGTAAGTTCAGATTAATCTAGCGTTATGGAATATTGTCTGGGCGGCGGGGTGACTGGGGGACAATATTCCGTGGGGCGGGTGGGAGGGTATCAAATGCTAGATTAATTTGCATACAATTGCGTGTGGGGTCGTGAGTTAGGTTTTTCTCCGCAGGAGAATCCGAAGTGGGAATCTGAAACCTGCGCAAGAGAGATTTTCAACAGAGCCTAGTCTTGACTTTGTTGAAAAAGTCAAATGACGCATAAAGGCGCTAGCGAACGACTATTTATCTACAAACGCTCCGGTAAGCGAGATAGTTTAAGAAATTATATAAACGCTCGTTTTCTATTTGGAAGATGTTGTCAAAAGAGGATTTGGCGCTGGCGCGGAAGCAATTGAACGAGCAGGTTGAGCGGTTACCTGAGGGACAGCAGAAAGAGGCGGCTCGAAACCAGCTGGCAGGAATGAGTGACGAAGCAATTTCTGCGATGGTGGAGCAGCAACGTGGTCCCGAAGGTGCGGCAAAGGAACAACGCAGTGTTTTCAGGATGATTATAGATGGGAGCATTCCAAGCAAGAAGATTGACGAGAATAAAGATGCGATAGCAGTCGTTTCGATAAGGCCTGTTTCGAAAGGGCATGTGATTGTGATTCCTAAGACTTTGGCGAGAGATTCTAAAGAGGTTCCTACCGGGGCTTTGATGTTGGCTAAGAAAGTTGCAGTAAAAATGGTTTCTAAATTAAAAGCGAAAGCGACGGAGATTCAGACTTCAAGAGCGTTTGACGAAGTGATATTAAATGTTATTCCGGTTTATGAAAAAAGAGTTGACGTAAATTCGCCGGCATATGAAGCAAGCGAAGAAGAACTGAAGGAAGTTCATGGACTGTTGAGAATTATAAAAAAACCGAAAAAAGAAGTTATTAAAAAAACAGTGAAAAAAAATGCGGAAACGGAAGTAGTGAAGTTGCCAAGACGAGTACCGTGAGCAGGACAGTTATCAAAAACGCTGGCACAAAAGGAATTCCTTCTTTGATTAAAGCAGAACGATGATATTTCTTAAGGAGCTGAATGTCTTTGTAGGATAATCCGTGTACAGTCTTGCGTATTGTTTTTCCTCCGGGAAGTTTTATTTCTTTTTCGAGCCAGTCTCCTTCAGTAAGCTTGCTTGGAGGGAGGACAATAATCATGCTTTGCTCAAGGGATTTTGTATAGACAAACAAAAGGGGGATTAGGGAGAGGATGGACACAAAATAGCCGAACGGATGATAGAATAATCCCGCAAGAATCGAAAGAATTAAAGCTATGAGCGAGAGTATTATTACCGGTCTCCAACTAATATATCTTCTTCTGAATTCATTTAGGAATTTTTTCTTGTTTTTTGTTACGATAATTATGCTGTAAAACAAACTCCATATCGCGCCGGAAACGAAGAGAGTCAGGACAAAGAGGAGCGGAAATGTCAGGAGGTGGATAGGAGATTGATACGGCAGAATTATTCCTAAGCCCATAAGGAGCTTTGCATCGCCACCCGCGAATACTTTGGTATAGTAAAATCCGTATGCGAGAAGATACATCACACCAAATGCCAGCAGCCCGTAAAGAAAAAACCAAGGATTGTTTGAATAAGAGGAGTAGAATGCGCGATATGCAAGTGCGAACGCAATGAGCGAGAAGTTCAGCCAGTTAGCTACTTCTCTGGAGCGTAGGTCCTGGAACGTCGCAAAAATTGCGTAGATTATAGCGAGAGCAAATAGAAAGTAATATTCTTGCATTTTTCTTTGAGGAGAAGAAGTTTTATTAAGTTTCCTTTTTTATTTTGAGGATGAGCTATGCGATTGAAAAGGGGACATTACAAAGATACGCTTTTCTGACGCTGATAGTTGTGCTTGTTGTTGCATCTTATCTTATTTTGAAGCCATATATTATAGCATTGCTTTCAGCTTTTGTTCTTGGATTCTTAATTAAACCTCTTCACGTCGCGATGAGCAAGAAGACAGGCGAGCGCGTCGCTGCAGGAATCTGTATGGTTCTTCTGATTTTGATAATCGTTATTCCGTTTGGAATAATTGCCGGAGCGTTGGTTAAAGACGCATATAGTTACACAAATTCTTTTGGAAATGTTCTGAACACAATTTTTGACAAGATAGGATTGAGTTTAGACCCGCAGGTTTTGGACATGATAAACCGAGAAGGATTAAACTTCTTGGTATCTTTGCTTCGGCCGCTTGTGTCCAATGCAATCTCTTTCTTTTTAGCAATCCTTGTAATGTTCTTTGCGCTTTATTATGTCCTCGTTAAATGGGACTATCTGGCGGCAGAGCTTAAGAAGTTCATACCTTTCAAAGACAGAGAGGGTATAGCAAATGAGTTGTCTGAAGCTACCAAAGAGATAGTATTTGGAACTTTTCTCATCGGGTTAATCGAATTTGGAGTGGCGTTTGTAGGATTCTCTCTTCTGGGTATAAACTCTGCCTTATTGTTAGCAACCTTGGTTTTTTTCACAGCGTTTATTCCGGCAGTTGGACCGGGATTCGTATGGATGCCTCTTGCGATATACTTTATAATTATAGGGAATTATCCAGTGGTTATTGGAACAGTTGCGGTAGGCTTAATATTAGGGTTCGGGATAGACTTCTTCTTGAGGGGGATTTTGATAGGCAAGAAGACAAGAATCAATCCGCTGATAATGCTTTTGGGAATATTTGGGGGAATTGCGATGTTTGGGTTGTTCGGATTTATTATAGGACCCCTAATATTAATCTATGCTATCAAAATATTGAAAGGAATTGTTGGAGACTAAAAACTTTGGTATTCTGTTTTGAGGAGGCAGCTTTCAGCCGGGTTCTCCCTTCGCTCTCGTGAAATGGTCGTGGTTAGACTCGCTGCTTCTGACTAGTTTTATAGTAATTGGTAACTGCGCGCGCTCAAAATAACACGCGGACTGCGGAGCAGGCATAAATTGGATTGACGGGACTGAAAGAAATTCAGAAATTTAAACCGGCTTTTTTATGTAGTGTCTGAAACTTGCATCTTCCGCGTTGACGCATTCAGCTAAGTTCTCTCTTTCTAAATCAAGTAAAACTCTGCTTACTGCACTTCTATGAACCTTAAGTTCTTTTGAAATTTCTGTTGCTGTTTTTGGTTTGTTCAGAGATTCATATACCCTACTCCTAAGGCGGCCTTTTTTAAGAAAGATCATTCTCTTTAATTTACTTTTTTTCATGTATTGAGAGCGTAACATTAATTTAAAGCAAAGAGTTACATAAGCGTAACATTTAAAAAGATTGAATACTTGAAAAAATAATAAAAATGAAATGCCTAAAATATTAAATTTTATGTAATAATGATGAGTTCAAGAGGTAAATGGTGAGGAATCGGAATATTTTTTTTAGCGCGGTTTTCCTGCTTTTATTTATAGGAACTGTGAGTGCGGAATTTTGGGACGTTGCTCCTGAGTTTGTCAAGGCAGGAGACAGCTTTGATGTTCTTAAATTTAATATAACGAATACAACTGAGACCGGAATACTCCGCAGAATCACAATAAACTTTACAGGAGATTTAATTGAAGATGACTTAATTAATATTACTTTAACTTCTTCATCAGGAAATGTTGTAACAAATTCAAATTTTCCATATTTTCCCAATGCTACTTTTGGCGGTTTTATTGCATTAAATTGGGATATTGAAGAAGAGCAAAATCTTACAATAAAAATTAATCTCGATGAAAGCGCTGGTGAAATAACTTTTTCCATCAATGTAATTGAAATAAACGGAGGGAATATTACACATTCTCCTCTCCCTTTTGGAATAAAAAATATTATAATAGACAATACAGCACCGCAAGTAGAAATTATTTCCCCTGTTGCTTTTGCAGATGTTTCAGGAGAGATTGTCCTAAGTGCAATGATAATTGATGCTTCGGGAGTCGATAGTGTTGCATTTAATATTTCAAACTCTTCGGAACAATTAGAAATTTTAGAGGCGACAAAAAATGACAATCTTTATAATGCAATCTTTGACACGACTACTCTTTCAGACGGAGAGTATAATCTTTCTGTAATCGCGAATGATACATTAGGTCAAATAAATGATTCTGTATCTATTACATTTACAATCGATAACACTATGCCAGAAATTTCTCTTTCTCATTCAAGTTCAGCGAGAGATTCTATTACTGTTAGTTTTAATTGTGCTGATGAGTTGAGCGGGATTAAAAGTTGTGTTCTCTTAAGTTCTTCTGGCGATGTCTCTGGAAACGTAGTCTCAGGATTGAATTGTGGGAGTGATTACGATATTAGTGTAAGTGCAGAAGATAATGCAGGAAATATTTTTTCTGTATCTCAGACAATGAGAACAAGTAACTGCGGCAGTTCTAGTTCTGGAGGTGGTTACGGAGGGGGCGGGAGGATTCCGATTGAATATAATGTCAGCGAATCTGATTTAGAAGGAGGATATTCAGAACTTTTGCTTGTCACGGATAAATTAAGATTTGACGGGCACGTTTTGACATTGAATTTTTTTAATTCAACAACGGCGAGAGTTACAATTCAATCAGAACCAGTTGTTTTAAATTTAACCAAGAATGAAATTGTCATATTTGATTTAAACAGAGACGGAGAAAACGATATTTCATTGAGATATGATGGAATTGAAAATGGCAGAGCAAGAATTTTTATTCAAAAATTTTCTCAAAGAGAGAAAGAAACGTTGCCTGATGATGAAATAATTTTTGATGAAAACAGGAAGATATCTAAAGATAAATCTTCTTTGTGGGGGATTATTCTCTTAGTTATTCTGATTGTTATAGTTACTGTCGCCTTATCTAAGAATATCAAAAAAAGTAAAGTAAGAACGAATCTATTTTCTTTTATTAATATAAATAATATTTTGTTTTGAGAATTGGCTGTTTTGATGTATTATATTTTTGTAAGTTAGATTATTTTTCAGAATATTTCAAAAATATTTGTAAACCTAAAAATAGAGTATTTCATGGAGCAAAATTTCTTTTGTGTACTGGACTTGTGGATCCATCTGCATCCAATTTTGTACATCCCACGAGAGAATATTTCATAATAATAAATTATCTCCTGTGACCAGATTAGCTTTTGTGTTATTTTCTCTATTCTATTAAAGGTTTCTTCCTATTAACGTCGAACGTAAATCGGACTTTAACAACTTTGTTTTTCATTTGTCAGCTTGATGTTTGTCGAGCGCTGGGAGCCTCCCTTTTTGTAAATTTTGTAACGAGCTTTCGCTCTTTTGTCGTTCTTGGTCTTTCTTTTTGAGGAATAATCTTGGCTTGACATTTTAATCTAAAGTTATTGACCGTCTTCCGGGGAGCCGCATTCAAATCCCGCACAGTTTAGTGAGCATCCAATACCTAATCTTGAATCGGCACAATTAACAGGTCTGCCGTCAATTTCATACTCAGAACAGCAATAGATGATTGTTAAGTTTTGTTCGCAGGCGTTCTTACAGTTCTGTGTGACTGCGGTTGCCTGAGTGCTGTCTATGAAAGGGTCTGTAGCGCTTGTGAAATTTTTGAAACCGCCAGTCAGAGCGTAGACGATGGCAATGAGAACGAGGATTCCCAAAACGATTATAATCAGTGTTGAAATCGCGAGTTCAAATGCTTTTTTGTTCATGATGAGAATTTAAGCTCTGCAGCAGACTTTTCCTTGTGGTCGTGTCGCGTCTACTTGGACTAATGTCTTTCCTGCTGGGCAATTGCCTGTGATCGTATCATCCACAGTTCCTTGTTTGCTCATACATTCAGTTGTATATGCTGTAAGTTGTTGTTCTGCTGCCGGATCTGTCGGTATTCTCTTTCCTGTTGCATCGTAGATAGTGTCAAATCTTTCTTTGCATGTATTTCCATTTATTCTTATATTTATTCTGTCGCTGTCGCTGGTGAATCCATCACAGAGCATTTGGATTGCATTATTGACTTCGTTCAGATCGCAGTTCAGTCTAGTGTCTATGCTTGATTGCAGTCTTGTATCTTGGCAATTAACGTATTCATTGGTCTGACCGACTTTTACTCTTTTGAATTCCTGGCAGTAGCCGTATTTGTTGTCCTGCTGAGCAGCGAGTTCGCAAGCAGAGGCAACTGTGCCGATTGAGCTTCCGCCTCCGAAGATGTTGATTTTTTCCCAAAGGTTTTCCCAACCCATCGAGAAGCCCAAGACTAGAAGGACGAGAACGACAATTCCAAGGACTATTAATATTAATGTGCCAATAGAAAGGTCTTGACCTTTTTTGTTCACCTTATTTTTCATGCATTAGATAAATGATTTTTGTTTATAAATGTTTCTTCATTTCGCTTTGCCTCCAATCTCGTCCTGACGCTCTGCGCGCGAAACAATAATGGATGCCTTTCACGGGACGTGCTCACTTAACCAAAGGTAACTCAATAAATTCCAGACAGAATCTATGTGGATCAGATATCTACTTCGCGTGCAAAAGAATAACTTCTTATTGCGAGGTTATTGCCTGATTCTGCTTTTACGAAGAGGTCTTCAATTATTACTTGTAGTTCATTCTCTTTTTGTTGGACTGTAAACTCTCCGCTTCTAATTTTGCCATATGCGTTGCCCAGATTTTCATAACGGAATTGTGATTCTCTAATGGCCGCTATTTCGATTATTTTTTCTTTGAATTGATTTTCATCGCAAGAGCTGCATTGTATTCCAGCTTGTTCGATAATCATCTCAAAATTTTTAAGGGCATATTGGTAATTGAACTCAAGTTGATTCATGAGCGAGGCATAATCTCCGGAGCGGGCAGCTAGTTCTCCATTAAATAAAGCAAATATTACCGCTCCTGTGATTACTAAAGCTCCTGCTGCAATTATTAGAATTATCGAAGGAATATCACCTTTTTTATTCATGCATGCATTCTCCATAATAATATTTGAAAGACAGGCGCTCATTAGTTTCGGGTAGGATAATCTGGGTCAAGGGAGCAAGGTAATTATTATCTTCATAGTATTGGACATCTAATTCTCCGGTAGTTTGAATAGAAGCTATTCCGTTTTCTATTTTGATAAATGTATCTTTCTCATTTGCATTTAGTTCAATGGTTTTGGTCAATGCTTTCGGGCCTTGAAAAACAATGAAGCACATATTTTTAGGATTATTCTTATTTTCTTGTTCGAGAGCATTTTTTATCGCATTTTTAATTTTCCAAGGATAATTTGCATATTTTTGAATCTCCTGTTGTGCCTGCTCACGTTGTTCCGGAGACATTGGCTTGTTCTGAATATCGTTGTAAACTCTTTCGTATTTCTCCTGCCCTTGCTGTGCCAACATCAGGGCATCAATTATTAACATTTTTTCTTCCTCAAATTCGATTATTTCAGTCAGAATGAATGTTTGGCTTATACTTGTGGCTGCGTGCTCGAATTGTGGGCCCTTCAATGCTGCCGCCCAAGCAGCTAGGGTTAAATATACCAAAATTAGAATTAAGAGAATAATCCAAACCGGGATGCCCATGATGATTTTTCCCATAACTGCTTTTTTATTTTTCATTGTTAAACTGTCCTCCTGACGATTGATCGCTGATTTGTGCCAGTGTAGAGAGTTATCGTCGCGGTTTTTTCGTTTATCGTTATCTGGAAAGTGCTTTCGACACAGCGTGGCAGACCTTCATTTTTGCTTTGGAGCTGGCAAGATAGGGGGTCTCCGTGTTTATATTTTGGCTCTGACAGTTCGTCGATGTAAATTGCGATTACCCAGTCATCTGTAATCTCTTGCTGTTCAATTTTACAGGTTTCGAATAGCTCTTTGAAAAATTCCTCCCGAGGAAGCGAGAAATTAAGATTGTTCTGTCTGAAACAGCTCTGAAGCCGCGAATTTAACAGTTCCGCGTCAATACTTCGAAAGTCGTATCCGGAGTTGTAAAAGAAAATCCACACACCCGCGATGATTCCAAGAGCAAGAAAGCCTAACTGGAGCAAGAGTGAAAGGTTCATTGTTTGCTCTCCGACTTGAGCTTTTTTATTTTTCATATTGTCTCCAAAACAGGTCTTTCTGCAACTTTAAATTTTAACAAAGAAACCGGTTTTCCATCTTTTATGTCTCCTACCGGGAGCGTTTCATAATTTATAACATCGACATCGTTGAAAAACGGATAGCAGGTTTTTCTGCTTGGAGCGAGTTTCACGCAAACCTCATTGTTTGGATTGTCAAATGTGAATATTTCTGATTGACTTCTTACCTGACTTTTTGTTGCGATTCCGACGGCCTTGGTTACATCGAGCGAAATTTCGTCTCCGGGCCGGGCAAGATTAATAACCCTAGAAATTTCTTTGGCGTAATAATCTTCCCAGACGGCTGCTGCATTTTTTTGGGAAACCAGAAAAATTGATATCCCAGCAACCACTGTTGCAATCGCCATTATCCCAACTACTGTGCTAATGAGGGTGTTTGAAAGAACTGCTCGTTTATTCATTTTAATTTGTTGGATCATATGTTGCTTTGTCATACCAAACCTGAATTAAATTTTCCCTACGATCTATGTTCAGTTGTAAAACCCCTCCTTCGCCCATTTTATCCCCGATATAAATACGCGGATATGTCCTCGTTTTTATTTCTCCCCGTAAACTAAGTGCTATTCCATCCGGAACGCCCGAAATGGCATCGACGGTTATGACTTCTATTGTTTTATCTTGGAATAATCGGACATAACCTTCTTTCTGACAGCTTTCCGCCATTTTTTGATAATCTGGGCTGAAGATAAATTCATTTCCGCGTCCTTTCCACCAAGAATAATCAAATGGAAAAATACAAATACAATTTTGCAGGAAACATTTTTCCGGGCGGATCGGATCTGTTTTTTTGTACGCGATAATTCCCCAATCCCCCTTAATACGACGGGCAAGCATCGTCGCGTTGTCCCCATCCTCGATTGCTTCAATTTTTGCTACTATGTCATTTAGTAATTGTTGCGCATTTTCTGCACTTTGATCCTGGTTGATAGTCCATACTTTATACGCAAGCCAGAGACCTCCCCCTACAACTAAAAGTATTCCCAATGCCGCGAGAATTACTTCAAGAAGGTTGTCATGAATTACACTTGCTTTTTTGTTTTTCATTTTAAAAGTTACCCTCTAGTGCATAACATATTTGATTGAGCGATTTAAAGTCATATGGGACGATTTGGGTGACAGAGCATCCCTCATCCATTGCACTATCGGCAGTTGTAAATTTTCCGCAATAACCCGCAGCTGCGACGCGGCCTTCGTAAACAGTCGACATAGAATAAGCGGTGACTCCTGCAGCTGCCGCTGCTGAAATTGCAAGTCCTGGCAGGGTAAAAATTGCCCGTGTTGCAATTCTACCAATTCCCGGAGTGAAGAACGCAGTTCCTGCGACGGTGGCTCCTGCAGTTCCGAGATTATTCAGTGTGTCCGTGTAGCTCCGAGGTTTGATTTGGCTGAAAACAATAGCCATTTCATCTGTTTGACCAAACTCTACTTTCGAATCTTTTTCTATTTCTGATACTGAATTAAGTACATCGTTATTTATAGGGGTGAATGAATTTACTGAGCGATCTGTAAATGCCTGCAAGAAAGTAAATTGCTGACCAGGTATTTGCGTTCTTCGCATATACTCATTTATATTAACTTTATTCAAGACCCTTTGTTTTTTTTCAGGTTCGTTTATGTCTATAGCGATCCTGGAGCAGATTACGCAGGTTGCTTGCGTTGTTGCCAAACCCAGTACTTCCGACGCCCCTTTAGTGAACAGAGAAAGCTTTCCCTGGCCCATTGAATCCCAGCAACCATACATCGCTTCGGTGTAGGTTTTTTCAATTGTCCGAGCAAAATCCTCTTCTGTTCCAGAAAGACGAATTGAAATAACGTTTTTTTCTCCAGCAAATTCCTTACAGTCGCTGCCAAAAAAATTGTCACTTAAGCAAATTTTTTTTGTCGAGCATCGTAAAGGGATATATGACTGGGCTAAATCGGGAGAAGTTGCCCTTGTTAAAACGGAGAGTTTGCAAAGAACATCTTCCTCCTGGCTGCGCGGATCTAAAGTAAAGAGGTAAGCAAGTAAAATAACAAATCCTAATATCGCAACTGAGATTGTAACGATATAGAACATCATAGTAGGCTCACCTCTTTTGTTTTTCATTTTATTATATATCTTGGCTAATTTATAAGAGTTATGGCTCTGTCTGGAATTAGGCATACGTTAAATTAGGTTATTTTCGTCAGGTAATAAATTATGAATCCGAGCACGACAACCAGTATTGCGATAAATGCCCACCAAAGGGCAGAGTTTACGATGCTTTCTCCGAGTTGGGCTTTATTATTTTTTAACATACGTCATGCTCTTGTTTTGGTTTACTGAAATCAATCACCAGATACTTAGAGTCCATCTTTGTGACGCAGAAGAAAACTGTTTCCCGTTGGTTTGTTTCTCTATCTACATACCTTACCGCAAGCGGTTTTTTTAGGACCGCGTCTCTCCAAGCTACCACTTCCGGCACTATTGCGTTATAGATTACCATGTCCTTTTCAGGGTAGAGGTCCTTCCAAACGTCCTCCGGCTTAGTATTACAGTACTCATCAAAATCTACTTTATTCATCCAGAGGTTGTTTTCTAGAGTGACTGTAAAAAGCCCTAGTCTTTTTATTTTTTCAGGATCTCCGCCGCTAAATAAAATTAATAATACTTCATGGCCCTTTGGTGAATTTATTTGAGCGTAATACGGGACTACGACTGCATTTAGTGTGAAGGGAAGGCAAGCTTGTTCTCTCTGGTTGTCCTGATACCATTCTGCTATCTTCATTGTGGTAGTGAAATTTAGGAGAATTTCTTTTTGTTCTCTGTCGCTTACGTACCAAAAGTTCTCAAAGTCAATCTTTATGGTGTTTTCATTAATTATAATGCGATTGAATAATACATCTTCGTTTGGTTTAAGTGCAACAAATGCTTCGCCGGTAAAATATTCTACATTTCTGGTTGTTATGTCGTAACGAATAATCCCCAATTCTTCAACCAAAGGTTTTGTGTTATTGAACGTAGGGAGAACTGCGCTATTCTGAAGATAGAGGAATACGGTGATAACTAAAATTATGAGAACAAATATTGCAATGAGCCATGCGATAAATTTTGTTTGTATTTGGGCAGTTCTATTTTGCATTAGCCACTCCCGAATTTGAAGATGTTCTTGATAAATTCCATGGCTGAAGTGCCGCTTTTGTTAAAATAGGTTATGATTAATATGACTGCAATAAGAACAAGGATTGCGACAACAACGTATACAAATATGCTGGACTCGATATCACCCTTTTTGTTTTTCATATTTTTAATTAGTGAAGAACGTTATTAAAGTTTTTGAAAAGATGTTAAAACCAGAATTTTAGGATTTGGGCCTCAACAATGTCGTGTAACGCCAAAATTTTTGCCCGCAACGCGTTTTTTAGACTTTTTTAACAAAGCCATTGCGAAGTAAATCTTTATAACTTAGTTTTGTCTTTGGACGGTAGGTAAAAGAGATGGCATCTGAAAGACCGTCCGCGAGCGACATTATGAAAAAATATAGCCAGAAGCTTGAGTCGCAACTTCACATGGAAGAAAAGTCTGTGGGGAGTGCAGGGGTTTCCGGAGAGTATGAACAGTTTTTGAGAGACATGAAGCCTAAACTCAGTACGTATGAAAAATGGGCGCAGTCAATAGGAAATATAGTCAATATAAAAATCGCTGAGAAAGACAGAATAAAACTTCAGAGATATTTAGATGAAGCGCACGTTGATGTGACTCCGTCACAGGCGATGACGCTCTCACTGATGTCGATGTTTCTTGTATTTTTTGGAACGCTTCTTTTAATCGTCGCCTACGTACTGATTGGCTTTCCCAGCATAGACGCTTTTTTGGCATCGAGGGCTTTTGCTGATGTCGCCTTGCTCTTTTTTCTTGGAGTGATCGCCAGCTTGTTTGTGTTTTATTATACTTCGACTCTGCCTCAGAGGTTAGCCAATACATGGAAACTGCAGGCGTCTTCACAGATGGTGCCCGCGATACTTTATGTCGTCGTGTACATGAAACACACTTCCAATCTTGAGAGAGCGATACAATTCGCTTCCCAGCATCTCGAAGGTCCCTTAGCTCTTGATTTTAAGAAGATTTTTTATGACGTCGAGATTGGCAAGTTCTCCACAGTCAAACAATCGCTTGAGAACTATCTTTTGATTTGGAGAGATTACGCACCGGAGTTTGTGGAGGCGTTCCATCTGATCGAGAGCAGTCTTGTCGAACCGTCGGAGGCGCGACGAATTGAAATCCTTGAGAGAGCGCTTGAAGTTATCCTAGACGGCGTTTATGAGAAGATGCTGAAGTATTCGCGAGAAATTCGATCACCATTAACTAACCTTTATATGCTTGGAATTATTTTACCGACGCTGGGACTTGCGATGCTGCCGCTGGCTTCGACGCTTTTGCAGGGAATGATACGTTGGCCGCACGTATTTGTGCTGTTTAATGTGATAATTCCTTTCTTCGTGTTTTATATGGTGTCGCAAGTCTTGCTGAAGCGACCTGGCGGTTACGGTGAAGGGTCCACGCTTGAACTGAACCCAGATTATGGAACCTATGCTTCAAAGAAGCCGTGGATTTGGGGAATACTTATCGCGTTGCCTTTCTTCATTTTGGGCGCACTGCCGTTCATTTTGCAGATTGATTTCATAACGAATTCTTTAGGAATTGAAAACGACTATACCTTTGCTCAATTAAGTCTTGGGTTTTTGGGAGAGAACGATAAAGTATTTGACTTTAAGACTGAGGAAGGGAGAACTACGGGACCGTTTGGAACGCTTGCGGTACTGCTAAGTATGTTTATTCCTCTAGGTTTAGCAGTGATGTTTTATTTTGTGTATTCAGAAAAGACAAAGAAACTTATTGTAGCGAGAAATAGCACGAAGCAATTAGAAAAGGAGTTTGCGAATTCGCTGTTTCAATTAGGAAATAGGCTAGGAGATGGGATGCCGGCAGAGCTTGCGTTCGGGAGAGTCGCGGCTTCGACACAAGGGCAGAAGAGCGCGGAGTTCTTCTCGCATGTGAGCCAGAACATTCAGCAGGGAGGGATGAGTGTTGAGGGGGCAGTTTTTGATTCGAGGCGCGGCGCAATAATTTACTTTCCTTCGGCTTTAATCGCGACTTCAATAAGGATTTTAGTAGAATCATCCAAGAAGGGTTTGAAAATCGCAGCGCAATCTCTGATGTCTATTTCACAATATGTCAAGAACATTGAGAAGATAAACGAAAGACTAAGAGACCTGCTTGCTGAAATAGTATCCGATATGAAATCGAACATGACATTCCTGGCGCCTCTTTTGGCAGGAATCGTTGTAGGGCTTGCAGCTATGATCACAGCCATCCTGAACAAACTTGACACCTTACAGATAGACACTGGTGGTGATGTCCTCGGAGCTACAGGATTCGCAGGGTTGTTTGAAATATTCAGTCTGCCAAACATGATTCCGCCATATTATATCCAGTTAAGCATCGGGCTTTACATAATCGAGATAATCTTTATTTTGACCGGCGCGTTAGTAACTGTAGATTCAGGGAGAGATAACCTTAGAGAAAAAAATGAATTAGCAAGGAATTTGAGAATAGGAATTGTCCTGTATATTTTGACCGCATTTGCGGCAACCGCAGTGCTCTCTGTTCTGGCAGGTGTTGCGCTCGGGGGATTGGGCGGGTAATATTCTGTCTGGAATTGGATTTGTTGGCAAACCATATTTTCCCGAGTCAGTGTTCACAATAATCTTCTCTCCTGTTACCTCGCTGCCAAAGATTATCTGACCCTTTCCCAAACATCCCATTTTCCTGCTACACAATTCGAAGATATAAAAGCGCTGTAATCACAAAGAAAATTATCTGAACATCCCTTGGAGTTTTGCGACTTTTCTACTGTATTTTGTCCGAAGGTAGAAACCATAGATGATGCCTGCGAGGAAGCCGCCGAAGTGAGCGACATTGCCGATCGGCCAGTCACCGATTACCGAGATTATCCAGACGACGAAAAGGACTAGAGGCACCATCACGTAGGCGGGCAGAGAGAAGAATGGCAAGAAGATTATCATAAATTTTAATCGCGGGAGGAGCATTACGTAAAGTCCAGCGATGGCAAAAATCGCACCTGAAGCCCCGACCATTGAAATGTCCGGGGAGCCAAAAATCCTCGATCCCAATGCAGTATCGCCAAACTGAGCGGCAAGGAATACCGAGAGCAGCCCCGCGAAAATTCCTGAAAGCAAATAGAACCAAATGAATCTTTTTCTACCAATTATTCTCTCGCACAAACTGCCAAGTGAAAAGAGGACGAACATATTTATTAGTAAGTGACCAATGCCACCGTGGACGAACATATGTGTAATGATTGTCCAAAGATATTTTCCTTGCATAATATTTGATGGTTTTAGGGCTATGTAGTCTGCATACTCTGGAAAGAACCAAAATATCACAAGACCGATGATGGATGTCAAAATAGTTATTGCGATTAGCCATGCTATTGTTGAGAAGGAATTCAGTACCGAAAGAAGACCTTTCTTCTTTTTTTGGAATCTTGCGCGGTTCATTTTTTCTTAGAGAATTTTTTTATCGTCTTTTGTACAAACGAGGATTTCTTTCCCGCAACTTTTTTAGCAGGCGTTTTTTTCTTTGCTTCTCTTTTTGGTTCTTTCTTTTTTGATTCTTTTGCTTTGAGTTTTTCCCTTTCCACCTTTCTTTTTTGCCTCTCCTCATCCTTTTGCTTTTTTTCTTCCTGTAGTCTTTTCTCTTTCACCTTTTCCTCTTTCTTTTCTATTTCCAGAATATCTTCATCGATAAGTACTATCTGTTTCTGAATGTCTTTTATCCCATTTTTCATCTTCTCGATTTCGGGAGTGTTGTCTTTGAGTTGTAGGACCTCGCCGGTCTCTGGGCAGATGTAATCGTTGAGTATCGCTTCCTCTTCAGTGTATTCCAAATCTGCAAGCGGACTGTAATAGAATCTTTCGTTCTGTCTTTTGTTAACTTGTTCTTCAAGTTTCTTTGATTCTTCTTCGAGCTTCTCTTTGTATTTCTGGAGGACTCTCTTAACTTTTAGGGTCCAGAAGTAAGTATACCATCCGCCTTTCTTCTTATCCTTTTTCCGGATAAATTGGACAAGACCGGAATCGGCGAGTTTGTAGAGCATGTTTCGTGTCTGATTTATGGTAAGGTTCATTTTTTTCGCGATGAGGAACTCGTTGACATTCTGTTTCTTGTAGAGAAGGTCAACTAGCTTTTCAGCTTCGATTCCTGCGAATTCAGTTATGATTTTTTTAAGAAGTCTCTCCTGCATACATTCTTTTGAAAAAAGGGGATTAAAAAACTTTCTGTTTTTGTTCTGTCTGGAATTTATTGATTTTGCCTAGTGTTAGGGCGAAGTGCGCTCGTCTCTAAGTCCTTGGACAAACCCTAAACTTCCGAGTGAATGAATTTTTCAACCATGTCGTGTGCGATGTCGTCAGGAATTTGCTTTGGTGGATGTTTCATGAAGTAAGCGGAAGGGGCGTGGAGGATGCCTCCCTGGCTGCGATCGAGAGCGAGTTTACAGCAACGAATTGCATCGATGACAATTCCGGCAGAATTTGGCGAGTCTTCTACCGAAAGTTTCAGATCGAGTTCCATTGGAATGTCGCCAAATTGTTTGCCTTCCATTCTGATATAGCAGATTTTATTGTCTTTCTGCCAAGGGACGTAGTCGGAAGGACCGACGTGAATGTTTCTGTTTTCTATCGGGGCTGAGACGGATTTGACTGCTTCTGTTTTTGAGATTTTTTTTGATTTTAATCTTGAACGGTTTAGCATATTAAGGAAGTCGGTGTTGCCGCCAGTGTTTAGTTGATAGGTTCTTTCGAGTTTGATGCCGCGTTTTTTGAATAAGTTAGAAAGAACACGGTGAACTATGGTTGCGCCAAGCTGCGATTTAATGTCATCTCCAATAATCGGGAGATTTTTTTGTTCAAAGCGGGTAGCCCATTCAGGATTTGAAGCGATGAAAACAGGCATGCAGTTTATGAAAGCGCAGTTTGCTTCAAGCGCGCATTCGGCGTAAAATTTTACAGCTTCTTCGCTGCCAACGGGAAGGTAGTTTATCAGGATTTCTGTCTGAGAATTTTTTAGTTCTTCAATTATTTCTTGTTTTGTTGGTTCTGGAATAAATGAAGGCAAGAAGCGTTCTTCGTGGGGAAATTCTTCCAGGTGTTCCGAGAAAGAGTCCAGAATTTTGCCCATCTTTACTGTTACACCTAAATGCGGAATTTCTTTTTGGAAGATTTTTGTGCAGTTTGGAGGAGCAAAAATTGCTTGGGAAAGATCTTTACCGACTTTTCTTTTATCGATATCGAAGGCAGCAACGATTTTGATATCTTCTGGAAGATAACCTGCGAGATTGTGGTGCATTAGTCCAATCGACTCGAGAGAAGAGCCTTTGTAGTAATGAATACCCTGAATTAAAGATGAGGCGCAGTTGCCAATGCCAGTTATCGCTACTTTTATTGGGGACATTTTTTATTTAAGAGAGGAGACTATTTATTTTTGACGGTGTAGCCTGCTCTGTTAGAATTTTTCGAGATGTCTGCACCCTGCTCGCAGCCACGCGCGCAGATATTTTAAAAGTTGCTCATCACCGACACAACTTAAACAAAATCAACAAACTCCAGACAAGACATCTATTATTATGACTAAAAACAATCTACGCACAGTTTCCTCCCGCGTCATTGCTCCCACAGTCACAACAACATGCTTGCCAATCAAATCAACTATCAAAAGATGTATAAAAGTTATTGCAATAAATTACATGCTCTCTTGCAGCTTGCTTAACTTCGCCCGCACTTTCGCGATCTCTTCTTCTAACGACAATTTCTTAGCCTTGTCTTCCTTGTCTTCGCCATCTTCTTCTTTCTCCTCTTTGTAAGTTGCTTTCGGCAAAAATCTCTCGAGCCGTTGAATTTCCCGATGCGTCTCCTCGATATAATTCTTCAAAGTTATCTTCAAAATGAGCTCTTCATCTCTTAAGACTCTAAACTTATGAAAACTTTGTGTCAATCTCAAAAGCTGAAGCTGCGCCCCTAAAAGATTTTTATGTCCAAAGTTCTTCTCCGGCGGAGAGAGCAGCACATATTCAGACCCTACCATTTTATTCCACCTTCTCAAAAATATTCTCTGCGACAGTCTGCACGCGAGTTTTTATCTGTAACAACTCCTTCTCCCAACCCGCAAGCTCCTGCTCCTCTTTCAGCTTTGTATCTCTAATCCGTCGGACAAGCTCGTCCATGTCATTAAGTCTATTCTTTATCTCACTCAGAGACTTCCTAGCCGCATGGAATTTATCAATCCTTACAAAAACATCCGCCGTCTGTTGAGGTTGAGTAATCTTCAAAGACGCCTTCCGATGAACATATCTTCCTTTAGAAGAAGGTAAGTTGGAAAGCTCTCTTGGCTTCGGAGGCGATATCTCTTCCTCAATTTCTTCAGGCTCAGAAATCTGTGGCATACGCGGAAGCTCAGGTATTTCTTCTTCATAATCTTCTTCCAACTCTGAACGTTCCTTGGATGACAATGTCGGCAGGTTGTACTGTGGGTTCTGCGGCTGCCACTCCTGCATCTCAACGACCTTAACCTTCTTTTCAGCCATCGGCTGCGGACTATTCAAATACAATTCATTCCTCCCAACCGGTTGGACCGAACCACTCATTCCTTCATAAGCCCGCCTCTTCTCAGGTGACTCTGGAAAAACTGGCATCGCTTGCGGCAAAGACTTTTGGTCTGAGGGAGGCAACGGCGGTAAATCAGGCAATTGAGCCTTCTCCTCTTTTTTTCCGAAAAACATAACTTAAAATTTAAAAATTTATTTATATAAGTTTATGTTAATTTTCAAATAGTAACAGAATAACTTCGCCGACAACAGGTTACGAAAAAAGCGGGCAAAGTCCGTGAGTTATTTAGCTTGGGCGAATTGTCTAGAGTGGCGAGACGAGAGTTAATCTTTAATAGAACTAATCCCAAATCCTTTTATACATCCCTCTCCAGATAAGAAGATGAAATCTCTAAAAATAAAAACTCAATTCAAAGAAGCAACCTCTTACGTAAACGAATCAAGATACTACATCATCGTCTCAATCTTTATATTCATCTTTGGCGCGCTCATCGGTTTTCTCTTCCAGAACGAATTCTCTGCCATGATAAACGAAATCCTTAAAGACCTACTCAACAAAACAGCCGGGCTTAACACTCCAGAGATGGTGTTCTTTATCCTACAAAACAATCTTCAAAGTTCCTTCCTGACAATCATCGGCGGAATATTTCTCGGCATTTTCCCAATTATCAGCGGGCTGACAAATGGCATCGTCCTCGGCTACGTCCTCTCAAAAGTCACCGAAATATCAGGCATAACCGAATGGTGGCGCCTCCTGCCCCATGGCATCTTCGAGCTCCCGGCAATTTTCGTCTCATTTGGCTTGGGCATAAAACTCGGCTTGTCCTGGTTCATTCCCCAAAAACGCCGATGGAAAGAATTCAAAAGAAGATTCTACAACTCCATAAACGTCTTCCTTATGATAATCATTCCCCTCCTGATTCTCGCCGCAATCATCGAAGGAATTTTGATTGGATTATTAAGATAATTACCCTAGCAGTTTCCCAAAAATTCAAAGTCATCGAGTGAGTTAAAAAAGATGATTTAATTAACAAAAGAATACAATCTAACAATTTATGATTCACTCTCACCCAATTTCATGGCTGCAGTCTGGTAACCGCCATAAAAAGTTATACCAATCCCCAACATAATTATCCTACAACAAAACTTAAAACCCTGCCTTCCCAGATAAATCAATGGACTCCCATCTCACAGAAAGAAACGTTGAAGAACTGGACAGCGAAATTGAAACCCAAAACCTCAGAAAAATAGAAGCCGCGCTTTTCCTCTCCGGCAGGTTCATGACTCTTCAGGAACTCATTGCCATCACAGACATAAACCCGATCCTATTAAAGAAACTGCTAGCCGATCTGGAATTCAAGTACAAAGATGCCGGAATAACTATCCTCCGTCAGGAAAACACCTGGAAGATGGACATCGCCGAGGACTTTGTCGAGATGGTAAACAAACTCGCAACCGGCGCAAGCGAATTCACAAAAGCCGAACAGGAAACCCTCGCAATGATTGCCTACAAACAGCCGATGAAACAATCAGTGGTAATAAAAATACGCGGAAACAAAGCTTACGACCATATTAAACGCTTCGTCGAACTAGGCCTTGTCAACAAGAAAAAAATGGGGCACACATCCGAGCTGTCACTCACAGAAAAATTCTACGAATACTTCCACCTCAACAAAGGCGACCCGCTCGCCACCATAGAAGAAAATGAACCTAACAACAATTGATGTAATATTCTTAGTTTATATGTTCATCGGACTTTACATGTCAGTCCTGATGATACTTATCTATCTGCCAAACCGCAAAAAGCTTTTCTCTTATCCCCCATTCAAACCAGAGCCAGTCAGTATCATCGTCCCGTGTTATAATGAAGGCAAAACTATAGGCCGCACAATCCAATCCTTGTTAGAATTAGATTACCCAAAAGAAATGTTAGAGATAATTGTCGTAGACGACAAATCAAAAGACAATTCAGTAGAAGTAGCAAAACAATACGAGAAAAAATACAAGAATGTAAAAGTCATCGTCAATTCCCGTAATTCCGGCGGAGCAGCCGAGCCGACAAACATCGGCATCAAAGCGGCAAAGTTTGACTACATCGCAGTTACCGACGCAGACTCGTTCCCGCAGAAAGACGCGCTGAAAAAGATGATTGGCTTTATCCAACAAGACCCAAAAACCGCAGCCGTTACCTGCTCAGTCCTGGTAAAGAATCCTAAAAAATGGTTCCAAACAATCCAAGCCATAGAATATAAAATAATTGCATTCACAAGAAAACTCCTAGACCTCATCGACGCAGTCTACGTCACCCCGGGACCATTCGCGTTATATAGAAAAAAAGCAATAGTCGAAGTAGGTTATTTTGACACAAAAAATCTCACTCAAGACATTGAGATTGTCTGGCGTCTCCGCGCCCACGGATATCGCGCGCGCATGTGTCTCGCCACCCAAGTCCACTCCGAATCCCCGCCCAAATTCAGGCAATGGTGGCGACAAAGAATTCGCTGGTCCATCGGCGGAACACAAACGAACATCAAATACTTAAAGGACACAACAAAAGGCGGAATGTTCGGTTTCTTCATAATCCCTTTCTTCACAGTCTCGCTGTTCCTCGGACTTTTCGGCTTATGCCTCTTCGTCTACCTCATGGCGCGAAATCTCATCGTAAGTTATCTCTCAACACAGTATTCGATAGCCGCTCAGGCCACGATCCTCCGCCTTGAAGAGCTGACATTCGTGCCATCAATACTCAACTTCTTCGGAGCAGCTCTGTTCTTCTTAGGCATCGGCTTCACTCTTTTTTCACTTTTAAGTGTAAAAGACAATGAGTTCAAAAAAGCGAATACTTTTAATATCCTGTTCTTTCAATTAGTTTATCTGACAATCTATCCGATTATCACGCTGGTCGCAGTCATAAAATTAATCCGAGGAAAATACTCATGGTAACTCAAAACAAAAATGTATTCATCCAATCCTTAGCAGTGACAATAATAATCTTCCTAACAGGCTTAGTAATAGGTTTCGCAATAGAGAGCAATCGTGTCGACAGAGCCCAACTGGCTTTGACAAATGCCGAGATGAGTCTGCTAGATGAACAGATACGCAATCTGAACATCGGAGCATTTAACATCAGTTGCGATCTCGCCATCGAAAGCACATTCAAATTCGCGGACCGAACATACGAAGAAGCCCGCTTGCTGGAAAAGTATGACTCATCAAATAAATTCACAAGCGAACTTCTCACAGCCCACAAAAGATACGATCTTCTTAGAACCCTCCTTTGGGCACACACCATCGAAATTAACAGAAAATGTGCAAGCCAGTTCCATACAGTCGTATATTTGTTTGATTACGGCACAGAAGATATAGACCAAAGAGCCAGGCAAGCCGCAATATCCCGAATGCTTTCAGACTTAAAAATGAGGCACGGCGGTTCAATACTTCTTATTCCAATAGCTTCAAATCTCGAACTGGAATCCATCGAACTAATCAAATCGAAATATGGAATCTCTCGGGCTCCCGCGATAATAATCGATGAAAGAAAAGTCGTAACAAAAGATGTCACTCTCTCTGAAATGGAAGACATAATATTTGAACAGAACAATTTCCATGCGCTTGCGGGCAGTGTTTACAACATCGTCGACCTATCCCGACAGGAAAAGATTATATTGAACACCAATAAACAATAAAAAGCGAACTTACCATTTTTCACGATGGATTACGGACAAAAAGACCTTGTTGAAGCAATAGAAGAAGGCAGAATAGTAAAAGTTCCGGAAAGCTACGCAAAAAGAGAAGGTCTGCTCATTCTAAAAAAATCTCCCATGCAACTGCAAAAACAACAACCGCCTTCTTACCTCACAGAAAAAAAAGATCGCTCAGATAGAACTAAACCTCTCAGTGAATACATCCGCTCCCGCCCCGACTGGCGCGAAAAACAAGTCATCTCAGAACTCGTTGACAATTTCAACTGGCAGATTCGCTATAACCGAAGACGCCTCGGCTTGACAAGAAAACAACTCGCAAGAATGATGGACGTCTCTGATGAAGAACTACAGATTCTCGAATCAGGCCGCCTACCCTCAAACGACTTCGTCCTAATAAACAAAGTCCAAAAAACTCTCGGCATCAATCTCAGAAAAGACGGTAGAGAGTTTGACATTTCTGCAGAAGAACTTATGCACAAGGCAGCTACATCAAAAAGCCCTGCCCCCACAAAAAGCTCAAAAGACGATTTATCAAAAGATCTCGTCGGCAAAGACATAGAAATTTTAGACGACGAAATTTAATCTTCCACAGTTTGAGGAAATCGCTAACTTCTCTTTACTGACTCGTACTTCTTCAAGTCTCCGCGCAAAAGAAATATTTCGATAATACTAAATCCAATTCACTCTCAAAAAATGCACTGCACACGAAATGCACGGATCATAACTCCTAACCAACTTCTCAAGTTCGTATTGTATCACTTCCTTCGAAGTCCCGCGTTCAATCTCCGCCTGCACAATTTTCTTAATATCCAATTCCATGTTTATCTGATTCTGCTGCGTCGGTGTAATTATCGTCCCATCCTTCACAGCCCCGTCCTTATTCAACGCAATCCGGTAAAACAAAATTCCTCTGGGCGCCTCAATCACCCCGATTCCTTGACAATCTTTATACTCAAGCTTAGGCGGTTCCTCTGGCTTCAACTTCAAGTTCGAAATTATCTCAATCGAGTGATCAATCGCATGCACAATCTCAATTCCCTGCGCCAGATTATTCAGGAAAATGTTATTCGACGGAAACAGTTTCAGATATTTCGCGCAATCCCTTCGGGTCTGCGCATGTAAATTCGTTTTGTTCAAATTCAGTCTGGCTAAAGCCCCAAGCATATAAGTATCGTCCCCAAATTCATATCCAACCGCCTGCGAATACGGAATCACAACTTTATCTAAATGCTCAAAATAATTTTCTTCTTTAATCTCATCTCCGCTAGAAGTTAAAATATAATCTCCAAGAAAATTAAACTCCTCCCCTCCCAAAGCGACAAATTTTGTCTCTCTTTCATATTTCCTGTCGCACCGCGCATACACTCCCAAAATCTTCATTACTTTCTCTCGCGCAAGTTTCAATTCTGGAATCAACGCTCTAAGTTCTTTAATATCAGGAATAACACTAAATCCTCCGGGCACCGGATAAGGCGCATGCACCGCTCTCCCAGCAACAATCGTCGTTAATTTATTCCCCGCTCGTTTAACATCAAAAGAATCTTTCAAATACTGAGTTTCCTCTCCGGTAAAATCCAAAACAGAGTCTTTCTCAAAAACATCCGGCAAAGCAAAAAGATAAATATGCAGTGCATGATCTCTAATCATCATTCCATACATCGTCAATTTCTTCAGCGCCCGCGCCTGTTCCGAAACAGGCACATTCAGAGCCCTTTCAATCGCCTCAATGCAGCACATCGTATGCGCAATCGAACACGTCCCACAAATTCTCGAAACTGCCTGCGGCAGCGTCTCAACACTCTGCCCTCGAATCGCCTGCGTAAAAAATCTTTTGTTATCCGTAAACTTCAAATTCACACTCTGCACTCTCCCGTCCCGCACTTTCACATCTAAATCCGCGTGCCCTTCAATTTTAGAAATATTCTGTATCGATATGTCTACTTTTTTAACTGTCATTTCAATCTCCCCCGCTCATTTCGCATCGAATTATAATATTCATTCAAATAGACAATCTCGTCTCCCCTCATCTTAAGAATCATCACCCCAACCATTGTGCCTTTCTCCATTTTCCATCTTTCGGTGACCGACATTTCCACTCAGCAAAACCAATATTCTCATCAGATGAAACATAGCACTTCCCTAAAGTAAATTTCGCCCCCCTCACGCTCTTGATAACAGAAAAGTCCCAATACTTCTTGATTTCTTTACGTCCTTTAAACGGTTTTTTTAGGGGCATATCTTGACATACTCCATTTTTAGCAAAGCACTCTAAAATTAAATTAGCATCTCTCTTCTCCCAAGTCTTTCCATATTTTCTCATAACACTTTTTATCTGTTCTATTTTCATCTATTCACTCCAAACTCCACAAGCATCTTTCCCAGAACTTCCAGGAACTTTTCTTCATTCATCGGACATCCCGGCACCTTCGCATCAACCCGAACTAAATCTTCCAACTTATGCACCTTATCCGAATGATGAAACTTCCTCAACAAAAATTCAATTTCCTTCTCAAGCTCTTTAGGAAAAATATTTCTTTGCGCAGAAGGTCCTCCCGTACAGGCGCAAGAGCCAATCGCCACAAGTTTCTTGCAATTCTTCCTTATCTCAAAGAGTTTCTTTTTCTCCCTATCAGACGCAATCGCCCCCTCGACAAACGCAACATCCAACCCCTCAAGTTTGTTCTTCCCCCTCAAAACTCTAATATATTGAAAATCAACAACCTTGCTCCACTCTTCAAAATGGTCGTTCAACAACTCTGTAAAAACAATCGTCGAATCCTCACAGCACGAAAAACTAAACCACCCAATTTTTAACTTCTTGCCTTCAACCTTTTTTTGTTTTATTTTTTTCTTTACCATTATGAAATTCCTAGCACAACATGTCTTGAGTTTTATTTACCATTTCTCCACATGAATTTTTTCATGTCCAAAACCCAATCTCTTTTCCAGAGTCTCTCTCGTGTCCTGCACCATCTGCGGCGGTCCGCAAACATAAACCTCCTTGTCCTTCGCATCTTTAATCTCTTCCTCAAGACACGCAGTTACTCTTCCCGCCCTGCCCGTCCATCCACCCTTCGGAGCCGAACAGCACAAGCACAACTTGAAATTACCATAACTATGCTCAAGCTCCCTCCAGTACTTCTCAAAATAAAAATTCTCCCTGAATCCAAACATCAGCTTTATCTTCTTCTTCGGAAACCTCTGCAGCGCATCCATTATCATACTCCGAAAAGGCGCAATCCCCGTACCAGCCGCAACAAAAACAATCTCCTTCGCCGTTGTATCCCTAACCGTAAAAACTCCATAAGGTCCTCCAATCTCCAGAGCATCTCCCTTTTTCATCTTCGCCAGCTTCGGCGTCACGGTCCCGTCCGGATGCACGCTTATCAAAAAATCAATCGTCTCCTCACCAGGAAACGATGCTATCGAAAACGGCTTCTCATTCCCTCCTGCCTTTATCATCATAAACTGTCCTGCTTTGAAATCCACCCTTTCTTCAGGTTTAACCTTCATAAAAAAAGTGTTTTTAGTAAGCCACTCAAAACTTTCAATATTGGCTTTCATTTTCACCTCGCCGAAAAAAAGAAAAGTTAGTTTTTATTCTTTTTCATCCTCAATGTTCTGTTGAAAAAGTCGCAAACTGCAGGTTTACTAGAATTTGGGGCGAAGGGCGGAGAGGTGGAAAGGGAGGGTTTTCTCCGTAGGAGAATCCAAAGTGGGAATCTGAAACCTGCGCAAAACTCGAAATGTCTACTATCAATTACTGATTTGCTTCGCAAATCAGATTATCCGGGTGGGCGCAGACATTTCGGAAAGATTTTCAACAGAACCCATCCTCAATCATCACTGCATAACCTTGATGAATCTTAACCCTGTCCCCTTCTTTTGCGTCTTGCACAAAATCTTTCAGAACGTGCCTGGTTTTATCGCCATACCTCACCAATAAATCTCTCTTTCCGACATCAATTACTTCCGCATCATAAACCTTGCAATACTCGCACATTACTTCTGGCGCCGCAGAATACGGTCCCTCCCGTGCATCAATAACTTGATTATGCCTAACAAAGAAATACTCCTCGACAACAGCCTTATCCCAAAGAGACTTTCCCAATTCATCAGCAACTTTAGTCATTTCAGCAACCGCAAAGGAATAAACCCTTCCTAACATCTCATGCTTAACAACCCTACCTTCTCTCGCAGCTTCCTCCAGATAATCAAAATCATCCCGTGTTATTTCATTCCTATGTACCTTCCCTTCCGTGCAAGGAAAAGCGCATCTCAAAAAAAGAACTTCCGGCTCCATATCAACAATTTTCTCCAGCATTCAAAAGTTCCATCCAACCTTTCACCTGTTCCTCGTCAACCTTCTCCGACACCACCTTAGCAGACACAATTACATAATCTCCAATGGAATATTCCCCGGAAACTATTCGCGCCACTCGCCTCTCGCTCCCATAATCTACTGTCGCGACATCGCCTTCAATCCCCACAATCTTGCCCGGAACAGCTAAGCACATATTTTCCTCTAAGATTTAACCTATTTATTCTTTTGGAAATGTCTGTTTGTAATGATATTTCTCCGCAATCATCTCCACAATTTTTACACTCTCCCCCACATACCCAATAGGATTAGTAATCTCACTAATCGTCTCTTCCCCCAACCGCCTCACAACTTCCGAACTGCCAAAAAGAATTTTCCCAAATGGCCTACCATTCTCCCACGCATAAGTCGCCAGCCGCCCCGTCAAATCATGCGCTCTGCTCCGCGCCATTGGTTCGCTCGTCCTCCTCGGATCAGTCAAATAAGTCATAACTTGCTGTGCCGTAACCACCCCAAAACTCCTCTGCACCCTTTCAACACTCCTGTCTCCCCTCAAATTCAGCCAATACGTCGTGCCGGCTAACCTTCGTACCCCATGATCCAAAAACTTGAAACCATCCTCAAAATTAATTCGGGAATTCGCTGAAGCTGCTAAATTTCTTGCATAAGGCATTTCACAATTAGCCAAAGCAGTAACCATGTTTCCACGCATATAATTCCCCACTGACATAAACTGTTCTTCCACTGTCGGATTTCCATTCTTGGCATCCTTATGCGGCATCGCCGAAGACCCTTTTTTCCTTTGAGGAGATCCGTTAACAAAAATATTTACATCATCACCTCTTCCCCAAGCAATAAATCTCGCGACATTATTACCTGTTTCTGCCAATCGCGCCAGGGCATACGTTACATCTGCTTCAAACTCCAGTCCGGGAACTTGCGCTGGCGCATCCATCCAGCCAACCCCCAACTCCCTACAATACGCTTCCTGCAATGCAATTCCATCAATCCCTAATGCCTTAGCCGAATGATGGTCCCCCGTAGCATCAGCCCATTTTCCGACAATAGAATGAGAATGAACAAAAGCTAAAAAGTCCAAACCGGTTTGCAGCATTTCCGCATAATGCGCAAACGCCCTTCCGGCAGAGCTTGGCAAAGCATCATACAAATGAGTCCCAACCATGAACCGAACATCTTTCCACTCCACAGCTCTATCAATTAAAATATCCCTCAAATTCTCAACGCTTTCGGCAATTACTTCCAAAGAAGCTCTAAGTTGCAATGCCCTGGCAGGTTGCGTGCTGTCTGCACTAGTTTTTGCCATATTTACAAACGGCCTTGCCCTTTCACTTAACGCCTCCTCTAAAACATTATTTACAGCAATAACATCATGTCCCGTGCGCTCCTCTTCTGCGCGAATTTTTGCCGGATCACAGTATTTCAAAGTTGCTCTTTCAGCAATTTCCCCAGCTATATCAGCAGGCAAAATTTCTGGATGCAATCTCGACAATACCAACGCAGAAATGCCTTGCGCCCTTAGTATATATTCAAATGTTCTTTCAGGTCCCCATATATCAACCATCTCGGCAGTGCCATACCTCCCCGCAGCTAAATCTTTCGGCTCTGCTTTTCGACCTTTAGGAAACAACGGCCTTGGCTCTGTCCTTACCATTATCAAATCAATTAAAACAACTTTAAATTTGTTTCCCGAAAAATTTCATCACTCAACCTCGATGATTTTAATCTCCCCACCCCAGACAACCTCCACCCTCGAACCGCTCGCCCCGCACAATGGACAATCCCATACGCAATACCCGTGTCCTCTGTCAGCAACCCTCGCCCGCCCCAAAAAACCACAGGAACATTTTATCTTGCTTTCAACAAAACCCACTTCAAATTTCATCTCGCTAAAATCTGGCTCACCAGATTTCTGCAAAACAACATTCCCAAAAGAATTAAAATTATCAAGCACTGCAACTTCAGTCAGCCTCTTCAAACCCTCCTCTAACTCCTCAGCAGTTATTTCACACAACTCACCTACTTCTACCCTAAAAAAATGGCTGGCTCCAGCGTCCCTCGCTTCCCTCAAGACTCTATCTGCAATATTAATTTCGTGCATATCTCAAAAGCTACTATCACAACATATTTAAATAATTTTTTCCACGTAAAAAGATGGCAGAGGTGGAACTAATAGAATTTCTTGCGTTTATTTCAAGAATAGCCGCAATTTTGATTATTATCGCAATAGCGATTTACGTCTATTTATCGCTAGCAACTATGCGCCTCGCCAAAAAAACTCAAACCAAATACGGCTGGCTTGCATGGATCCCGTTAGCGAACTTTTACCTTTACAGTCAAATGGCTGGAATGCACTGGTGGCCAATCTTTCTTCTTGCAGGGATGTTCATACCATACATCGGTTTCCTTTCACTTATCGCATTCACCGTCTTCAACTTTATCTGGTTCTGGAAGATATTTGAAAAGGTCGGAAAACCAGGTTGGTGGATACTCTTTTCGTTGATACCGTCTGCAGGATGGCTGATAACTCTCATACTCCTCGGTGTAGCAGCTTGGTCCGCCGAAGAAAACATAATTCCTGTCAGATACGTCGAAACTCAGCCTCGCCCCGTTCCAAAGCAGCCGCAACCTGCAAGGATTTCCTCCCCCAGAATCAACAGAGTCAAGAAACTCAAGAGCTCACTGAAATAAAATCTCCTCTGCCACAACCTGTCGGGTTCCCTCATAATCTGAAACCTTCCCGACAACTTTAATTTCTTTCCCCTTAAAGCTTTCACCGCATTCACACAAAACAATCACTCCGTTGTCCAATTCCAAAATTTTTGTTCCCGCGTATATAATTCTCTCCCCAATCACTTTCCCACTTACACTAACTCGCGTGTTTAATTCCAAACTCGCAATCTCGTTAGTTTCCACAGGTGACAAATTCAAAAAAACAAACATCAAAAAAATCCCAACTATGAAAATTACAAACGCCCATCTCCTCATTGGACTAATAACAACAAAACCTTTATATCCTTTATCCAATTCCGTTAAAAATGAACAACGAAGAAAAATTCAGACTTATAACCCGTAATCTGCAAGAAGTTATTTCTGAAACTGAACTCAAGGAACTACTAAATAAAAAGAAAAACCCGGCAGTCTACTGGGGAACAATGCCTACTGGCAGCCCGCATATCTCATACTATTTTCCATTACTGAAACTCGGAGACTTCCTTAAAGCAGATCTGAAAGTAAAGGTATTAATTGCAGATTTGCACGCCGCACTTGATGGCGTTCCGTGGGAGATTCTGGAAAAAAGAGAAAAATACTATGCCGAATTAATAAAAGAAATGCTACACTCCATAGATGTTCCTCTAGAAAGATTAGAATTTGTAAAAGGTTCAACATTTCAATTCAAACCAAAATATTTTGAAGATGTTCTCAAGCTGAGCATGTTAGCTTCAACTAGAGACGTAACAAAAGCCGCTTCTGAAGTCGTGAAAATGACAGAAAATCCAAAGCTAGGAAATCTAATTTATCCCATTATGCAATCTTTAGACGAAGTATATCTGGAAACAGACATTCAATTTGGCGGTGTAGATCAGAGAAAAATTTTAGTCTTCGCTCGCGAATTCCTCCCCAAAATAGGCTACACTCCTAGAGTAGAGCTGATGAACCCGATGATTGCAGGACTAATTGGAGAAAAAATGTCCTCTAGCATTGAGGGTTCAAAGATTGATCTGCTTGACGATGAAAAAACAGTTGAAAAGAAAATCAACAAAGCAAACTGTGTTGAAGGCGACCCTAACAACGGTTTAATTGGTTTCCTAAAATACGTAATCTTTGTGCTCAAAGAAGACAAAAAACAAAAGTTCACAGTCACCCGCCCGGAAAAATTCGGCGGTAATGTTTCTTACAGCTCCTGTGACGAACTGGAAAGAGACTTCGTAGATAAAAAACTCCATCCAATGGATTTAAAAAACGCGCTTGCAAAAGAACTTAATTTATTACTCAAACCAATCCGAGAAAACGCAAAACTATGGAAATTACACAAAGCAGCTTATCCTCAAAAGTAGTCTTCTTATACATGCTCTGTTGAAAAAGCCAAAAACGCGCCGAGCCGCTATTATTTGACTTGCGCCGCACTCAACGGCAAGTCCAATTTACGAACGCAGAGATATTATTACAAAATCGGCAAGTCCAATTATCTGAGGCGAAAATTTTCAACAGAGCCTCTTATACAACAATACTTAAAAACAACCATTATTTTTTTCCAATAATGGGAGGTCTACTAGATTTCTTCGTCCCAAGAGAACACAAGTTCTTCAATATGCTTGAAGACCAGGGAAAAAACGCCTTACAAGGCATAGACGTTTTCCTAGAGTTCATCGGAAAATATCCCCAATTAAAAAAAGAACAAAAACTGGAATATCTCAAAAAAATAGAAGAACTTGAACACCGCGGCGACCGCATAACCCACTTTATCAACGAAAGCCTTAACAAAGTCTTCATCACACCTCTTGACAAAGAAGACATAAACAAACTTTCAGTATTACTAGACGACGTAATAGACCTCATCCACAGCACCACAAAACAAATAGTTCTCTATGACCTGAAAAAAACAGACAAGTGTATAACAGAACTCTCAAAAATCATCAAAGAAGGAATGAAAGAAATAATAATCATTTTAATTCATTTAAAGAAAATAGACTTCCCAAAGAAAAACGGAATAAAAATTCATCAGCTTGAGAATGAAGCTGACGACTTATTTGAAAAAGCTATGGCTGAACTCTATGCGAAAAAAATAAACGCTCCTGAAATGATAAAGTTAAAAGACGTTTACTACAACCTGGAGCTAGTTACAGACAAAATTGAAGACATCTCTGTCATCATTGAAAATATAGTAATCAAACATGGTTGAATTTATCTTAGTTGCAGTTATAATCCTCCTGGCTCTAATTTTTGATTTCGGCAACGGTTTTAATGACGCTGCAAATGCAATCTCAACAATCGTAGCTACGCGGGTTCTTACCTTACGCCAGGCAGTATTTCTCGCTGCCATCGCAAATTTCGTTGCAGCATTTGTCTTTGGAGTAGCAGTGGCAACAACAATCGCTAGCGGACTTATCGATCCATCCATAGTTTCCCTCTGGATAATTCTAAGCGGTCTAATCGGCGCAATACTCTTGGTTTATGCCGCAACATTTCTCGGTCTGCCTATCTCAGCAAGCCATGCCCTTATCGGAGGATACGTGGGGGCAGCCTTAATTGCAGTCGGCGCAAACGGAATAATCTGGACAGGAGTCATAAAAATTATAGCTTTCATTTTCATCGCACCATTAATCGGATTTGCAGTGGCCCATCTGTTCTTTATCTTTATCATCGCCCTAGTAAGAAAAACTCCGGAAAGGAAATTAAGCAACTGGTTCAAAAGACTCCAATTAATTTCAGTATCAGTTTACAATCTCGGTCACGGAACAAACGACGCTCAAAAGACAATGGGCATCATTGCAATCACATTATTCACTGCAGGCCTATTGGGCTCGACATTATACGTTCCGTTTTGGGTAGTAATTATCTCTCACGCAACTATCGCCTTGGGCACATTAATGGGCGGCTGGAAGGTAGTGAAAACAATGGGATTGAAAATTACTAAATTAAAACCAATTCACGGATTCGCTGCAGAAACCGCCGGCGCTGGAACAATCATCACCGCCTCCCTGCTCGGAATCCCTGTTAGCACAACCCATGTTATCTCCGGCGCGATTATGGGTGTCGGTACAGCTCAAAGAATGTCCGCAGTCCGCTGGGGCATTGCAAGAAAAATAGTCTGGGCATGGATTCTTACAATTCCGATCTCTGCGCTAATCGGCGCCGCAACATACTTCATAATATCACAATTTATCTAATCATAAAAGAATATTCAAAATTACGCTTTACAGAGAACGAAGTAAAGTTCCAAAACATACATCCACAACAATTAAATAGCCAGACTGTTCACCTCTCTAATGATTGGAAAAATATTGTTTAGTATTATTGCAATCACCCTAATTGCCCTGACCGTAATCCATTTAACACAAAAAGATTTTTCACAAACCATAACCGGAGAAACAATTTCCCAAACCGCCGAGAAAATAGTTGCCTACGTAAACGATCATCCTATAACAGAAGAAGAAGTGCAAAAAGCCCAAGAATATCTTGAAGCCCAATCCGAAAGAATGGTCAATCGCACCGAAGCAATCCAGCGCATGATTGATGAAAAGCTGATTCTTGACGACGCACAAAAACACGGATTTGCCCAGACAACGCAGGAAACAGAATTGGAAATTGGGAAAATCCTTGTAACCAGAAATCAAACATTAGAGGATTTCAGGGCGCAAGTTGAATCGCAAAATGAAAGTTATGAAGAAGAAATAGAATATTACAGAAAACAACTTTTGATTGAAAAATATCTAAATAACGCGATAACAAGACCTAATGTAACCAATGCCCAAGCATTAGCTTACTATAACGAAAACAAAGATAAATTGTTTACTGGCGAAGTCGCGCTTTCTTATGAGCAGATCTCAGAACAGCTTAGATTAGCGCTAGAAAGAAAGGAAGAGCAGGAAGCGATCTTAAAATACCTAGAAAACTTGCGCCAAAACGCAAACATAACATACATCAACTAAAATGATAGAAATATCTCCGAAACCCAAAAAAATAAAATGCTTTGACTGCGGCAAAGAGTTCGAAACCAACCCTCGCGCCCGTTTCCAAAGAAAATACTGCGACGCCTGCAGCAAAAAGCGCAAAAAAATGTGGGACAATCAATGGAAAGTCAAATTCGAAGATCTCGAAGACGAATGATCATCCACAAACCCATTTCACTTGACCTGGCGCAAAAATTCTAAATTCTTCATCTCCATAAGGTCCGCACCGCCCACGAATTCCTTCGCAGAACACCGAGCTATTCTGACAGAAATCCAAAGCACAGCCAACATTCGACAAATCGGTTTTGGTTGTAACACACCCGAATTCGCACTCAGCATCACTGCCACAAATGTTCCCCAAATCAAACGGAAACGGCTTGCAATCAACCAGCTTAAAGATAAAACCACCATATTCATACCTTCCTGTTTGTCCTGCAGGACAATTCGAGTCTCCCGGGAAAAATTGTGGCACAGGCACATACTCTTCAACCGCCCCAACCACATCAAAACCTATCGTGCAATGAATCGAAGGAGTTTCAGCGACGAGTTTCATCACCTGCGCAGGATCAATACACAATTCACCATCACAACCAAAACACATATACTCTCCAGTTTGCATATTCCTCATCAAGATAATTTCATCCTCATTCCAATTCTCCCCACCCTCAATCACCCTAAATATCTCCTCAATATCAGATATTCTCTGGATGTCAATCCCTAATCTCTCTATCAGATTCTTGTATAATTGCATTATTCCTGCATTAGTTAAAGTCCCGTCAGCAGAACTAATCTGCGTATAATCTTCTCTGACAAAAGTCAGTTCGTCGTTTTCATACAACCACCTACCCCCGATCGCCCCGCTTCCGTTGAAATCACTACGCATCAGTCCGGGAAAAACGTCCATATACATATCAGCATCAAACCCCTCTATCGGTATCGCCCCAAGATTAGCGATTGCCCTTACTCTCAACTGCTCACTGAATATCGCGAAAAAATCAACGCCTTCTACAAAACTCCTCCCACCGGGCGTACTGCATTTCCTTGGAAAAGATTCTCCGACAGAATAACCTGCGTCAACGCAAGACTGAAAATCTCTGACCTGATACCCCCCGCCCCTCATGCACTCTTGCTCGCTTTCATTCCACTCATAACCTGCCGCGACTAAGCAGCCGCGCTCATTTCTCAATCCCCCAAATCCTCTTCCATTATTTCCATTAAGAAAAGAAAAAAGCATCACAGAACCCACTACGACTAAACTCACAACAACCACGGTCCAGACTTTCATAAAAATCCGAAGTAGAAGTTATTTATAAATTCGTGTTTAACATCAATTAAAATAGAATAAAAAACAAATAAAAGAATTATAAGAAATTAAAATTTCTTATGCTTCGCGTAACATTCTTTGCAATAAACCGGCTTGCCTTCTGTAGGTTTGAATGGAACTTCGCATTCTTTCTTACATTCATCGCAAGTAGCTTTGTGCATTTCTCGTGGTCCGAAGTTTCTTCGTCCGCCAAATCCGCCACCCCTGCCACCGCCACCGCGTCCGCCTCCGAAACCGCCTCGTCCACCGCCTCGCTCTCCAAAATTACCCATATATTTTACCTCCCGAATCTTTAATTAACATTAAGAAAAAACTGTTTCCATTCGATGCGCGTAATTTCCGCGTTAAACTATACCGTTCCATTTACTGACCGCATCGAAGATAACCTTCCGCTAGTCAAAAAAATGAAAAATCCTGGCTATATAAATGCTCCTATACTGTGGCATTATTGAAAAAACCAGAAATTGCAGACTCCACTTTCAATATAATCCGAACCCAAAAAGTATTTTCAACGAGCAAATCTAAAGAATAGTTTTTTAATCTGGGCTGACCTTATTTTTTTATGAAGGAAATGAATGTTGCCATCATTATCTCAATTATACTTTTTGCTATCGGGGTCGGGGTTTATTACTTCGACGGAGAGTCATGGGAGTTTAATTTTTACAGGGCAGAGTTGAGCATTGAGGGATTAAGCGTCGAGGAGAAACTTTTTTATGAACCTGACAAAAGTTATCATACGTTTTTTAGGGATTTCAAAGACCCTGCCTTTGCAATAGCCCCTCCGCATCCTCAATATATTTTAGTGAAAGAGGTGGAATGCGAAGCTGGAATAGCATATCTACAAGACTATGATGGGACTTGCACTTTTTTTGAAGACGGAACTGAAATATTAAATTGTCTTCCATACACAGAGAGTAACGAATATGGATGCACATTCGGGGCAGAATACGGTTTTTTTGAAGGACAGAATTATTGGCTATCTGCTAGATACGATCTTCACCCGACCAGTCTTTTCGAGATTGACGGCAGGAATTACATCAAGTTCATTGTTTATTCTGCGGGAAATCATAAACGAATGGGAGATAATTTTGTGACCAGCCAAGAAGTTGTCAGGAAGGAGGTTTATTATCCGGATGAAGACGTGATTGTTTATGCACCGTATGAAGGTGAGACTTCAATGTTTAACGTTAATAATCTCGAGAATTTTGAGTTTGATAGCTCCCAAAGGATATTGAAGTTCATTCTATTAATTTTACCTGCATTTTTATTTTTTGGGATGTGGTATATTTTTGGAAGGGAAAAGACGCATACCGATTTTCCGAGCCAAATGAGTTCTTATCCACAAGAAAGAAAAGCCTGGCAGATCGCGGCGTATTTCAACCCACCCTTCTCCACAATAGACAAAGATTTCATATCTGCTTTGTTGATAGAGTTCTATCATAAGAAGATTATTGACATAAAGTTAAAAGATGAAAAGCAGGTGATGGTGAAATTAAATGAGCCGAAGAAGCTTGATGAAGTAGAAACAAAATTTTATGAAATACTTTCCTACCTGCAAGCGAATGCGAAAGATAAGAATCGCGATGGAAAATATTTCAATCTACAGAAAACTTCAGAGCAATTCATGATTAGTTTTGAATTGAAGAAAAGATTTAATGAACTAAAGAAAGAAGTTAAGGAGGAAGGCAAGAACTATTTATCGATGAATGTTTTTTATTTGTCTTTTGTGATTGTGGTGGCGGCAGGTTTAGTAGTAGCATATTCTTTTGAAAACCTTATCGTCCTTATCCCATGGGGAGTTTTTATTTTTGTGTTTCTGATCGCGCTTTCCAGTTCAGCATTGTTCACAAGATTTAAGGGCGACTTTTATCGTGAATACCAGCATTGGCAGGCGTTCAAGAAATGGCTGGCGGGCAGTTTTGCAATGAAGCACGAAGGCTCGCAGGCAGTCAAACTTTGGGAGCATTATTTAGTTTACTCTACGGCTCTTGGAGTCTCATCAAAAGTCATCAGGGAACTTAAGGCAAGACATTTGATTAACGAGAATGAATACCATCTTTATATAGGAGTTCATTATTCGGCTACTTCTTTCGCAGTTTCTTCCGGGGCGGCGGGCGGCGGAGGTGTGGGTGGAGGAGGGGTTGGCGGAGGCGGGGGCGGAGGACGATAGAACTGTATAGACAGCATAACAAACTCCGGACCGTCTTTTATTAATATATGCTAATCCAAAAGATCCTTGAATTCTTTTGCTCTTATTCCAAGTATCTGAGATAACTCTTCTTTGCTCGCGTTGAAAATATTGTTTAGTGTGTGAAATTTTTCAAGAAGTTTTTTTGCTTTGACCGGCCCGATGTGCGGGAAGCCTTCCAGAATAAATTGAACTTGTTCTTCCTTTGAAAATGTTATTTTCGAAGCTCTAAGTGAGAACTCTGAAGGTTTGTCTTTTTTTGCAAGGACTTCGAGGTATTTTGCAGTATCTTCTTCGTTGTGCGTGAAAATTAAAGGAGTTTGAAATTCAAGTGCGACTGAAAGGAGAAAACCTCGGATGGCGTTCTCGTGAATTCCGGAATTATACAAATCTTCTTCGAGGACTCCCTCGATGAGCAAGAGATGTTTTGGATATTGTTTTAATTCAAGCAGCTGGGAGATAATGCGTTTGTTTATTATAGACGAATTTAAATCGGAGACTGTTTTTCTCTCGACTGCGGTTTCTCTTACAATATAGTCTGCTACCGGGAGTTGTTTCCATTCGAGTTGGAAGCCGTGCTTTGCAAGCAGAGAAGGGACGAGGGAGTTTTTTTCGCGGTGGTCAATGAGGATTTTTATTTTTTGTTCCGGAATTTTTTTTGCGGAGAAAATATTGTAGAGAGATTTCATTTTATTTTGCCTTTGATTTTTCCTACGACGTCGTAGAAAATGATTAAAATTATTATTACAATGATTAGCGCAAAAATGAATGCGGATTTTATCGTTGCATCATAACGTACCGGACCCTCTATATGGTTTGCAATATAGATCAGTTCATCTATAATAAGTCCGATTGAGATCGCAGAAAGAATTAAGTATAAACGAGGATGGCTTTTGCCAAAGAGCATTGCCAAGTTTATAATAATCAGCAAGACTATTCCGTAATGAAAATGATGCAATTCAAAACCCATAAAAATCGGATCCGGGTCAGTTATTAATGAAAGGCCGCGAGTAATCAACACAGTTATAAAAAGGATTCCAATAAAATAGAATATTTTTGTATTCCCGTCAGCTATTTTCTGAGACATTTTATTTGAAGTCATTGAAGGTTTTTATTTTTTTGTAGTTCTCTTCTTTGATGTCTGCCTTGACGTTTTTGAGAACATCGTACATTTTCTTTTCGCGGGCAGTTGAAGCATAGTGATTTATCACATCCCGAGTGTCTTTTGTAACCAATATAATCAACTTGCCGGGCTTTAGTCTCGCGGTTCTGCCTGTGCGCTGGATTTTTCTTATCGCGCTCGGTATTGGTTCATAGAAAATGACTGTGGAGACTTCTGCGATGTCGAGGCCTTCTTCGCCTATGGAAGTTGCTACGAGGACGTTAATCTCTCCGCCGTTGAGTTTTTGGATTATTACTTTTTGTTCTTTTTGCGACAAGCCCGTGCCAGATTTTTTGGCTTGGCCAAAGAATGCCTGAGCGTTTATTCCGGGAATGAGATTCAATCGACGGGTGAGGGTCGTGCCTGTTTCGCGGAATTGAGTGAAAATTATGACCTTCGAGTTTTGTTTTTCTTTAAATTGGTTTTCCACGAGGACCGCAGTCTCTTCGATTTTCGGATGTTCAACCTGTTTTGTTAGGAGATTTTGGACAGCGATTTTTGCAGCGTTGAATTCCGCAGACTTGACAAGATTCTGAACCGCCTTTGATTTTTTCTGGCTTGCCTGTTCTATCAATGAATTAAAATATTCGTTAACGCCGGATAGAGTTTGGGTTTCGAGAAGTTCGAGAGCATGAGCAATTTTTATCGCGGTTGCGGTAAGGGACATGCCAATCATCGCGTTGAAGTCTTTTGCGTTTGTGTAACGAGCTGCGAGTTGACCCTGAAGTTTAAGCAGGGAGAACTTATTTGGCGGTCCGAAAAGCAAATTGCGCCGGCGGAGTTCTTCTATTTTAGAATCGAATATTTTTTTTAGTAAGAGTTTAATTTCCAGAAACTCCGGCGGGAAAGGAACTACGACCTTCTCGAACTCAAGTTCCTGAAGATAGGGCTTAACGTCCGGAGAATCGCGGGAGCGGATTTCTATCTCTGAAACATCGAGGTGTTTACAAATTTCCTTGACATTCTCCTGTTCGCTTCCCGGAGAGGCAGTAAGACCGAGTATTCTCCTGAGGTCATCCGGAGTTTGGCGCTTGTAAAAATCTACGACTTTTGTATAATCATAGTTTTTCAGGCAACGATGGGCTTCGTCGATTATCAGTAGCGAGACATCACTTAAAGAGTATAACCCGGAACGGAGATCGTTTGCTATGCATTGCGGAGTCGAGAAAATTATGTCTGCAGTCTGAAAAATTTTTTGGCGTTGCTTTGCGGGAATCTCGCCGGTGAACAACTGGAGGTCTGCAAAGAGTTCCGGAAGATTTTTTTGATAGCTTTTGTAGTGCTGATCTACTAGAGGTCGCGTAGGAGCGAGCATAAGGACTTTTTTGCCCGGAAACTTTTTTTGGCGTTCTACTGAAAGCATCAAGGCGATGAGCGTTTTTCCAAGGCCGGTTGGAAGGACGACTAGAGTGTTATTGTCTTTAGCCGTTTCGAATATTTTTTGCTGGTAGTCTCTTGGACTTAGAGATATCTCTTTCATAAATGTGAGAAAAACCTTGAGGTTATATGTTTATTGGTAGAATAGGCTCTGTTGAAAAAACCGAAAATTGCAGTTTACTAAAATTTGGGCGAAGGGATTTGGGGTGGACAGGGCGAGCATGGTACGAACCGAGTTGAATAAATATGTTTACGTTCGTGTCTGCGAGCAGGGTTTTTCTCCGTAGGAGAATCCAAAGTGGGAATCTGAAACCTGCGCAAAACTCGAAATGTCTGCTATCAATTATTGATTTGCGAAGCAAATCAGACTATCTGGGCGCAGACATTTCTGAAAGATTTTCAACAGAACCGGTAGAATGACGTTGTTCGGAATTATCTTTTTGGTTGCTTTTTCGATTCCCACTTGCAAATCCCTCACCGCCTCCCCAAAATCAAAAGCCCCGCACATATAATTCCGAGACACTAGTTTCCTTCGTAAAAAATTCATGTTACCCTCATTTAAAGAACTATTCTCTCAACCCAAACTCCTCAATCACTGTATAAACCGGACCCGTCGGCCTCAACTCACTTTTCATCAACTTAAAATTTTCAACTTTCCACTCCACCTTCCTGATTCCAATCTTGCGCACATATTCAACAAACTCGCGTTTCGCCTTAGCATACTTCACGCGGACAACAGTCAGATGAGACATGAACCTCTTTTCCCGCGCGAACCCGCATTTCTCGCACGCCGAATCAACTGCCGCCTGCAGCTCAAAAATTCCCTTCCCCCCGACTTTTAACCAGACTATCGACGGAACTCCCAGATGCCTAAAAGTTCCCGCCTCGCTAAGTCGCGCCTCAAATTTCCTGACCTCAATCCCCCTCAAAACATTCCGAATCTTCTCGATATCATTGCTCTCAATCTCGCCAAGAAACTTCAAAGTAAGATGTAAATTCTCAAGTTCAGTCATTTTTCCTGTGAACTTCTGTGCCCCCAGTACCCCCTGCACTCTCGCCACTTCCTTAACCACTTCGTCAGGAAAGTCAATCGCAATGAATGTCCTTACTGTGTCCATGAAAAATCTTACAGAAAGATATTTAATAACTCTTCCCAAAACAGTCTTATTGAAAAAATTTGAAACTAACGCCAGCAAAATTAATTATTAAGGCATGTCGCGTCCAAACTGCAAATTTTCAGCTGAAACCGAATCCGATGGAGCTCCAAAACCGCGCCAAAAAAGTTTCAAAGAGCCGAATTAAATATATCTTTAGCAAACATAAACTATAAATACTCCAATCTACAAATTTCACCATGCTACGTGTAAAAAAAGTAAGTGAAATTGTCGGCAAGAACGTATTCACTTCCGAAGGAGACTTCTTCGGCCAAATTGACGATGTGAACCTATCCGATAACAAAATTGACGGATGGAAAATCAAAATAGGACAATCTTATCTTTCGATTTTTGGCGGCGCCCGCGGAGTTGTAATCCCGCACCAATTCGTCCGTGCTATCGGCGATGTAGTAATAATCAACAAGGCATCTCTTCCTGCAAGGCAGGAAATGGAAATGCCCGCCGCGTTCCAGCCTTCTGCGGAAACCGGCGAAGCTTACTAATATCAAATATATCTCAGAATTTGCGAAGAACTAATAAACATTGTCCAGCCCGCCTCGCGAATTGAGGACATTGGCAGACAAGAAATTCCCTAATCCATAGCAATCTTTAAATAATATCTTTCTTACTATAAAACATGGCAGAACCATTTACGTATGGAGGACAAACGATACTATCTCACCCAATTTTCGTTGAGACTATCTTACCATTCTTACTAATTTTCACTCTTGTCTTTGCAATTCTCCAGAAATCCAAATTCCTTGGAGACGGCAAAAGACAACTCGACGCAATCATTGCTCTCGCGATTGCCCTCATAGTTATCTCATTCGCCCAAGCGGTCGGAATCATCCTTCAATTAATCCCATTTCTGGCAGTAAGCATCGTTGTACTCCTAGTCCTATTCCTCCTTCTCGGTTCCTTCTGGAAAGACTCAATTCCAAAAGGTTATCAAACATTTCTAGCAATAATAGCCACAACCGCAGTCGCAATAGCTATAACGTATTTCACAGGAGCATGGGAATGGCTCCTTGACGTAATCACTGGCAAAACAGGAGATTCAGAGATAGTTTCAAATGTTCTCTTCGTCATAATAATCGCTGCCGCAATCGCAACCGTTGTCTTGAAAGGCAAGGAAAAGAAAGGTTAAACTAATTCACAAATCTTCTCAACTTCTTTTGCAAATATTTTAACTTCTTCCTCAGTATTATAAAAATAAAAAGATGCCCTGACTGCTCCATCCATCTTTCGCGCATTAAACCAGCTATGCACGCAAAATGCTCCACTCCTCACCGCAATCCCCTTCGACGCGTCAAGCATCTTCGCAACATCGTGCGTCTTCATCCCCCGAATATTGAAAGCAAAAATTCCTCCACGCAAAGCTGCATCCAGCGGACCAATAATCTCAACCTTGCCATTCAAAAGAGAAGTAGCCAGTTCATTAAGTTTCCGCTCTTGCTTCTCAATTTCCCTGAATCCAATGTTCTTCAAATATCTACATGCTTCCCCAAATCCAATTATTCCGGCATAATCCTGCAGCCCGGCTTCAAACTTCTTCGGCGGCAGCTCCTCATCATATCCTTCGTAAGTAGAATCTAAAACCGTCTGTCCTCCGACGATAAACTGATTAAGCTTATTCAGCAGCTCCTTTTTCCCATACAAAACTCCGACTCCTGTAGGTCCAAGCGCCTTATGCCCTGAGAAAGCAAAAAAGTCCACATCCAACTTTCTGACATCAATCGCCTTATGTGGAAAACTCTGGCATCCATCAACCAAAATCCAAACCCCCTTCTCATGGGAAATTTTCACAATCTCCGCAATCGGATTCTCAACTCCGTCAAGATTCGAAACATGCACAATCGCAACCAATCGCGTCCTCTTCGAAAAACAATCTTTAAAATTTTTCATATTAAAAGTCCCGTCTTCATTCCCTTTACAAACCTTAACAACAACTCCTTGTGAAATTAATTTCAACCATGGAATCAAATTCGAATTGTGTTCTTTATCCGAAACAATCACTTCATCTCCTTTCTCCCACGAGATTGCATTCGCCACAAGATTAATTCCTTCAGTCGCATTCTTTGTAAAAATAATTTCCTCACTGCTTCCCGCCCCGATTAACTTCTGAACTTCCCTCCTTGCGAGATCAACTTCATTCTCAACCTGTTTAGCCAATTTATGCCCGCTCCTTCCAGAACACGCAGGGTATTTATAATAATACTCATTCATCTTCTCAACAACTTGCTTCGGCTTCAAACTCATGCAGGCGCTATCAAAATAAATTATCTTCTCATTCAGAACAGGAAAATCCTTTCTTACCTTATCAACATTAAATCCAAACATGTTTTATGAAAAAATAAAGAAGTTAAATATCTATCTATCCAAAAACTTAGTCCACCAACTCAACCCAAGCTCCCCATTAATCACCGTCTTAAACGTCTTAAACGGCTTAGGCCCAACAATTATCTGCTCATTCACAAAAAACGTCGGCGTTCCCTTCACGCCCGCAGCGATCGCCTTCGCCTTATCTTTTTCAATCTCATCTGCATAAGTATTATTCAACATACAAGTTTCAAACTGTCCAACATCCAAACCCAACTCGGCAGCAATTTCGATAAATGTAGAATTATTAAAATTCATTTCCCGCGCAAACAGCGCACGATGATAATCCTCGTATCGCCCCTGCTCTTCCGCACACTTACTCGCCATCGAAGACTCATAACTAAACTCATGTCCGGGCAAAGGATAAACAATAAACTGCAGATTAACTCTCCCCCCATAATACTCTAAAACTCTCTCAACCGTCCCTTCGGCCTCATTAGTATACGGGCAAACATAACATCCAAATTCAATAATCGTCAATTCCGCTTCTTCATTCCCAATCAATGGCCTGTTCAGCTCCTTCACAGGCGTAATTACCTCTCCCCCGCCAACATTCGAAGGAATCTCGCATGTCGCACTTCCAGCCCCTGTCGGATCCAAAATACAAAACTTGTCAGAATCAGGCCCATTACAATTTCCATAAACTACATAATTATAAATCGCAACTCCTCCGACCCACCCGCTCCATATAAACACAATAAGCAGTATCAAAGAGATTATTTTATAATTTGCATAAAAAAATCTCGCAGCAGAAGGTGAAAACTTCAGCATCTTGCCGGTTATCTGACTTTTTATTCTGTCATCTAATCCGGACTTGCACTTCTGAAAAGTTACTGTCTTGAAAAGACACTCAAGCGACTCCACTACCAGTCGACGATATTTTACACTAAATATCCCGAGGATTGCAAAAATCGGTAAAGCTATCAAACACAAGACCATTTCAAGCTAAAAATTTCGCACTATAAAAACCTGACTATTAACATCCGTTGAAAAAGGTTGAAACTAACGCCCGGCAAGAGCAAAGCTCAAGAAAACTAAGGTAAACCCAAGCGACTTTCTTATTCAAAGATTTTACCTTCCCCTAGAACTCAATAATCGCGCTAATATAAATAAAATCACTTCGGCACAATCGCCGCAGTCGAATAATTCTTCAACCCATTCAAAGCGATCTTCTTCACACCCGCAAGAGAAACTTCCCTAATTTTCTTCTCATACTCATAATAGTCCTCTGCCTTGGATATTATCTCATAATACATCAACTCGTTCATCACATCAGAACTCTCCTCGCTGGAAATCTTTCTCAGACCGACAAGCATTTCCTTCGCCTCCTGCAAATCCTCCTCAGTCATTTTCTCGACATCCCTGAATCCCTGCAAAATTAACTCCTTTACTTCCGGCACAGCTTCTTTAGTTGTCCCGACGTAAATTGAATAGTAAGAATAATTTTTTTCAGTGGCAAGCGACCCTTTTACAGTGTAAGCCAGTCCTCGTTTCTCCCTAATCTCCAAAAATAGTTTAGATGACATTCCTTTCGCAAGATATGCATCTAAAACCGCCAAATCGTAATACTCCTTATCTATAAACATCGGCGCGTGAAATCCAAGAACAAACTGTGCCTGATCAATTCCTGGTCGTTTCTCCACACTATGCTTGTTCCACTTCTCGATATTCGGAAGTTTCAGAACCCTGTCAATTGGTTTGAATTTCTCTTCCAGATAACTACAAACCTTTTCAAAGTCCACATTGCCCACAATCGTCACAATATAACCCTTCCCCGTATAAACTCTCTTAAAATAGTCCATAACAAAATCTCTCTTCAGCGCGCCGACCGTCTTAGCGCTACCCGCAATTCCCTCACCAAACGGTTTCTTGTACAGATTCGCCTCGAGTAAATCAAACACGTGTTTCTGCGGCATATCGTGGTACATCTTTATTTCTTCAATAACAACCTTCTTTTCTTTCTCAAACTTTTCCTTAGCAAATACGGGATTATTTATAATATCTGTAATTATATCAAGTCCTGAAAAAACATGCTCAGACGGAAGCTTGAACCAAAATGAGGTTACATCCTGTGCCGTGAACGCGTTCAAAATCCCCCCCTTCTTTTCTATCTCCCGCGAGATATCCTCGTGCGTTCGCGTCTTCGTACCAGTAAATACAAGATGCTCAATAAAATGCGCAATTCCCTTTACCTCAGAATCCTCGTACACCGCTCCAAACGGATTGGTTATCGACAAAGCCACAAGAGGCAATTCCCTCCTCTCGTAAATCACACACATTCCGTTCCTCAACTTTTTCCTTTTGAATTCCATTACCTCAAAAAAAGAAAAAGGTTAATAAACATTTCTTCCCGAAATTTATAATATTAGAAATAAAGAAGAGTATAAACGTGCAAATCCCGATAATATTGTTTAATTAAGAATAAAAACCAATGATAGTTAGCCATTATTGTTTGCAATCAAACTTAATGGATATTTACTCCAAATATAGTTTTCTGGGAAAATTTAAATAAATCATTATCCTATTTGTAAAATGCAAATCATAATCTTACTTGGAATAGCAACTCTCATCTCCCTGCTCGTCACCATAACTTTCGGAATACTAATGAAAAAAGGAAAACCTGTTTTTAAGTATCACAAGTTTTTTGCTTACCTGACTCTGGTTTTATCTTTAATTCACGCCTGTCTCGTTATCTTCTAAATCGACAAACTTGAAAAAAGCTGGATTATTCGCAGTCAACCGATGAGAAAGCTATTTAATCCTTTTCCCCATTATTAAAAAATGCCAATCAACGCCCGCCCAGAATACTACACAGCAGAAAAAAGATACCTCGAAGCAAAAACCCTAGACGAAAAAATATTCTATCTTGAAGAGATGATTAAAACCGCGCCCAAACATAAGGGCTCGGAAAATCTTCTAGCCGAACTCAAAACCCGCCTAAAAAAATTAAAAGAAAAAGAAGAAAAATCAAAAAAGAAAAAAACGGGCAGCAAAGGAATAAAAAAAGAAGGTTTCCAATTTGTCCTGGTCGGCTTTCCAAATTCAGGCAAGTCATCTCTTCTCACAAAACTCACAAATGCCCGCCCGCACATAACTGAACACGCATTCTCTACATTCCAGCCAGAACTTGGCACATTCGAATTCCAGGGAATTAAAGCTCAAATCATCGACCAGCCTTCCCTCGGCAACGAAAACTTCGACATTGGCTTGGTAAACAACGCAGATTGTTTAATTTATGTAGTAGAAAATTTTGAAGACATAGACAAGATAAATTCCCTAATCCCAAGGGCACAAAGCAAAAAATTGATAGTATTCAACAAATCCGACCTCCTCTCCAGCGAACAAAAAAGAAAGCTCGAGGCAACAATAAAATCCAAGCGCCTCAACGGAGTCCTCGTTTCAACATTTACTAATGAAAACCTGGAAGAGTTAAAACAAAAGATTCTCCACGAAACCGGTCTCATCAGAATTTACATGAAAGAACCAGGCAAACCTGCTTCCCCAATCCCCCTAGTCCTGCTTCCTCAGTCCACAGTTAAAGACGTCGCGGAAAAAATACTAAAAGGATTTTCTTCAAAAGTCAAAGAAACCCGCATTACCGGTCCAAGCTCAAAATTCCTCAATCAAAAAGTCGGCCTGTCACATATCGTGAAAGATCTCGATGTTATTGAATTCCATACGAGATAATAATCATTCAAAAACATCCAAAAATAACTCCAGTTATGTTTTTAAATAGAAATAATGAAATAGTTATCGTAGAATATATCATCATAAAATCCATCCCAACTGCAACTCAATTTATATCCACATCGCATAAACCGCAAAAATCAGCGTCGTTATTGCCAACACATAATACAACGGTCTATTCCCAAAGTATATCTGCGTCCCGTCAAGATTAGAGAATGGAATCATGTTCCAAAACGCATAATAAGCTGCAAGTTTCGCGAGCACTTCAAAATCTCCGATATATCCTACTAAGGAGATTATCAAAAGAACAACTATCGCGCTTGCTCCAATCAAAGCATTATGCCAATCCGTCATCTCTGTATACGAATAATATCCAAACCTCTTCGCCGCTCGATGCTTCAACGCCCTAGTCTCATACGTCAGGAAGGTCATAACCATCATTGAAAAATTAGCTAATAGTCCCAAGAAAGCAAAGAACAAAGGAACAACTATCCCAAACGGGACTTCCTTCTTGAAATGCTGCCCCGGATAAATCCCGAACCTGTAAAGATGCCATATCCTGTGTTTCACGCTCGCATCAAGAGAATACGCAAATGCCTTTCGTAAAAGTAAAGGCAGAATAACCACAACAAAAGAAGCCACAAAAATTTGCAGCATGAAAAAAATCTCTCCAGTAACTATAGAAGGCAGACCCGCTACGACAAACATCAATAAGACTGCAATAAAAATACTCGCCCATTCTCTTTCCTTCATATAAATCTCCTATGCAACTTCAATTGCAGGATTTATATAAAGATTGTGGAAAATTGACTCTGTTAAAAAGTCTTAAATGCGCAGCCCAATCTGAGCGGGTGGCGAGCAGGGGCGCAAGCGCGACAAATTCGGCTGCGCATGCATGCAGGTTTACTAAAATTTGGGGCGAAGGGATTTGGGGATGGCAAGGGAGAGCGCACTTCGCGACGAGTAAGTTCAAATTAATCTAGCGTTATGGAATATT
>DAIF01000014.1 GCA_002496015.1 Candidatus Pacearchaeota archaeon UBA73 | reverse complement strand
CACCCGCCCGCCCTAAAACGTATAGACGAGAAGATATTTAACTCGACTTTGAGTGATGAAAAGTTTAGGGTTTTCGACTCCATTCATTGGCAGCTCGACGTTGGATTTTATTCGTGCGATTATGAATATGAAAGCGTGAAGAAATGGTTAGATGAATATAATGCTTCGATAGGCAAGTTGGTTGAGTGGTGGATGAGTGAGATGCGAAGGGGTCGCGTGTGGAAGTTGTATCCGTTTGTTGGGATGGTAGAGCATTTACTTTCGAGGCGGCGGGCGAAATTGATGTGCGGGGCGGGACATGCAGGATATACGATTACGACTGACGGAAATTTGGTTGCGTGCCCGATTATGGGCTGCATGCCTGATTTTTATTGCGGCTCGCTTGATTCTAATCCTTGCGAATTGAAGAAAATTGATGTTTCGGGAAGATGTTTGGATTGTGATTACGTGAATGAATGCGGGGGAAGATGTTTGTATGTGAACAAGATGGAGTTGTGGCCTTCGGAAGGAATGGAACTGATTTGTTCGACTGTCAGACATTTGATTGAGCTGCTTAAAGCGAGGTTGCCGGAGATTAAGGGGTTGATTGCTGACGGGAGGGTTAGTGAAAGGGATTTTGAGTATGAGAAATATTTTGGGCCGGAGATTGTGCCGTAGGGTTTAAAACTTGTCATCCTTGATATTTTTATGGCAGTTTCAAGAGAATATGCATTGAATAGACTAGATAGATGGTATGCTGATCAGATTAGAAGAAACTATACACCTGAGGTAGCTTTTCAATTTAAGCAGAAGATTTCTGAGAGGTTGGATGAAGCAGGAATCCTGGAAGAGTATTTAGAGATGGTGGATGTTTCCGGAACGGATCCTTTTTCACCCGAGATGCTTAGCGAGTCTATGGGGCGGTTTTTTTCGACAGCTTGGAATGCTTTTGAGGGATATATTGGTGACGAAGCGTTGTATTTCCTTACCCTTCCCGAAGATGTCCGCAACGAGTATGTTGAGCCATTTCTCGAATCCTTTCGCACTCTTAGGGGTATAGTAAATTCTGTAAGGGCTAAGGCCAATGAAGTTTTTCCGGACGAACTCGCGGATGATCAAGTCAGATAGGCCTTTTTTGCGCCAGTTGGTGGACTTGAGGGCTATTGTAATTATGCTGTTCAAACTTTGAGAGTCATTGGTGAAGCTGCTAGCCAGGGGCTAACTGCCAGCCCGGCAGACAGAGACGAAGTGCAGAGCAAATTGTTATATGCCTTTGCAAAAATTGCAGGCGATTTTAATAGAGTCATACTTAAATAATTAGTATCTCAGCACGAAATCGTGGCCATTTCCTGATCTATACTGGTCATGGGCGGCGTCAATTATTTTTAGGACTTCTTTAAGGTTTTCGGCGTGGAAGAGCAGCTGGAAGTCGCGTTTGTCGAAGTAGCCTCTCCGGAGGGGTTCGTCGCGGAGCCATTCGAGCAAGCCGACCCATTGTTTACCTACGAGGATTATTGGAATGTATTGGATGTGTTTTACTTGGAGAACCTGCCATGTGTAAAGAAGTTCGAGGAGGGTTCCGACGCCGCCTTCTGCTACTACGACAGCATTAGAAAGGAGCATGAAGTTGTCGAGCCGTTGAGAGAATCTTCTGAATCTTTTTTCGACTTGGACGCCTTCGTTGAGTTTTTGTTCGTGCGGGAGATAAATGTTGAGGCCGAACGATTTTGCGTGCGTTTTTTGAGAGCCGGCATTATGGCCTGTGTTTGCAGCTTCCATGATGCCTGGACCGCCGCCCGTGATTACGTCGATTCCTCTTGCGCCGAGCATTTTTGCGAGTTCGTGGACTAACTTGTAGTTCTTGTCGTTCTTTTTAATTCTTGCAGAACCGAAGATGCTCACTCTGAAACGTTTTCTTTCCAGCTCTTTCTTAAAATCGCCCCGTAATTTCATGGTTTGGAAAGGAGTGGAAGGTTTTTATATTTTAGCGAGTTCTGGCTTTGTCCGGAGTTGATTTTTCGGTTGATTTTACGATTCCCACAGACTTCGACTGTCGTCGAATCCCACCCTGTCCACCCCAATCATCCCGCCCCAAATTTAGGTAAAACCAACAGACTCCGGACAAAGCCCGAGTTCTCTCAAAAAATCTTTTGTTTTTTTTGGCGGAGCTGCGGCGATTGCGCTTGCGATCAAGACGCCGTGACAGCCCAAGTCGTGTGCAGCTTTGACGTCTTCAATTTTATTAATGCCTGCGCCGCATAGTGGGACGATTTTTGAGTGCCGGAAAAGTTGGGCGAATTTTTTTACTTCGTCAGCGCGGTATTCAGTTATTGATTTGCCGGAGCCGATGAGTTTTGGGTCTTCAAATGCGATGGCTTCCGGTTTGAGGGATGCGAGTTTTTTTGCTTCTTTTATTGAAGGTGCGCAGATTACAATCTTTAGTCCGGCTTTGTGCGTTCTTGAGACCGCGGTTTTTAGAATCCTGAAGGGCAGTGGGTGTTCTGAATGGTTTAGAAGTGTGCCGGAAGCTCCGACAGCTCTTGCGGTTTCAGGCAGGAGGAAGCCGGTCGCGCGACCGTCAATTGCATCTAAGTGTTGGGCAAATATGCGGAGTTTTGTTTTTTCATGGAGTTCTTTTATGTCTACCGCGGGAACTGCGATGATTGCCCTTGAGAAATGCTTTTCAATAAGTTTTGCGAGAGCGAGGGATTTTTTCCCTGCAACGTAATTTTTGAAGTTTATGATTATCATGCTCTTTTTATTGGCTCTTAAAATCTTTTTGCGCCCCACTTTTCAGCGCCCCGACCACATCCAGATTGGGCTGCGTATTTCCGATTTTTTCAACAGAGCTTTTTTATGGATAAATATTTAAACGAGGTTTGATTATTAAAGCTATGCCTAGTGTAAAAGAAGGTGCGGGCTCGAGAAGAGGACGTCGTGGTCCGGGAAGTGAGGATGTTCCTCATCTTAGGGTCGCGAGTTCGGAGGATCTTGAGGATAATGGGATGTATGACAACAGTCCCCGGAGGAGAGGGCATTATGAACGAGCTGTTGATAAAGAGGGAAAGGTTGGGGGTTGTCGAACCTGTTGACCCCCACAGCTATAAGCAAGTGGTGAGGCATTCTCTTTCAAGGGTGCCCGATGAAGCCAAGGAGCCGATGCTGCGGATACTTCATGAAAGAAATGCAGTGATGTTTTATAATCAGCTGAAGGAGGATGGTGTTCCAGAGGATGTTATAGGTACAACTTTGGCGTATAGTGCGGAGCGGTTGGCTGAAGGCAAGAACCCGAGCATTGGAGCGTATCTTGTTGCGGCAGGGTCTAAGCTGATGGAGTTAGACAGAAAGTATGGGCGAGTCATAGAGGACGCATATGAAGAGGGGATTCTTAATGAGCACGAGTATAAGACTATTAGGGGAAGGGTTGGGGAGAGACAAGAAAGAATGGTGAAGCATGCAAGAAAACATCTGAGCGAGCTTGAGACGAGAGTCGCGGCGGTTTGGTTGCTTATGGCGGTTGGGGCGGTTTTAATGTTACTTTCCGGTTTTACTATGACTGCCGCGGTTGTGGGTTCGGCTTTCGGGGTTACTTCGCTTTTCGTTTTGGGGCTTGTGCTTTTTGTCGTCGGGATAATCTTGCGGGCTAAGAAGGGATAACTGAATTCAAGGGAGTCTTTTATACGGTTTTGATTTCTGAGCGAGATATTGAAAAGCTATCTGAGAGCATCAAATGGTGGTATGCAAATTTTTGGGGTAGGAGGAATGTTATTGTGGTTTTTGCGGGGAAGAAGTTTGAGTTCAATTATGATGATAAGCAGGGTTGGAAAGAGGTATTGAATGTTTTCTGATTGATTAGTTCCAGATAACTTTCTTGAGTTTTTTTGTGAGTTCTATTGGGGTTTCAGATTGCCAGATGTTTCTGCCTATCGCGAGACCGATGCAACCTGATTGCATGGCTTCATGCGTCTCTTTGAGGAGTTCGGTTTCTGTTTTTTTAGAACCGCCGGCAATTACGACTTTTGTTCTTCCTGCTGCCTTGACTGCCCAAATAAGTTCTTTGGAATTTTTACCGTCCCAATGGACTTTGACAATGTCTGCGCCTATTTCCAGACCGACGCGACAGGCGTAAGCGAGAAGTTCGGAGTGGGATTTTTTTTCTGTGCCTTTTCCTCTCGGATATATCCAGGCGATGACCGGGAGGTTGCGGGCGTGGGCGTTGATTTGGATTTTTTCGAATTCCTTGAACATCATATCCTCGTGCTCGCTACCGATGTAGATAGTGTAGCCGACTGCTTTCGCGCCGAGATTTATGGCTTCCTGCACGGTGCATAGCTGAGTCGAGATGGGTTCACCTTTTCTTAAACTTGTCTTGCCGTTTAACTTGAGTATTAATGGAATTTTTGAAGCGCGGATTTCTTTTTGGTATTTTTCGGCTATACCCTTTTGGAAAATCATGGCGTTGTATTTTCCTTCTTTTGCGATTTGGATTATATAGTTTGGGTTGACGTTTTTGTCGTTGAAGTCAACTGGGCCGTGCTCCATGCCCTGATCGTAAGCTAAGTAGAGAGCTTTGCCTTTAGTTAAGATTTTGTTTAGGGATACCATCTTTTTTTTCCTTTAGTAAGTTTGCGGCGGCTTTGTCCAGCAGAATCGTAACGTCTGAGTGATTTTGGAGGGCTGAAGCGGGGCATTTTGTGTTTGGAGGGGATTCTAACGTCTCTTTGACTGCTTTAGCTTTGCGTTTTCCTGTTGCGATAAGTATTATCTTTTTTGATTCAATAATTGTTGCGATGCCGATGGTGAGGGCGCGTTTTGGCGCTTTGATGAGAGAATAAATCTTGCCGAAGTTGGCTGCTTTGGTGCTGTATGTAAGTATAATTTCACGAGTTCTGCTGTCGAACGGAGAGCCAGGTTCGTTGAACGCGATGTGGCCGTTGGCGCCAATGCCAAGAATCATTAAATCTATTCCGCCGGCTTTTTTTATTTTCTGTTCATATTCTTCACATTCTTTTGTCAGGTTTATTGCTGTGCCTTTGATGAAGTTCAGGTTTTTTTCAGGGATTTTTATCCGAGTGAACAGATTTTTATTCAGGAAGTATTCAAAGCTTTCTTTTTGCTCAGGTTTTAGTCCTATGTATTCGTCGAGGTCGAAAACTTTCGTTTTGGAGAGATTCACCATTTTTTCTTCGTGGGCTTTGACAAGTTCACTGTAAATCGGGATAACGGTCTTGCCGGTCGGAAGTCCAAGAACGAGATTTGATTTTTTATCGAGCTCATTTTTGATTAGTTCTACTGCGTATTTAGAAATTTCCTGAGCATCTTCAAAGATGATAACTTTAGGTTTCATGTCGCTTACTTATGTTAATAAGTAATTGTATGTTTTTAAAATTGTTGTTTTGAATATAAATAGTTATAAAGGATCTTTATAGACTCAGTTTATGGGAATAATAGGAGTTGATTTAGATGAGACAAGTTTTGATTTAATTGGTCCTTTTTTTGAATGGCATAACAAGAGGCATGGCACGACATTAAGTCGAGCGGATGTTGTTCGTTATGACCTCCCTGGGTTGATAGGTTGTTCTGCCGACGAGTTACAAAAGAGGTTTGAAGAGTTTAACACTACAAATTTAATTTCGTTGCAGCCGATGCCTGGCGCGAGGGAAGTTCTTCAGAGACTTGCTGAAATTTACAATATTGTTGCAATTAGTTCCAGACCGGTAAATTTGCGAGATACGACCTTGCAAAGTATTGAACGAACTTTCCCAGAAGTTTTTTCAGAACTCTATCTGACTGGACAAAGTTTTGACACGAAAATCAGGCATGGCAGAACGAAAGGAACTTTGTGTAGAGATATTGGTGTTGATTATATGGTAGAAGATTCTTTGGAACACGCTCGGGAAATTAGAACGGCTTCGCCCAGAACACAGGTTCTGCTTTATGATTACAATGGAATGCATCTTTGGAATCAATTAGGACCTTTGGAAATTATGCCTGAAGGAGTCAGAAGAGTTTATACTTGGGAAGAAATTTCAGTGTTATTGGAAGGTTAGCCCTTTTTGTCTTCGTGATTTGCGCTAGAAACGCGCCTTTCATAGTTACAGAATTTCTTGCTTCCTCATTATTTTTTGGGTGATTCATCCTTTGATAACCGCAAGAGGTTTGAGTTTGGCTACGATTTTTCCAATGCCTAATTCGTCTGAAACTTTTACGACTTCATCTACGTCCTTGTAAGCCTGCGGGGCTTCTTCGACGAGACCTTTTTGGGAGCCGGCGCGGATTTCAATGTTATTCTGTTTTAGTTGGTTTCTGACTTGTTCTGGGATAATGGATTGTTTTGCTTTTGTTCGCGAGAGGACGCGGCCGGCGCCGTGGGCAGTTGAAGCAAATGAAATTTTTTCCGCTTCTTTTGTTCCGGATAAAACGTAAGAGGATGTTCCCATCGAGCCAGGGATTAAAATTGGTTGACCTACTTCTTGATAATCTTCAGGAAGTTCTTTTCTTCCGGGACCGAATGAGCGGGTTGCGCCTTTTCTGTGGACGCAGAACGTTTGTTTTTTTCCTTCGATTTCGAATTCTTCAAATTTTGCGATATTGTGCGCTACGTCGTAGAGGACTTCGATTTTTATTTTTTCAAAATATTTTTTGAAAGATTGTCTGACGTTGTGAGTTATGATTTGACGATTTGCAAAGGCGAAGTTCGCGACGGCAGCCATTGCTTCGAGGTATTCTTTACCTAGCTCGGATTCGAGTGGTGCGCAGGCGAGTTCTCTGTCTGGCAGATGTTCGTACCCGTAAAGGCGTTCCATTTTTTGGATATAATCTGAGGCAGTCTGATGACCTAAGCCGCGGGAGCCGGTATGAATTAGGATTACGATTTGGTCTTTTTTGAGCCCGAACGTTTTTGCAACATTTTCGTTTTTGATATCTTCTACGAACTGGATTTCGAGGAAGTGGTTGCCTGCGCCGAGCGTTCCTAGTTGTGATTTCCCTCTCGCTTTTGCTTTTTGAGAAACTTTTTTTGGATTGGCGTTTTTTATACATCCGGAATCTTCAGTGTGAGAGATATCTTCTTCTGTTGCATACCCTTTTTCGAGACACCAGTTGGCGCCCTCGAGTAGGATATCATTAAGGTCTTTTTCTGAAAGTTTTAACTCTGAGCCGCGGCCTACTCCACTTGGAATGTTGTCGTCGAGTTCTTTAAGGATGAAAGTTCTTTTTTTGAGGAATTCTTTTTTGTCGAGATTTGTGCGAAGGAGGCGGACGCCACAATTTATATCATAACCTATCCCGCCTGGAGAGATTATTCCTTCTTTGATATCGAAGGCTGCAACGCCTCCGACCGGGAAGCCGTAACCTTGGTGAGCGTCGGGCATTGCGATAGATTTTTCTACGATTCCCGGAAGGCAGGCTACGTTTTTTACTTGCTCGAGAGTTTTATCCTGCGAGATTTTTTCGAATAATTCCGGGGAGGCGAAGACTACTCCGGGAACGAGCATCTTGCCTTTTTTTTCTATGATGTGGGTGTTTGTCATATGATTAACTGGGAGAAGGAAGTTTTAAGGGTTTTGATTTTTTAGAATTCTGTTGAGGGAATCGATGCATTCCTGTTCAGAAGTGAAGAGAACGGTTTTCATGCCGAGTTTTTCGGCTGCGTCAGTGTTTTCTTTCAGGTCGTCGATGAAGATGGTTTCTTTAGGGAGAGAGTTCGTTTTTTCTAGGGCTATTTTATATATTTCAGGAGAGGGTTTTGTTATGCCTTCGTGGCAGGAGAAAATCATTGTGTCGAAATATTTGTCGTATTGTTGTTCGATGAAATGTTCTACTGTAGGGTTTTCTGTGTTTGAAAGCAGAGCAGTTTTGAAACCTTTTTTTCTGAGATCTGAGACTAGTTCCCACATCGCGGGGCGGTTTTTGAATGTTGTCTGAACTGCTTTTTTCCACATACTTTTTTCCAAGGGGGATTTAAGGAATTTTTCGAATATTTTTCTTTCTTCTATTTCTCCTTTTTGAAACGATTCTATATAATTCGTTGTGTGTTTTCTTATTTCTTCAACTGAGGTTTCAAGCTGAATCGCAAGGAAATTGAAAAGGTCGTCAGAAGGGTTGTCTATTAAAACTCCTCCCCAGTCGAAGATTATTGTTTTAATTCTCATACGTCAAGCACCATCTGTAATTCCCAGCGGTGTTCGGGAGTTTCTTTGACATAAATTTCCGCGTAAGTCGGGGATTTTATTTCATCCAAGCCAGAGTAATTTTTTGCGTCATCGCCGTAGAATGTGATTTTGAGGTTGTTGCCTAGAACTTGGATTTCCGCTTTTGCTGTGACGAAATTTTCTGAGTCAATCAGAGAAATTTGTTCTTCGATTAATTTGTATAAAAGGTTTTCTTTGTCTGTTCCGGCGATTTGGAGCGTTTTCGCTTTTGCCGGTTTGAGTGAGTTGTCTTTTGCGATGACGGACGCTACTGCGAGAACTGCGTTTTCGTAGACTTCATTGAGGGTTGAGCCGTAAGCCCGAAATTTTATTTCTGAAGTGTGAGGGAGGAATTCAAATTTTTCCATGTTGACGGGGAGGCGATAAAGTTTATAAAATGTTTGGGGCGAGGGCTTTGTCCGGAGTCTGTTGGTTTTACCTAAATTTGGGGAGGGATTTGCACAGCCCTGAGAACATTATAACTAGAGGAACAGATAAGGTTCTTGTTGCATTCGAAGTCTGTGGAATCATAAAATCAGCTTCGGACAAAACGAAAGCATCCGAAGATTTATATACTTCTTATGCTTAATTTTCACATGGCAAAAGTGGTGAAAAAAAGCGGTAAAAAACAGACTTTTCTTCCTAGGAAGATAAGGACTTCTGTTGAGAGAGCTGCGAAGGAAGCAGGTCTTAACCCCAAGAAAACCAAGGAATTGGTTGAAGAGGTTGCTGAACCTGTGATCGAGCTTTATCGCAAGAAGAAAGTCGTAAAAGCAGCCGACTTAAGGAGATCCCTTCTTGGCAGACTGGACAGAAAAGCGAAGAAAGTTTCTGCCGCTTGGAGAAGATACGATAGAAAGAAAAAGAAGTAATGATGCAAAAGCTTAAATAGAAAACTATGCTTACATTATTTTAATGGAGGATTTAGTATATCTAAAAATAGTTCTGGACAATGAATATCAAATCTTTTGTTGCCATCCCAAAACCAGCGAACTTGCGTCTGCTAGATACGCAGCGTTCCTTGAAGTTTCAAGGAATGGAATCACGCGAGAGCAGGTTGGCGAGCATTTTGATTATGTTCGAGAACTTACCCGAGTTTTACAGGAGAGATAACTGACTATGGAAAAAAGAGGTGTCAGTCTGGTAGTCGCAAGTGTTTTACTTACATTATTAGCAATCGTTCTTGCGGGAGTCATCTATAATAACATGAGATATGAAGTGATAAGATTCTCTCCTGAGCCTGAGTTGGACTGTTTTGGGATTGATTTTGTCGTCGACATAATCCGAGAGCCAGGTGTCGATTATTTTGAGGTCGTCAATCTCGGCAATCTACCGATCGAAGGTTTTTACATAAAACGGTTTGGCGAAGGGGAGTTATATATGTATGAAGAAATCGTTCGGTCCGTGCCGCCAGGTTTAAGCGACCGTTGGGTATTGGAGCACGATTTCAGTCCAGGGAGATATTTAATAGTTCCAAGAGTTGAGGGAGAAGACCTCGAGGGAGGAGTTTATCTCAGACCATGCAAAGATATTTATGCTCTGGAAATTGTCCTAGAATAGGTCTGCGCGAGTAGCTTGCAACTCCAAGGAATTAGACTCTATTTAATGGGGTCGTGGGGTAGTTTAGTTAGCCTTCATGCTTCGGGGGCATGTGACCCGGGTGCGAATCCCGGCGATCCCATAGTCCTATTCAGTTACCCTGACGGTTCTCAGCTGAAATCAGACTAATTGGAAGTCCAAACCCGCGCAAAAGAGATTTTAACATATCCCCTTCTTACCAAAAACCTTTAAAACCGCTCAAAAACTCAATAAACCATGACACTCGAAAAAATTCGCCAGCCGATAGTTACGATTGCAGGACATGTAGACCATGGGAAAACATCCATATTAGATTGTTTTAGAGGAACTTCCGTTCAAGAAGGCGAAGCCGGCGGCATCACTCAAAAAATTTCTTTCACAAAATATCCTCTCGCTCAAGTGAAGTGCGCATGCCCGTTAATCGATAAGCACAACATTCGACTCGAAATCCCGGGTTTCCTTTTTATTGACACACCCGGTCACGCAGCCTTCACAAATTTAAGAAAACGCGGGGGCTCTCTTGCAGACTTGGCAATTGTCGTTGTCGCAATCAAAGAAGGTATCAAACCTCAGACTGCGGAAGTATTACAAATACTCAGAGCCAATAAAACGCCTTTCCTAATCGCACTCAACAAAGTAGATACAATATCCGGCTGGCGCACCCAAAATAATCTCCCTTTAAAAGAATCCATCGTGTCCCAGTCAATGAACGTAACACAAGAGTTCCAGGAATCCCTCCTCATATTCCAGGGCGCTCTCTCCCAACATGGATTCGAATCTGACTTATACTATGACATAGAAGATTTTACAAAAAGTGTAGCAATAGTTCCCTGCTCTGCACGAACAAAAGAAGGAATACCCGAGCTGCTCCTGACACTCTGCGGACTCTCACAAAGATTCCTCAAACAGCGTCTCAAAATTTCAGATGAAGCTAAAGGAGTCATTATAGAAATCAAAAAAGAGAAATCAATTGACAACATAGAAGCAATACTTTACGATGGAGAGCTGCGGGAAGGAGATGAGATAGCGATCGCCTCGTTCCATGAAACAATCGTCTCAAAAATCAGAGCAATAGAAGAAATTGAATCCCTGTCTTTCAGGTACAGACCAAAAGAAAAAGTAACAGCCGCGACAGGATTACGTTTACATTTAACAAATAAAGAAGGAATCCTTTCGGGAATGCCCTTCCAAAAAGTCAACAATAACCTCAGCGTTATTGAAGAGAACTTCAAAAAAGAACTCTCCTCAACAATTAAACTGGACAAAAAAGGAATCATCGCAAAAGCAGATTCATTGGGAAGCCTGGAGGCTCTCTTAACTTTGCTTAAACAGGAAAACGTCCAGGTCGTTAAAGCCGGCATCGGCCCAATTAAAAAAACAGACATCATTTCAGCGCGGGCAAACGAAGAAATCAATCCGTTAGATGCAATAATAGTTGGATTTAATGTGGGTATTGAAGAAGATGTCCCCTCAGGGAGCATAAAAATCCTGACTAACGACGTAGTGTACAAACTAATCGAAGACCTGCAAGAATGGAGAAAGAACAAGTCTGCAGAAATAGAAAAAGCTCGATTAATGGAACTCGCGCAAATCTGTAAACTAGAAATTTTACATCAATATGTTTTTAGAAATTTAAACCCGGCAATTTTCGGAGTCAGAGTTCTTGGTGGGAAATTAGCAGTCGGACAACCCTTGATAGACGAATCAAATGACAAAGTCGCAAGAGTAAAATCAATCCAACTAGAACGCTCCTCGGTCAACGAAGCATCAGAGGGACAAGAAGTAGCCATTGCCCTACCTGGAGTGAACTTCGAAAGAAAACTTAAAGAAACACGCTTCCTCTATTCGGACATCAGCGAAAGCCAGTTCAAAAAATTTAAATCCAACAAAGACCTTCTCTCACAGAACGAAGTAAGAATACTTCAAGAAATAGCTGAAATAAAAAGAAAAGTCAAAGACAACTGGGGGATGTAAAAATGAAGATGCTAAACTTTCCGAAGTTGAGGCAAGTATTCGATCATGACTGCGGTTCAACAGCAACCCAATCTATCCTTGTTTATTATGGAATCGACGTCCGCGGTGATAGGATAATGAAAATTGCGAAAACAACTAACTCGGGCACACCCATAAAAGGAATCCTGAAAGTGTTAAGAAAATACGGCTTAAAATGCACCGCCCAATATATGACAGTCTCTGAAGTAAAAAAATATTTAGATAAAGACATTCCAGTAATCCTCCTTATTCAAGCTTGGGCAAATAAGAATAATGTTGATTGGGAGAATAACTGGGACGACGGACATTATGTGGTCGCGATAGGATACAGCAAAAATAAAATGTATTTCGAAGACCCGTCCTCAATAAGAAGAACATATCTTACATTCAGAGAACTAAAAAAAAGATGGCATGACATAGAGAGTAACACCGGAAAAATGCATTATAATTTAGGCGTTGCAGTTTACGGAAAAAAGCCCCTTTATAATTCCTCAAAGCCGATTCACATGGGTTAAAACCGACAAATCTTTATACCCCGACCTGTTCCAGAAAATATGTTCTGGGAAACCATCGTCATCATATTCGCAGCAATACTCCTTCTAGAAGGGATGCTCATACTCATACTCCCCCGGCAGACTGCAAAGTTCGTCAAAAAATTAATAAAAAAAGAAAGTCAGTTTAAGCTCATCGGAATGATCGAAGCTCTGATTGGACTTATCTTCCTTATACTCCTCATAGTTTACTAGTCTCCGATCGCCAGATCCAATTCATAAGCTTCCTGCAGCCTCTGAGAAGATTTTCTGTTCGAGTCCTTCAGATACTGCAGCAAAAACAGCTCTTCCGGCCGAAGTATCTGTTGTCTCAACAGATTTTTCTCCTCATTTTCAAGGAATTGTTGTGTCGCGTTTGCCATTTGTTACCTCCATAATATCCAGTAAGATGTTATTTAAATCAGTCAAGAAGTCAAGATACAGAAATTAAATTCACAAGACTTATAAACAAAACCACGCTCGAGTTACTATGGCTCTCAGCTTTTCTTTAGGCTACTTCTATGGTATAGATTCAATAATTGACTTGCTAATCGCCCTCGTTGCCGGATTGATTGCATATCAAAGTCGAAGAGTTTACGTTCTGACGAACAAAAAAACATATACTTATTTTTCGTGGGCATTCGTGTCGATAGGTGCTGCTTTCATAGCCAAAATATTCGCCAACCTCACTATTCGCCACGACGTTATATTTGAACGCGCCAATTTCATAATCTCGATAACGCAGGAACTACAAAACATGCAGCTTATCAATTTCTTCGGATTCACATTCTACAAGATATTCCTCTTAATAGGATTCCTTATCCTATTCCTGATTACCACAAGGACTCAGAAAAAAAGAGATGTGATACTGTTCGGTTACTTCAGCGTGATTACACTACTGTTCAGTATATACTTCGACTTCATTTTCTATCTTACACTTGCAATAATCCTCGCAGCCCTCACGACTTTCTTCTACAGGAACTACAAGAGAGTGAGATCTCCAAGCAGTTACCGCGTCTATGTTGCGTTCCTCTTTATCCTGATAAGCCACATCGTAGACTTGTTCCTAGGGATTCACATTTTAATCTATCTGCTGGCTGAACTGCTCATATTCATGGGCTTCCTGATCCTTCTAGTTAATCACACCAAAGTTAAAAATGACCAAGAAAAGAACCAAATTAGAGGTAATAAAAGACCTTCTAGAAGTAGTAAGAAAAGGTAAGCAGGCGAAAATAACGCACTTGATTTACAAGGCGAATTTATCTAACAACAGTATTAAACCTTACTTAGAGGAACTGCTGAAGAACAAACTGATAGAATCTGTTGAAATCGGTGGGAAGAAGCATTTCCTAATTACAAAAAAAGGAGAAGAGTTCCTTCAAGAATATAGCAAAATAAAAATATTGTCTGAATCTTACGGGTTATAAGCTCTGTTGAAAAATACTGACTTCGGATTAACAACCCTCATCATCCATTTCGTCTTCAAGATCTTCTAACTCCTGTTTCAAATCCTCAAGCTCATCTTCCAAATCGGCTAATTGGTCTTCCAGATCATCGAGTTCATCACCTTCTGCATCTTCAATCTCAGCCTCCAGCTCTTCAATCTCATTCTCCAAATCCTCTATTTCCCTCTCAAGATCATCCCATTCATCCTCAAGATCCTCGCACACGTCATCCTCATCGGACTGTAGGTTCTGCAACTGCTGTATCTGATTCTTCAAGTTTGTATTCTCCGACCGCAACACGACCATCTGCTGATTCATTTCAGAAGTCAGAGCAGTCAATTCAGTCACTTTAACTTCAAGCTGAGAATTCTCCTCCTGTAAGGATATCAACTGGGTAGGGTCTATACTATCATCTGCACCCATCTGACCCAAAGCATAAGCACCAAAAGAAACTAACACAAATAATGCAACAATAATCGCACCAATCCAAACCATTCTTGCCATGAACAATTCTGGTAAACATCTATTTATAAATCTTTCCGACCTTGGGTTCTATCCGGAGTTTGTCGGCTTTATTTAATTTGGGAGGGATACGCGAGAGGGATTATTAGGTAAAATAGACAAACTTTGAACAGAGCTAGTCTTGAGGCGGAGCTTCAAAAAACTTTTTAGCTTTACAAAATTGAGTGTTGTTGTTTTTATCGAGAGTAAATTAGTAAAACGATCTTATTAGGCGGATATTCAGAGATATTTTAAACAGAGCCCTTCCTGGAAAATTTTATAAACATATTCAGCTAAGTGATTTAATGAAGCCAGCAACATTAGTACTAATTGCGCTCCTATTGGTCCTGCCAGCGGTTTCCGGTGCAACGACGATTAAGCTAAAAACGCTCCCTGGACATGACGTATCTATCTCCATCTGGAATACTGATTTCACAGTAATCTACAGCGCTCCTGAAAAATATCTTTCTGATATTTATGGCGATGTGACTCACATCTACGAGGGCACCCAATCGAGTTTCGGTGTGATGGTTGTGGTAGAAGCGTTTGATGTCAAAAAATACCGAGAACAATTTCCGGGACCTTATGCTGCCGGGGAAACAATACAGCTACCGAATCTCTTTCCCGAAGATTATACTCCCCCTGAGTATGATGACGAGGAGCCCCCCGCAGAGCCGGAAGAACCCCAAAACCAGACTGAAGAAATACAAGAAGATATCCAAGATAATCAGGAAGATACTATCTTAGCTAGTGCAATCGCCTCAAACGGCTCGGTTTTTAACGACGGCAATTACCAGATAGTTTATTACACTGTAGGAGGTATTTTTATCTTAGGCGTTATCGCCGCTATTGTTGTATTCCTCATTTCCAAGCTGAAAGCGCCAAAAACGATTCAATATGGCATGGAGCCGGTAAAATTAAACGTAAAATACAAATCATCCTCCTCCACAGATAGAGACCTAGACGTTATAGAAAAAGAGATAGAAGACGTCGAGAGACAAATCGAACAATACAAAAAACGCAACCGTTTAGATGATGCACAGAGAAGATTAGAGGAAAAGAAAAAGATGCTCGAACGGTTAAAGAAAGAAGAACATCACACCTCCTCGCCAAGTCATCATCGTTCAGAAGAGCATAGTAGATACAAAAAAAGATTTTATTAAATAATATCTCTTACCGATTCCGCAAAATCTCTTCTTATTATAGGTCCCTTACAGAAAAGTCACCAGAGTTTTCACTAAAAAGAGACTTTGCTTTAGCTATTTCTCTCAACGTTCTGACAACACTATGACGCCCGGCTAATTTTTTAAACGCACCATAATCTATTTTTTGCCAAGCTCGTTCGTCCTCTCTGGAAAGGACCTTCTCTCCAAGATCAGTTAAACCATATCCCATAAAAATCAGCCAGAACTTCTCTATTCAAATCTTTTCCAGCTTCGGTCCTTTCGGCGTGTCCTGAATAATAAACCCTTTCTCTCTTATTCTCTCTCTAAACAAATCTGAATCAGCCCACATCTTCGCCTTTCTTAGCTTCTCCCTCTCCCTAACTAATTCCAGAACTTCCTTCGGCGCGGAAATCTTTTCTTCTTTCATTTCTCTGACATTCAGCCCCAAAACCAAATCAAATTTCTCAAGCAGTTTCAACTTTTTCTTCGGTTCAAAATTAAAATCGTCGAGCATTGTCCATACAACCTCAAGCGCACGAGGCATATTCAAATCATCATTTATCGCCGTGACAAATTTATCTTCGTATTCCTCTGAATTATCCTGCCCCTTATGTTTCTCATTTCTCAACTCAGCAACTTTCCTCCTCATTTTCTTGTGAGCATTCCGCGCTGCATCCAATGTCTCCAAATCAAAATTCATTGACTTTCGATAGTGTGTAAGCAAAAACAAATATCTAAAATCAAGCGGATCATAACCTTTATCCTCCAATTCAGACAATGTAAAAATTCCACCTTTGCTCTTCGACATCTTCTCGCCCTTGTTCAACAGCCATCTGAAATGTAGCCAGTAATTTACAAACTTCTTTCCGGTAGCACACTCGCTTTGTGCAATTTCATTTGTATGATGAACAGGCACATGTTCCTCTCCGCCAGTATGAATATCGAAACTTTCTCCAAGATACTTCATGCTCATTGCACTGCACTCGATATGCCATCCCGGAAAACCAATTCCCCACGGCGAAGGCCACTCTTGCTGTCTCTTCTCGCTCGGCGAAGAAAATTTCCACAACGCAAAGTCTGTCTTATTTTTCTTCTCCCCAATATTAATCCTCTTCCCGCTCGTTAAACCTTCAATTTTTAACTTCGCCAATTTTCCGTAATCCTTAAACTTTGAAGAATCAAAATAAATTCCGTCGGTCGTCTCATAAGTAAATCCTTTTTTTTCTAATCTTTTAATCAGATCAATTTGTTCTTTTATGTGCTCGGTCGCCTTCGTCCACGCGCTCGGCTGTTTCACATTTAGTTTCTTTAGGTCTTCAAGAAAGACCTTAAAATAAAAGTCCGCAATCTCCTCGGCGCTCTTCCCTTCTTTCGCGGCCGCCTTCTCCATTTTGTCCTCACCCTCGTCCGCATCCGAAGTCAAATGTCCTACATCGGTCACATTAATCACATGTTTTACTTTATAACCATTATACTCAAGAACTCTTCTCAGAGTATCCGCAAAAAGATACGCCCTCAAATTTCCAATATGTTGATACCAATAAACCGTTGGCCCACACGAATACATTCCTACCTCCTCTTTTTTTATCGGTTTGAAAACATCCTTTTTACTCGTCAGCGTGTTGAATAATTTTAATTCTGCCATTTCCAACTAAAAATCAAAGATTATATAAAACTAATCATATCAAAAATTTCAAATGTTGCCAATATACTTTGGTTCTTGTGGCTTAAAACGAAATGACGCAAAAGAGGCTGCTAAAAAAGAAGCCCTTCTGTCATTTAAACATTTTTCAAGATCAAAATATCTAAATCTTTCAGATAAATAATCCCCTGCGTCACAAACCATTAAATTACCCTGATTAGTTATGCTTACAACTTGATAGACCCCAGAACTTCCAACGCCCTCAAGAGGCCTTTGTTCAGAAGGAATCCTAAAATATTTTCCAACAATTGTCCCTTCTTCCAGATAATGCCTCAAGGATTTTGCCATAAAAATCCCACTTCTCATCACTATAAAATCTTTCTTCAAAAGCGGCTCTGTTGAAAATCTTTCCCTTCCATCCCCGTACCATCTTTGACAAAATATTTCCATAATTATTTAGCAGGTAATGGGTATAAAAGCCTTTTCAATGTCGAGCGCGTCCGGCACTGGCTGCCTCATAAGTTAAGCGAATGACTTCGTTAGTCATCGTCTAATTCGTTTAAGCTATTTATTGCTTCTTCTTATGATAAACATTCAAGAAGATCAATATATCCTCATTTTTATCGTAAGCATAAGACACTCTAAACGGCTTAAGATAAACCTCTCTTGTATCCTTTCTATCGTATTTCATAGGTTTTCCAATCTGAGGATTTGCGATTATTTTCTCTACTAATTTCTTCAACCTCATCAGATAACTTTTATCCAACCTAGACTTTGCAAGCTTAAATCTATCGCTCTCCTTTACCGTAGGCATTTTATTTGAAGCTCTCCAAAAATTCTTCAGTAGAATTATATCTTGCATACCTGCCTTCCTCAATTTCCTTCCATGCTTCCCTTGTTCCTTCCTCAAATTCCTTATTTTCCTCCTCACTAAACTCATTGGCCCAATCCAACTTATCATTGAGCAGTTCTATGTCTAATTCTATCTTTCCTAGCTTTTCATATATTTTCCCCAAAGTGATGTTTTCTTCCATGTTTTACACACAAGATTTTAATTAATAAATCTTTCCCACTCCAAAAAGAAAACCTAACCGCCTCCAACTAATTTTTCAATCCAGCTTCCCAATATCAAGTGCATCGCGTCCAAGGCGCTCTAATTCATTTTGGCTAATTATTTGTGCTATACACCACAAAAATCTTTATAACTCCATCAAATCCACTAGCTTAAATGACAACGCGAAAACAAAGGGTTCAACTTATACATCTCTTCTGGATACTTCTGGCTCTCAATTAGCCCGTTTAGCTGTCGAATACACTCGTTATAGGCGACTTCGCGGGTCGCCAAGAGAAAACTATTTAGACGCCCTTCCTCCACAAGAAGCGAGACTGATAAAACGCATTGCCGACGAAGAAGAAACTCATTTGGGGATGAATCAAAGAGAATTCGTGCGAATTGTAGGTCACAACGGAAGACCTCCCGCACCCGGCTATTTTCTGGCAACAGTTTTAATTGCACGAGGAATCAACCCAGACTCTTACGAAGATCCTCGACAAACTTCTCAATCTCCCCCCAATTTTTCAACTTCATAAACCCGTCCCGCTTTTTTGACGCACCAGTAAAACCACGAAGAAACTTCCCGCCGACATATTTTATCTTCCCTAAATCCACATTCGAGCCAAAATATTTCTTCTCTAATTTCAAATATTCTTCAAACTGTTTCAAATTCTCTTTCCAATCCATCCCCCAATTCTCTCGAACAGAGGCTCCCCGCGGTTCGGGGTGGTTGGTTACATACTTTTTCCCGTCGGTCAAATAATTCAAAATCCTTCTAAAAACCAAAGGATCCCCAATCGCGCCCCGCGCAACCATCACCCCGTCGCAAATATTCAAAATCTCCTCCGCATCTTTTCCGGAAAAAACGTCGCCATTCCCAATCACCGGAATTCCCACCTCCCGCTTAACTCGCCCAATCCAATCCCAGTCCGCCTTCTTAGCATACGGCTCATTAGACAATCGTGCATGAACCGTCAAAGCGTCAGCTCCCGCGCCTTCAATCATTCGCGCAATCTCCAAAACATTATTTTTCAGATACCCGAGACGAATCTTCGCAGTCACAGGCTTTCCGGTTTGTTTCAAAATCCGAATAATCATAGCAATCTTCTCCGGCTCTTTCAAAAGATACGAACCGGCCTTAGTCCCAACAATCCGCGTCGAAGGACACCCGCAATTCAAATCAATCAGCTCAAATTTTTCCCACAATTTCCTGCGAGAAACAAATTCCTCAAACTCCTCAATAGAGTTTCCGGTAATCTGCAAACCCAATGGCTTATCCGCCGCACAAGTTTTAACCATTCTCAGCGTTGACGCGTTCTCATGCAGCAAAGCATCAACATAAACCATTTCAGTATAACACATCGCCGCCCCCGCCCGACGACATAAAAGCCGAAAAGGTAAGTCAGTCACATCTACCATCGGCGCTAACATCAAGGGATTTTTCAGTTTCAGTTCTCCGATTTTCAAGTTCATCTAAAAAAATAATTTCTGACGTTAAAAACTCTTCTAAAGTATATTTCAGGATATAACTGAATAATGAACACTAAGATTTATATAGAAAACTCATTTAACAAAAAAATGGAGAAAGACATTGACAGAATTCCAAAAAATCCTGATACTGACATTGTTATACGCATAGATGATTTTGGGGGCAAAATAGGTTTAACAATTCGGGAGTTTGTCAAATCAGAGAGATACACCGGGTTCACCAAAGCAGGCACCCGAATTCCTGCAGAACACTTCAAGGCATTTAAACAGGCAATTAACTCAATTAACGAAAAAGATCTTGAGATGACTGAACAAGCAAAACTGTCTTCCGGACAAAAAGAGGATTCTTCCCCCAAGTCAAAACCCAAAAAGGAAGAGATTCAGGAAGAAGCTTTCTAGAAAACTTTATAAAACTTAATTCTCCACAATTTTATGCGAAAACCCGGATTAATTCAAAGAACAACAGTTGTGGCGCTTACAGGTCTATCAGCATTACTAATGCCCGTTCAAACAGGATGCACTTCTTTTCAACCAACTTATGATGAACATAACAGAATTGTAGGATATCACAGAGAATTTGATTCTGAGAAAACTCTTAGCTTGATTGGAGCAATCGCCATTGTTGCAGCAAATGCCTATGGAATACCTGCGGCGGCAAGAGGTAATGACGCTCAAAAAATGATGCAGATAGTTCAATTCAGCAGAACCCTAGCATCCGTAGCAGAGAAAAACAAAGATAAACCCGTAGCCCGCGCGCAATTCGAAGGCGAGCCCCTTGGTTATCGGGAGCTCGGAGACAGAGTGAATGAAGCAATAGAAAACCCTCAAATATTTGCACATTATTTGGGCTTGGACACTTCCGGAGAAATGCCTATTGAAGTTAAAAGATTGGAACAAATAGTAGGAAAATGGGAATTCACAGGCAAGATGATGCTGACTACAGGTCAAACAATGAAGACTAAAGGAACGGGCAGGAACAGATTAATCGAAAATGGTTGGTTTCTTCGCGGAGGACCATTGGACGAACAACAGCCCAGACTTGGTCCAAATCAATTTTATCTCACAACTCATTCAATCACAGGTTGGAGTCCAAAAGACGGAATGTATCATACTCTGCAAATAATGAGAAGATATGCTGATGGATTAGAAAAACCAATCGTCTCATTTGGAGAGATAACTCGTAAATACGGCCCTGCTTCAGGTGTCTGGATAGGCAAATCAGAAATAATAACTGGGGACAACTTCTACAGCAAAGGGACATCAAGGAGTATATTTCAAGGAGATACCGAATCATACGAAAGTGAAACGAACTTCGGAAAGGCAAGGGCAACTGCAAGAAAAATCTCTCACTAAAATTTTCTCATTTGTCTTCGCAAAATCATTTTACCTGTTATCTTATTTTGGAGTTTCTACAGTTACGTCTATTGACCTGACGCCAGTAAGTCTTTTGGCTAAAAGAGCCCTCATCAACTTTGAATTGTAATATAACCTCTCTCCTTTCCTGAAAGAATAAACTTCATCAACCCCTCCTAATTCCCTCGCCATTTCTCTGCCAACTCTTGCAGTAACTGAAATTGCCACTAAATACTTATTTGGCAGAGTTAATTTGTCTATAACTTGCTGCCTTCCATCGTCGTAGAGAATATTAATCCTGTTGTTTTCAAACTCCAGCACGCCGACTCCTTTGTCCGAGTCATACTCAATTATACGCCCAAAACAGTTGTCTGCTTTCTCGTGAAACTGCTCATCGCTTTGTCTCATGTTCACCCTCCTGCGACAGCAATTTCTCAAGTGCAACTTCAACAGCATGAGATTTATTTCTAAACTTGCTCGTCTTAAGCAACTCATCCAACTTCCTTACTTTCTCTTCCTCAATCGAAATACTTATTTTTTGTTTCATCTTTTATTATTAAGGTCCTCCAATGCCTGATAAAGAGCATCAATAGAATTCTGCACAGCCTTCAAATATCCTCTTACTTCTTGATGCGCTTCTCCCGAATACTGCGATGCAGTTTCTCTTAATGTAGAGAATTGTCGTCCAATCGCTCTCAACCTACCGGGAATTTCTCCTAACCCTCCGGTATATATTTCCTCCCTGGCAGAGCGAACTTGTGCGATTAGTCCAAAGGAATCATCCCTAAATTTGGGAACCAAAGTTTCTTTTGGTTTTTCGAGCGCACTACCCTCGGCAGCGCCGCGATATAACCCGAACGCATGGTAAACGAGGTCCAAGTACCAGTCCCCGCAGCTGAGCTCAGAACCGCCCTGGTAGGAGCCCAAGCCGGTAATGGTTGCTAGGAGGCGGTTTTCTTCTGATAGTAGTGAAACGTCTGGAACCCATAATTGAACTGCCTTTTTAGGATGCTTTGAAGCCAAGTCTGCAAGTTTTTCAGCACCTTCTTGTCCGCCAGCCCACGCAACAAGATAAGGATACTTTGCAACTTTATTCCAGGAAATAACATTTGATTTTGCATGCTTAAATGGAACTTGAGCATAGAAATCTCCGTCGCGGACTCTTTGAACAAGATTGCCTATATCAACAAAGCCAGCATCATTGAAGACTGGTCTATCTAAAAATGAAACAAGTCGTGTTGCTGGATCATATAAAATTCCTGTGAATCCTCTGAAACCCCCATTTCTCATAATCCATGTAACGTCCCTTGCTCGAGATTTTTTTCCATTAAAATATTTTCTAACAAATGAAACTACTTCCGAAGCAGTCGCCTCAAGCAGCCCATCTTTCCTGATTTCTCTTTGTAGAGCCAGAGAGCTTTTAGGACTATAAAACGGATGCGCAGCTATCAAAACCCTTCCTTGATGAGGAAAATCCATTGTAGCATTTTTCATTTTTTGTTTCATCTTAATTAGGCAACTGCTCCTCCACTCCAGCATAAGCAAAAGGCGTGGGCATAATGGACATACCTTTCTCATTGTTATCAAAATCTCTCACAGGAATGATAGCGCCGACTTTAATCAAATTATAGCACTCCGAAGGAACTTCTAATTCTCCACATCTAACCATTCTCTTTTCAACATCCAAACATTCACATTCCAGAACGTTTTTTGGAGGACCGTCCAAAAAAAGCCGGGCTCACGATATTTTCTTGTGACTCTACAAATAAATAATCGTCCTGGCAAACTTTCAAATACATCTCCTTCACTAAACTCTGCTGTTGTTTTGTCCATTTCTGATTTCCTGCCCCATCGGGGTATTTTATACTACTTTGTAATGGTATTACACTATTTAAACATTTCTATATGTTACTATTCTGTAATTACATTAATTCTCATCAATTTCGTCAAGCGCCCCATCTTCGAATACATCTAAGATGTCATTCTCGTGTTCTTCCTGCAGTTCATCCTTTTTTTCCATATCCGCACCTTAAAATTATCCTTAATAAACCTTATTATTCAGCGGGTTCTGTTGAAAATCTCTCTTGCGCAGGTTTCAGATTCCCACTTTGGATTCGACTTTCGTATTGCTCAAGTCGAAAACCCTCCCTGTCCCTCCTAATCCCTTCGCCCCAAATTTTAATAAACCTGCAGTTCCTACTTTTTCAACAGAGCTTATTCAGATGCGTGTCCAGAGTTGATGTACTTCACATGAATTATTCTACGCGAGTCCTAGAGCAAGAGGTTTATTATAACTCGCACAATTTTCAACAAGCTATTATCTTTAGCAAGAAATAAAAACAATCAGGCATTTTAAATAGCATGAAAAAAGGCGAGTACTACAATTTTGTTTTCCACTATGGTGTTAAAACATATTGTTTCATAAAAGCGAAAGAAAGATATTTCATTTCTAATCCTGATAGAATAATCATTTCTCCTCAAACCCAAATCGTTCACGTCCAACCTGGGAAAAAAGGCGAGATGAAGTTTTCAAGCCAAGCCAATGAGGTTTATTTGAGAATAGACCTTCTTCCAAAAGAGGAGATTGAAACATTTATCTACGATATTAATAAGACCTTTACAAATTCTTCTACATGGAATTTCTCCAAGCAGTTAGATTCTTCTCCAATCATTACAATAATCAATCTAAAAGGTTTTTCTGCTTCGCTGCGCAAGGTAGCCAGCTCTGTGACTGTGTCTGTAATTCCCGATGACTTGCCATTAGAAAAACAAAAAGAGTATGGCACAAAAAATAATGGTAGAGACATTCAGGTCATAGAATATTTCTCAAAAAAAGGAGCAAAAGATAATTTCAAAAACATAGTAGAAAAAGCGGTCTCACAAATTTAATAAAATGAATACGTTCTAAAAAGACTCCAACAGCCTATTATTCAAAACCCTGCTGTGGATGTTCTGCAAGGAATTCAACAAGCAACTTGTTGTTCATTATTGAAAACTTCTTTAATGGTAGATTTATTGGCACGGAGTTCACATAAATTTTCTTGTCTCCGATTGCTTTGATTTCATATCCACTTTCAAGCCTTGAAACAAAAACATCTTCAACGGAGATAACTCCCGGCGTCGATAGTTCGTAAACAATTTTGTTGCCAAATCTTCTCACAGAAGTCTTTGCCTTTGCCCGAGGCAAATTTCCCATTTTCTTCAGTTGCGTTTCATTCACTTCGTGTTTCTCAGCCCTCACGACTTTCTTTGGCTTCGGCTTTACCATTGGCTGCGGCATCGCACCCGGAAAAGGTCCGGAAATCTTTATCCTGATCCCATTCGGAAACGTCTTAACTTCCGCCCTGCTCAGATCTTTCTCGATGTCCTTGAACTGTTCTTTGAACTGTCGGTCAAGATTTTTCATCATGCTGTTTACCATCGAATTAACAAGCTTGTCCATCATACCCATATTCTCAAAAGGTGAATCGTCATTTTCTACAAAATCATCTCTGCCTAATAGACCGTAATCTGCTCTTTCTTTTTTAGAATCAAAAAAACTATTCCCACAGAATGGACAAAAACTGAACTTCTCCTCGCTGCGACTACCACATTCTTCACACTTTCTCATCTTCAGATTATTTTTCTTGCCAAAAAACATTTTCATCTTACGAACCGACTTTTTTTAAACGTTTCGTATGCCCTCTTCGTGATAACTCATGTCTCAAAAGATTTAAACTTTTGTATTAGAAGGCTCTGTCCGGAGTTTGTTTTACTTAAATCTAGGGAGAGGGGATTAAGAGAGTTTTTCTTTGTAAGAGAAATCCAAAGTGGGAATCTGAAACTGCGCAAGAAAGATTTCAACAACCCAACCAAACAAAACATTTATATAGTATATACTTCATGTATATCCATGAAAGATATATTCGATGCTAAAATTTTATGTGAACACTGTAACGTCCAAATGCAACCATCCGAAGTATTTAGAGGGGGCTTCAGATTAAGAGCAATCAAATGTCCGGAATGTAATGAAAAAATCATCCATCCAACCGACCTCCACAAGTTAGAAAGCTTCAATAATCTGAAACAAAAGACTTATAATGTCAAACTGAGAGTCGTAGGTAACAGTCACGCGATAAGCATCCCAAAGGAAATTATCGATTTCATCAATGACATGAATAAAAGTATGTCTACTCATGTTAATGACATGGTAAAACTATGTCTTGAGGATTTCGGCAGAGTCAGCTTATCATTTACTGACCAGGAGAGAAAAGAAAGATGGTAAAACTAAATAACATCCCGCAAATAAGATTGAAGGTAGTTGAATCTTTACAAGACGACGTTTACAAGGGCGTTGCAAGAATCGATCCTCAACTAATGAGGGAAATGGGCCTGGCGAGAGGAGACATAATCTCAATCAAGGGACAAAGAGAAACACTCGCGATTGTCGATCGCGCTTATCCTGCAGATGTAGGCGAGAACATAATCAGAATTGACGGCCTTATAAGAAAAAACGCGCGCGTCAGTGTGGGTGAACAAGTCGAGGTAAAAAAAGCAGGAGTCAAACCCGCCACAAAGGTAGCTATTGCTCCAGCTCAGCAGGGCATTACTGTCCAGGCAGATCCCGAAATGCTTAGAAACGGATTACTCGGCAGACCAATAACTAAAGGGGACATAATTTCTTTGGGCGGAGTCCAGAGGCGAAAAGACCTCATGGGCGGAGAAGGATTACCGGACTTCTTTGGAGACCTCCAAGACCTGTTCAACCATGGTTTTCCAGGCAGTTTCCAGCAGATAAGATTCGTCGTAGTGAACACCACCCCTGCACAGCATTGTTTCATCAATGAAGATACTGAAATAATTCTCAATCCAAAATCTGTTGAAGTGTCTGACGACGCTATCCCAGACATCGCTTACGAAGACGTCGGAGGCATGGAAGATGAGATTAAGAAAATAAGAGAAATGGTCGAGCTTCCCCTCAAACACCCAGAGATTTTCCAGAAGCTGGGAATAGATCCTCCAAAAGGTGTTCTTCTCCACGGTCCTCCCGGAACAGGAAAGACTCTGCTCGCAAAAGCCGTAGCCAATGAATCAGAAGCAAACTTCATCCTGCTTAACGGTCCGGAAGTAATGTCAAAATTCTACGGCGAATCTGAAAAAAAGATCAGGGACATTTTCGAAGACGCTGAAAAAAATGCTCCTTCAATAATTTTCTTCGACGAAATAGATGCGATAGCCCCGAAACGTGAAGATGTTCAGGGCGAAGTGGAACGAAGAGTTGTCTCACAATTATTGACGATGATGGACGGTCTGAAATCCCGCGGAAAAGTGATTGTTATCGGCGCGACGAATCGCGTGAATTCGGTTGATCCCGCACTCCGCAGACCGGGAAGGTTTGATCGGGAGATTGAAATTTCTGTTCCAGATAAAAAAGGCAGATTAGACATCTTAAAAATTCATACAAGAAATATGCCTCTCGCTAGAAATGTAAATCTTGAAGATCTCGCAGCGCGCACGCATGGCTTCGTCGGCGCGGACCTCTCAGCTCTGACAAAAGAAGCTGCTATGAACGTCCTAAGAAAAATGCTTCCTTCTTTAAAGCTTGAAGAAGAGGAACCAATTCCTCCGGAAGTTCTGGACAAGGCAATAATCCGGCTGGAAGATTTTGAAGAAGCGCTCAAGGTAGTCCGCCCAAGTGCGATGAGAGAAGTCTTCGTCGAGGCGCCAAACATCGGCTGGAACGACATCGGCGGAATGGAAAGAACAAAACAGGAACTTAAGGAAGCTGTGGAATGGCCAATACAAAGACCAGAAGCATTTGCAAGACTCGGAATCCGCGCTCCAAGAGGCATTTTGCTTTACGGTCCTCCCGGAACAGGAAAGACTCTGCTCGCAAAAGCCGTCGCTAAGGAATCAGAAGCAAACTTCATTCAGGTCAAAGGTCCTTCGTTGTTAAGCATGTGGGTCGGAAAATCAGAAGAAGGTGTAAGAAAAGTTTTCGAGCGGGCAAGACAAGTTGCTCCTTGTGTGATTTTCTTCGACGAAATAGATGCGCTCGCAGGAAAGCGCGGAATTGAGCAGGGTAGCAAAGTTACTGAAAGAGTTCTAAACCAATTGCTTGCAGAAATCGATGGATTGGAAGGTCTAAAAGACGTCACGATAATCGGCGCGACCAACCGCCCTGACATGCTCGACCCGGCGCTCTTGCGTCCAGGCCGGTTCGACAGGATAATCTTGGCAGATGTCCCTGACGAAGAATCGAGGATGGAAATCTTCAAAATCCACACAAAAAACACACCATTGGCTAAGGATGTGAAACTTTTTGACATGGTAAAACAAACTGAAGGTTACGTGGGAGCCGATATAGAAGCTCTTATTAGAGAGGCTGCGCTTAATGCACTCCGAAAAGACAAAGAAGCCAAAGAAGTATCCAAGGAAGATATCGACGAGGCGTTCAGAAAAGTCAAGCCGTCGGTCTCGACTGAGACAGCTCAGCGTTATAAGAAGATTGAAGATTACTATCTCAAACGCGCAAAAGCAGGTCTCGAGACAGGTCCACTCTACGCAGGATAAAATGAAATTAGACGTGCCTTTTTTTAAACAAACAACCTTTTACAATTGCGGACCGTCCGCACTGAGAATGGCTGTAGCTTTCTTAGATAAAGACTTGGGAATAGAAATTTTTGAAAAAGAAACAGGGAGAACTGGAAAAGAAGGAACTAACACTATCCAACTAGCAGTCTCTTCCGCAGCGCTGGGTTATAACACAAAACTATTCACAAAAACTCTGGCTTACAATGAAGAAAATAGCGAACTTGATTATTATAAAGAACACGACTCTATGGACCAAAACAAGTTTGACAACTGGCTCAAAAGAGCAGAAGAACTTAAGGTAAAGATGAAGCAAGTTTCATTAGAATTAAATGGAATCCTAAAATTCGTAACTGAAAACAGTCTGCCGATTGTGCTAATAGATTGGAATGTAATTGAAAATAAAAACACTGGACAATATCGCGGCCATTTTCTGCCAATCGTCGGATATGACCAAGAAAACATTTATGTTCACAACCCCAGTTTTGATAAACTCATTCCATTCCAAGCAATAAGAAAAGATATTTTTGATAAGGCTAGAAAATCAATCGGAACAGATGAAGACATATTAATAGTCTCCAAATCCTAACTCCCCTCAATCGCAAAATACGTACGGTTGGAATAAACCTCTCCCACCTTCCCTTCCTTCTTGAATATAGCAAACGCCTGCGGCAGCTCAAGCCGCCCGACAACTTTAAGCTTTGAATACATCACATAAGAATAGACTCTCTCCTCTCCTCTTCGTAAATGCCCCACGTTCCAGACTAATCTTCGGGCATCTTTCTCTATTTTATCCGGCTGTTTCCCGAAGTTTTCATAAAGCTTGGTCATCCCAGGTAGAGAATCTATCAACTGCAAGCCCTCAACACTCTTTCTCGCCTTCACTTTTAGAACAACCCTCAACGCAAACTCGCCGCCCTTCGTCCTGACAAGCGAGACCCTCTTCCTGATATATACTGCTTTTAAATAATAGAACTTAACAAGCACTCCGACTGCCACTATAAAAAGTGCTACAAAGAAAGGCACTGTATAATTCGTCCTCGAGGTCACGATAAGTGATTCGCCCGGATTCAGGCTCTTTCGCCAGACATACTCGACAAAAAAACCCTCGCGACTCGTCGACACTGGCTCAATAGAATGAGTTGTGAATAATCTGGATATAGCATCTTTCGTAAGACTAACCTCTGCCGTCACGGGCGTATTGCCCTTGTTTGTCTTAGTTACAATCTTCGTCCTGATTATTAACCCCTGTGTTGACTCATCAACCGAAGTCCCTTCACGCTCAAGGAAATTTATTATTCCATCGAGATTGACGTTTTCCCTGCCAGTCACAATCGTTGCAGAAACAATGTATGGGCCCGCGACAAGTTTCTCATTGCCGTCCAGATTGACCGAAACTGAAAAAGACTTGTTCTCGTATGGTGCTAACTCCAATGGAATAGATTCACGGAAAAAAACCGAATCAAGAATAAGAGTTAAGTTGTTAAGCTCGACATTCGCGGAATTGTTGATGTGGACCTCTATCAGATTATCTGCTGGATGAAAATCGCGGTAATTAATATTAAGGATGTCCTTCAAAGAAACAATATTGACAAGTAGCTTGTCCTTGTAAAGCTCGCGTTCTAGCCCCTTTATCTGATATTCAAAAGAAAGAAGACCTTTCCTTTCTTTAAGAATCTTATTCCCCAGATTAGCTTCTATCTTTATCTTCGTCTCTCCCGGCGGCAAAGTTACATATTCGCTCGGTTCAATCTGGACTCCAACCAAAGTGAATATCCTGAACTGATCTTCCCCACCAAGATTTTTTATTAGAAGGTCATAATAAACTGGATTGCCAATCTCCGTGACCGCGACATTCCTCAGATTCACCTTTTCCACCTCGAGGTCAGGACTGGCTAAAGTGCTCACAGAAAACAACACTATGCAAAGCAACAACAAGCCTGCTTTTTTCATGCTAAGACACTTTGGTAGAATTATATAAAGATTTGTATGGAACGTTTCAAGACCAAAACTACCGTCTTGCCGCCAGGTTCATGAAAGACTTTAGGTCATCCTTAAATCCATTACCTTTGCTTAAAAGAAGCTGTCTCATTGCTTCGACTCTTGAAGGAACAATATACTTATTATAAATATCTCTCATGAACCTGCTAAATGGAGTAGTCTCCCATTTTGCATCCTTATCCATCACCAGAGTAGATGTTATCTCTACAACTACCTTGCCTTTGTTCATCTGTTTTCTCTGCCCATCTATCTCGACCTCGACATCAGACAGCCCTTCTATTTCGAATTTGATTTTGTATTCAAACCTGAAATAGTCGGACAAATCTTTTGTCACCTTCCACTCTATAATTAAATCTCTGGAATCGCCCTTAGACTTTTCTGAATATTTCTCTTCAGTTACTCCGTATCCCTGCTCAGCAAACCATCTATGCGCGTAAGAATACATTGCTTTGAAGTCAAAGATTCCTGTATGCTCCAACTTCTCTTTCGAAACCTGGTCTTTTTCACTCATCTTTTATCTTAATCTTGAGTAAAATTCATATTTAAAGATTCCTAACATGTCGGTTTTGTCAAAACTGAGATTATATCAATTATCTTGAGTGGAACCGCGTTACGCGAGGATAACTGGGCGCAGGAAGTTATACTTATGGCACATAGGTACACCAATCCAAGAAGGGTTGAAAAATTAGCTTTCCCCAGCTAGTCTTATTTCTGCAACATTATTAGTCTTGTCTATTTCATTCTCATCTGTTTCGACTGCCAGCGTAACTCTCGTAGTGTCTCCCGGAATTCTCAAGTTGGATATAGTCAGACTCTTTCTCGAACCCATGTTCAAACTATTAGTGTCAAACTCTTCAATGACTGATCCTTTGACAATCACCTTAAGCCGAGACTTTTCAATATCCTTTAGCCCATAATTCGTTATCACTGCTTCAAAATTGAGATACCTCCCAGTCTTATTCGCATTCACCCTTTCTATCACGAGATCTCCTGCTGAAGGTATCAAATACAAGTCGCGTATTTCTTCTAGGATATAATTATCCAGCACTTGGCTGCAATCTGTTACAGGATACATTATGCTGGATTTATTGTTATTGTGGTCAAACCCGAGAGCGTGTAGAAGTTCGTGTATAGCTACTTGTGGAGTGTCGCACGTTTCTGTGCGATAAAGCGCGATTCTACCAAGCATTATTACTGCAAATCTCGTCGTATTCACAATTACCGAGGGTCCTCCCTCTCCCGCGACAAAATGTCCTTCTTCATTCGGCTGCGGCGCGATGTTCGAACATGTAACGAGAATATCTGGCCTGTCCGATTGCCTAAATCTCAAAATAGTTCGCTCTTCGAGAAACTTTGTCGCCGTAATAAAATCGTTTGTTTTTCTGATGCTGCAATTCTGAGAGATAAAATAAGTTATTGTCCTGTCAGGATACCTCATATTCAGGTGAAACTGCGAACTCCTCTCAGGCAAGTCAAAAGAAAAATTTGCGGCATACCTATCAAACTCCGTTGGCTGGCTTGGAAAGTTCAGCCACAAAATATACATGCCGAGGACTAGCAGCGCAAATAGCAAAGCTAAAACTATGAAATCCAAGAGCTTCATTTATTAAAGAAAAAATGCAAATTTATAAATTTACCTTTATTAGTATTAACTAGGGGAACCTCTTCAGATTGTAAATATAGTTCTATTTTTTAATTGGTCGGAAGCGCGCGTCTAGATAAATTGGACGCCCGACTTGGCGGCCGGCGTTTTGGTAATAGCGGCTCGCTGCGCTCGCTTGTTGCCACGCGAGTTTCAGACTTTTTCAACAGAGCTTTGGATTATTATTTGCTACAAAGCTCACAGCCTTATCCTCGCTGGAAAAATAGAGGTCGTAGCACGACCAGGCTTCTTTATTCAAATATTATTGATAAATGCTTCGCCTTCACAAATCTTTAAAACCCTTCTTAACTAACTTCGATAGGCCGCCGTGGCGCAATCGCAAATGCTCAAGCACCACGCGTGACAAGCCGCCGTGGCGCAGTGGTTACCGCGCGAGTTTGGAGAACTCGTTTCCTCACGGATCCCCAGGTTCAAATCCTGGCGGCGGCGTTTGGATTTGACACATTTGCTCAGCAGACGACAGATATTCCCTAACGGGACCGGCAGTATTAAAGACAGCCGCAAGAGGCAAAACATAAGTCCGATCTTGATCATCCATACCCCGATAAGACACATTAATAACTTTTGAAAAATTGTCCCTTATAGTCGCCACGCCAGTCCTGTAATTTGCGTCGATAAAATGTACATAAACTTTATTAGTGTCCATTTTAATCCCGTGTACATCTCTTAAATAGCTTCTGGATTCCTCACGTAATACCTCTATACGTTCAACATTTTGACCAATAAATCTCTCTATCTTCTTTTGAAACTCTGTGAAATGATACATTTATAAATTTAGTTATTCTTTTAAAACAGTTTACAAAGAGGTGAAAAATGCTGACAAACAAAACAGCCATCGTAACTGGCTCTAACCAAGGCATAGGCAAGGGCATCGCAGAACATTTTCTTGAACTCGGCGCAAACGTCGTCATCAACGGCCTCCATCAGTCAGAATGCGACGAAACCGCAAAAGAGCTCTCACAAAAATTCCCAAAGGAAAAAATCCTCTCGCTCGCCTGCGACGTCTCAAACCGCAAACATGTGAAATCAATGATTGACAAAACTCTAAAAAAATTCACTTCATTGGATATTTTCATAAACAATGCAGGGATTTTCCCTTACAAGCCGTTTCTGGAAATGTCAGACGCAGATTGGGACAAAGTGCTTAACGTAAATCTTAAAGGTTCTTTCTACACGATTCAGGAATCTGCAAAAGTTATGAGGCAAGGCGGAAGGATTGTGGTAATTTCATCAATTGCTTCTCTTATTGGATTCCCAAATCTGGCGCACTATTGCGCTTCCAAATCAGGAGTTAATGGATTGGTCAGGGCGTCTGCACTCGAACTAGCAGGTAATGGGATAACTGTAAATGCAATCGCTCCCGGTGCAATCGAAACTCCCGGCACAACTTCTATGGATGAAAAATCTTCACAGGCATTAATCTCGAGCTTGCCGATAAAAAGATGGGGCTCGCCACGGGACATCGCACACGCAGCAGCATATCTTGCTTCAGACGGCGCTTCTTATGTAACTGGACAAGTCCTTGTCGTTGATGGCGGCTGGACGATCCAATGAGAGCTAACAAATTCTTAAGTTATCATCCACTCCAGAGAGCGATAGTCTGCCTGGCAGAACCCTCGAGTTGAGAAAGTTTCTTCGTAATCGACCGCTTCGGCTGCTTAGAAAGAAGTTCCATAAATCCAAAAGAATTTTTTCCGTTAAGACTCACCTGCACCGGACCCTCCCAATAACTAATAAACCCGTGATTCATCTCGCAATCTTCAATCAGCGGTTTTGTTTCTATAACCATATCCTTAACTTTTATTCTCCAAGAAAGAGAATAATTTATCTTTGTATGTGGACTTTTCCAATCTTCCCCAATCTGGACAAATTCTACAGGTACTGTCTCCTGCTTGTTATTCCCGTAAGATATCGTAGCCATCCTGACACCTTTGTAATCAAAACAAACGATGTCCAGATTATTCGGGAGCTGAAGAGAGAACCAAAGCCAATGATCCTGCATAAACCCTTCCTTAGACCACTGTTTATCATGCCAGGCTAAACCCTTAACCTTCTCGCCCCGAATAGTTCCGGCAACATCCAAACGCGGATAAGTATAATAATAAGTCGTCTTCGTGCCAAGATCAATATAGCCATTTCCGCCCTCCAGAAGAGGTTTCTTCTTTTCTTTCGCGGTTAAATCAAAAAACCTCGTTTTTATATGAATCCCCGAATCCTTCCTCGCTATTTCATAATTGAAGAATTTCTTGCGCAGCAGATAAGTATAGTTGATAAACAATTTTTCCTTCGTAAAGCTATCCTCAGAAACAATGACCACCGGCAGAATCTCTTTCTCAACCGTCCTCTTGGAAAGATTATAGAGTAACGTGTGTGCAAAATAAATCGTCCTGAACGGCACTCTAAGGAACGAAAGATTTACCTTATTCTTGTCTGCCTTAAACAAACAAGTCATGAATGCATATTTTTTCTTTCCTTCCAAAAATCCGTTGAAGTACCACCATTCTATCGCCGGCCAGTCGTGAGCCAATTCGTCCTTGGGCAACTTAACCTTTTTTTCCATGCAGAGAACAGAAGAGGAGACTATTTATATCTTTTAGTCGAATTTACAGGGCGTAAACGTGCTGGGCAAATATGATCCCGCTGGGATTTGAACCCAGGACCTCTGCCTTATCAGAGCAGCGCTCTAACCATGCTGAGCTACGGAATCCTGCTCTATCAGAAAAAGATAAGGCTTTTATAAACGTTGTCCTAAGATAAAAAATGGCGAATAGGAAAATTGTATTTGGAATTTTGGCAGGTTTAGTTTTCTTAGAGTTGGTTTTGACTGGCTACCTGTCGTATGGCAATCTGAATTCTCTTTCAGGATTTTGCGTTGTGGGAGATACCAATAATTGTGACAATGTCCAGAATTCCATTTATGGGAATATCTTCGGAGTAAAACTTAGTTATCTTGGTTTTGTCTCTTTTTTGGTGTTATCTTCGGTTTTTGTCAGGGACTTGCGCCGACGAAGAGTTTCCGGGCTTTTTAGGGGGCTTGCTTTCGCGGGAGCAGTCTTTGCATTTTACCTGATTTATGTCCAGATTTTTATCCTTGGGGAAATCTGCACGACTTGCATGGTCGCTGATGGAACCGCAATATTAATATTCTTAACGAGTTTTGTTGGAAGGAAAAACGCGCCGTTGGTCTAGTGGTTATGATTCTAGCTTCCCAAGCTGGCGATGCGGGTTCAATTCCCGCACGGCGCATATGACTGAACCCCGGCTTCGCCTGATACAAAATTTTCTCAATGGAATCTAATTGCGATTGCCCCATTTTTTTATGCAGTAGTCGACTAGTTTTTCCCCTTCGAGAGTTCTGTTTTCTGAATCAACGCGAATCATAAAGATATCTTTGTTGTTTATGTTAAGGAATACCCTTGAATCGGAGGGTTTTATCTTTATCCAAAAGAGTGTTTTGTTTTCTATTTCGACGAATTTCATTTCAAGGTGATTGTTTAGATGGTTGAATATTTTGGGCGGGAAGAAAGTGCGGATTATTTCGTCGATGACAATTCTGCGATATTCATCTTTTGTGTTTATTCGAAGTTTTTTGAAGTCTTCTTCCAGACCGTGAAGCTCAAATATTTCTTTTTCTTTTTTTTCCTTGACTCCGATTACGAGGCTGCCTCCTTCAGAGTTCATGAATGCGGCGATTGATTTTGCGATGATGATTTTTGAGGCACGTGTGCCATACTCTCGGATTTCAAATGATTTTGTTTCTTTTAGTTGTTGGGGATTGAGAGTTATACTCCAGAGTGCTTCTGACTTGAACTCGGTGCTGAAGTTTTCTCCTTTTTTGATTATTTCTTTTAGTTCGTGCGCGGCGATGTCGTTTTGCTGTTGTTCTGTCAGCAGGATTTTTTGGACGCGTCCCACGTCGCCGTTTTTGAGGCGGACCATTATGCCGTCCTTGTGGAAATGGTTCCTTGCCGCTATTTCCTCCACGATCCCAGTCGAGATTCGATGTTGGCTTGTGAGTATTTCTACTTTTATTCCGGGTTTGATGTTTTTTAGATACTGGTGTTCCATCTTGTTTTAAGTGTGGAAAGTTTTAAAAAGATTTATTTTTTATTCAAGATTCGATGGTTCCAAAACGAATGTTTCTGACGAAAGGCGTTGGGGTGCATAAGAACAAACTTCAGGCTTTTGAACTGGCTTTGCGGAATGCGGGAATTGAAAAGTGCAATTTGGTTTATGTATCTTCGATTTTGCCTCCAGACTGCAAGATTATTTCTAAGGAGGAAGGGTTGAGGTGTTTGAAAGCAGGGCAGATTACATTTTGTGTTATGGCAAGGAGCGAGACAAATGAACCAAATAGGTTGGTGAGCGCGGCAATTGGGGTTGCAATTCCGAAGGACAGGGCGAATCATTATGGTTATCTATCGGAGCATCATGCTTTTGGAGAGACTGCTAAAAAATCCGGGGAGTATGCGGAGGATTTGGCTGCGACGATGCTTGCGACGACCTTGGGAATTGAGTTTGATTCTGATAAGGCGTGGGACGAGCGCGAACAGGTTTACAAAACCAGCGGGCAAATTCTTAGGACGATGGAGCTTACGCAGTCTGCTGAAGGGAACAAGGATGGAATGTGGACGACGGTGGTTGCGGTTGCTGTGTTGTTGGAGGATTAATCTTGGCTTGTCCTGAGCAGCCGGTATACTTGCTGGTGTTTTGTTAGGCGAGTTTCTAAGTCGTTAACGATTTGTTGGTGGATAACCTTAGGATCTTGTGTTCCGTCTAAGACTAGGACTCTTCCATGTTCTCTTGCTGCAATCTTAAGGAATCCTTGTCTAACTGCTTGATGGTATTCTAACGCCTTACTCTCTATCCTATCTTTTTCTCTATCAATTCTCTTTAGCCCCGTTTCTGCAGGAACGTCTAGGAAATAAGATCTATCTGGTGAGAGGTGGTTTGTTGCGAGTTTTGCGAGCTGGTCTATGTATTTCACAGGGACCTTGCCTGCAGTTCCTTGATATGCGCGCGTGGCGTCTACGAATCGGTCTAATAAGACTACTTCGCCTCTTTCTAGCGCTGGCTGGATTTTTTCTCTGACCAATTGAACTCTTGAAGCCATGAATAAGAATACTTCAGTTTCAGGTTTCATTTCTTTGGTGTCGAGGTGAAGTAGAACTCTTCTAATTTGATCTCCAACTTCCGTTCCACCGGGATCGCGGAATCTACTGACCACGTATCCATTGTTTCTAAGATATTTTTCTGCCCAGTCCATTTGAGTTCCTTTGCCGCCTCCGTCTGGGCCGTCGAAGTGTGCAAGAAATCCTTTGTATTGGTGTCCTCTTTTCCTCATCGTAAGGTTTTATTTTGGAGATTATAAAAGATTATGATAATTGGAAATATGGTTTTGTTCGGAATGATGTTTAAATAGTATTTTATTTTTTGTTCGGAATGGTTTTGTTAAGAGATGGTGATAATAAATTGTTTGCGCGGTTTTTTGACGGCGACAGTGTGAGACCCGGATTTAGCGGGATTGGGAAGTTTCGGGGAAGAAGGGATTATAGTGACGACGAGAGAACTGTTTTAGGGTATTTCTTTACCAATACGGAGTCGAATGTTTATTGCGCGACTGATAACATGCCTGGAGAATTGTGGGCGTTGTTGATGGGGCAGTATGCGCGGAGCAATGTAACTGCACGGGATAGATTGCTGCAGCTTTTTAGGGATGTTAAGGAAAAAGACGAAAGCGGCAGGGTTTTGGATTTAGAAGAATTTGCTGAAATGATTCGGCGACAAGGAGACATTCGGGGAGCGCTCGAGGCACATCTTGCTAGAGCCGGAAAATGGATAAAAGAGTATGGCGTTGATTATGGACACGCTTCTTTGAGGGATTCCGGAGTCATTAGAATTTGTATGGAAGGAGTTAGTCAGAGAGCTACAAAACCCTTAGAGAAAGCGCGGGAAGGAGCTTATCAAGAAATTTCAACTAGGGCAACGGTGGCTTCGGTTAATAGCGTTGGAGTGCCCTTTGAGATTCGGGGAACGGGGTATGAAGAAAAGATGCTTGCGCTTGATAGAGAATTATTTGCACTTTACGACGAGGTTTTTGAAAAAGGCAAGAGATTTCTTGCTTTGAAGTATGCGCATTTGCGTGATGAGGCAGACAGGCAAATACAAAGGGAATTAGAAGACCCTTATGCAAGATTGCCTGGCGGGGCTTGGGAGAAAGCGATAGCCGAGAAAGCGTTTGATTTGGCGAGGTCTTTGCTACCGCAGAATATGACGACTTCTCTTGGGATAACTTTGAACACAAGGAGATTTCAGGATATGCTGACTGAGTGGCAGTCATCTGAATTAGCTGAACTGAGAGTTTTGGGGAAGGCTGCGCAGATTGAAGCGATGAAGATTTCTCCGACGCTGATGAAGTATGGCGGGCCGAGCGAGTTTGTTGCTTCCGAATCTGAAAGGCAGAGAGTTTTGTTTGAAAAATTTATCGGGGAACCTCACAATCCATCTGTTCCTTATGGAGAGATGTCGTTAGAGTCTAAACTGATTGCGCATACTCCAGACATTGAGGATTTAATTTTAGCGAGTATTTTGTTCCATGGTTCTGACGGCAGTGTTTCTTTTGAGAATTTGAGGAAACGTGTCAGGGGGCTTGATTTTTCTGAACGCAGAAAAATTGCGGAGGGGTATGTTGCCGGGATGAGAAGTCATGACTTGTTTTCGAAAGTTGCGGAAGTGGGGACATTTACTTTCGAGAGGAATTATGATATTGGGGCGATGAGAGATTTGCAGAGGCAGAGGGGAGATAGACAACAGCTAGGACCGTATACTGTAACCGGTTTTCACATGAGGTCGGAAATTGGGGAGATGGAGTTGGGTGATATGTTCAGGAGTTTGATGGAAAGAGTAAGAGCATTGTCAGACGATTTGAAACTTGCGGGTTATCACGAGGCTGCGGAATATGTTCCTGTTATGGCAAATACGATAAGGCATGTTGTGACGAAAGATCCGACGCAGTGTTTTTATGAAGCTGGTTTGAGAACGCAGCCTGCTGGAGCTGATTCTTACAGAGAAATTGCCAGACAAGAAATCGAGCAAGTTTTGGGAGTAATGCCTTCTTTTAGGGGATTGATTCCATACGATGGAGAGCATTATCCATTGAATAGGTTGCCTGAACAGGTTAATGGTTTTATTAGAAGAGAGAAAGCTAAGCGGGCTGTTAAATAGATAGCTTTTCTTTAATGTGTTCGGATATTTTTGGTTCGGGTTTCCAGTAATTTGGACCTTTCATAACTTTGCCCCGTTCGTCGTAGATTGGGTTGCCGTTTGTATCGAGTTTGCTGAAATTGGACTGCATGATTATTTCGAGAGTTTTGTTGAGGTCTATTCCGTGCTTTTTGCATTCGGATGCGATGTAAACTACCATGTCGCCGAGCCAGTCTGATAATTCGGTAAGGAGCTGGATTTTGTCTTCTTCAGATAGGGAATTTTCTTTTTCTTTGTATTGCGCTATGATTTCATCTATTTCGTTTACTTCTTCCTGAAAGACATTTTTGAAATTTTCAAGTCGTTCGATTCCGAGAAGAGTTGGTTTTTCGTTGATTGGAAGTTTGTATATTTCATTGAACTTGTTAATATCTTGAAAAAATCTGGTTTCCTCTTTTTCCATTAATCTTTATTGTTATTAAGTTATTTAAAGATTTAGCTGATTTCGACTTGTTGAAATTTTTTCTGTGCAGTTCGAACTTTTTCAACAAAACCCGATAATGGTTAAATTTTTAAACAGGATGTATTCATAAAATCATGGAACAATTAACGGCAGAACAGGAAAGAGAAATTCTTCTTGGCGGAACTAAAACAGATTATGTTTTAGTCAAGGTAGATCCTTCTCCCGGAAGAGTTTTGCTTACATATCACGAACGCCTACGTGCTAATTTACAAAACAACGGAGCAGAGACAGTTGATGTTGGTGGAATGGCTGCTTTACAAATATTTTCACAGCCGAGACTGTATCGTGTAGAACTCAGACAATCTGGGGGGGTGTTGGCCGTCCGGCATCTTGAAGAAATGCTTCATGATCAACCGTATGCAGAAGCAGATGTCACCCGCGACCCAACAAAAGCCAGAGAGATATTAGACATAGCCGCGCAACTTGAACAAGGCAGCACAGGTGGGGATTTTTATCTCGCTTGCCGCGATGTTCTTGCGAGAAAACAAGAAATGCCTTCGATAGTTACTGTAATCTATTAAATATTTAAAATAATATCAAATTTGCTGTTCTTAATTTAATCCTTCATCTCGATTTTGATTTGGACAGAACGCGGAATTTGGAGTTTCATTATTGGGTGGAGAATTCGGTCTTCGGCAGGGATGTCAATTATTCGGCGATGGACTCGCATTTCGAATCGGTCGAATGTTGCAGTTCCTGCACCACAAGGAGATTTTCTCGTCGTGACTTTGAGTTTTCTCGTCGGCAAGGGAATCGGACCTCTCATGACGACTCCGGCTCTTTGAGTGATTTCTCTAATTGATTCTATAACTTGATTAATCGGGGCGATTTCTATACTATTGAGTTTGATTCTTACTTTTGCCATTGCGAGATGAGAAAAAGTTGGTTTTTAAAGGTTGCTGTTGTTTTCAGAAGGTTTAAATAAAATTGTTATTTTAATTTGATATGCCTATTTTTAAAAAAGAGAAGGGTGTTGATGTTTTGGATTTTACGACATTGCAGAAGAAAGGGATTCTGAACATTCCTGAAAAGAATGTTGAAATGCCTGTGAGAGTTAATTCTCAAGGATACGTTGATTTGGGTGTTTCGGCTGCGCCTTCGCCTTCTGTTGCTTCGGAAGGGATACCCAGTTACTCTTCGGGGGGCGGGGTGAGTGCATTAGGTTTTTTGGATTCGCTGGCTTCGTCGGCTGCTGCGTCGTCGAGTGAACCTGTCAGCGTTTCAGGAGATAATCTTGAGATTCAGGGTTTGAAAAATAAGATAGAAGATTTGGAATATAAAATAAGAGTTTTGGAAGATAAAATTTCCCGGCTTGGTTAGCGGACTATCGTCTCATCGCGGTCCGGGCCGACCGAGACTATTACTACTTCGCCTCCGGTTAGGTGCTCGAAATCAGATATTGCCCGTCTTAAACTTCTTGGCAGGTTATCATAATCTCTGATGTCTCTAATTTCTCCATAACCATTGTATGTGATGTTAACCGGTTGTACTTGTCGTAAGGACCCGCTTTCTCTTGAGAATTCAGAAGTCACATGTTCTCCTATCGCGTATTCGCAAGTTATGTTGAATTCGCGCATGCCTGCTAAGGCATCAACTTTTGTAAGTATTAACTTCGGTCCGTTTATGCCGACTGCGTATCTTGCGGCTACGGCATCTGTCCAGCCAGTTCTTCTTGGACGTCCTGTTGTGGTGCCATATTCGCCTGCGGCAAGGCGGATTGCTACTCCCTGTTCAAATTCAGATCCGTTGTTGAATAAGTCAACAATTTTATCTCTGTGTTGAGCAATATAAGACTTTACTTCTCTTTCTAGTGATTCGAGGAAGGTGCGGTTTCTTTTTTGTTGGGCTCCTCTGACTTCTGCCAGGTCGAGAGGCATTCCAAGATATACTTTTGCTTCGTAGAAAATGTCGTGCTTCAGCCCCTCTGCGCAGTAGTCTTCCTGATCGCGTCCTGCGAATTCTGTCGGGAATGGCCCGGCTCCAACCCGAGTCATAAAAGGAAATTTTACTATTCCTAACGGGAGGTCTATTGCTTTGGCAGAAATTCCAACGCCAGAGGCAGTTCCGTTTAAGGAGCAGTCTGAGGAGGTAACGTAACGATCTGTTCCATGTTCTATGCTGAGGAGCAGTCCCTGCGCTCCTTCGAGCAAAACGTGTCTTCCTGCTCTTATGAAATCATGCATTTCGTTGACGGTGTCTCTTACGAAAGGTGTTATTCTTTCTATTGCCGGAGTTAAATCGGAGATAACTTTTTCTACATCTATTTGTTGCTCCGGATGGGTTTCTTTAGCTCTTTTTATTTTTTCTGCTAGGACGTCGCGGTTCAGGAGATGGCCGATAGTTATTCCTCTTCTTCCGATTTTGTCTTCGTAGCATGGGCCGATGCCCTTTCCTGTTGAGCCGATGCCGCCATCTGACTGGCTCTGGTATTTTGCTCGGTCTGTTGCAATGTGCCATGGCATGATGGCGTGAGCGTCTTTGCTTATCATCAAGTTATTGTATGTTGCACATTCTCTGTTCAGTTCATCTATTTCTGCTACGAGTGCCAGCGGGTCTATTACCATGCCGTTGCCAAGGATAGTTATTTTTCCGGCTGAGTCGTGGGCGATTCCTGTAGGAAGGAGATGAAATACTTTTTCTTTGCCATTGACTACTACTGTATGACCTGCATTATTGCCGCCTGTTCCGCGAGCGATAACGTCTGCCCAGTCCGCAGTAAGATAATCTGTGAATTTGCCTTTGCCAGTGTCGCCCCATTGGTTGCAGACGACTGCAATGGTTTTTACACCATCAAGTAATTTGTCTATTCCCATTACCTTCCTACCGGATAGTTTGGCGGCTCCTTTGTTAGTTTTATATCGTGGGGGCGAGATTCTCTCATTCCAGATTGTGTTATTCTCATGAACTCTCCCTTTTCTCTTAGTTCTTCAATGTTTTCTGCTCCGACGTAGCCCATACCTCTGCGCAGGCCGCCGATGTATTGATGTATTACGAGTGCGAGTTTTCCTTTGTAAGGAACTAAGCCCTCCACTCCTTCAGGAACTAACCTGTCTTTGCCGCTTTCGGTTTGTGAATATCTTTCTCTTGCACTTGGGCTTTCAGCCATTGCTCCCAAAGAACCCATGCCTCGGTAGCTTTTGTATTGTCCCCCGTCTACAAAAACAATTTCTCCCGGAGCTTCGTCAACTCCTGCAAGCATACTTCCCATCATAACAGAATGGGCGCCCGCAGCAATTGCGATTGGGATATCACCGGAATATTTTAGTCCGCCGTCAGCACAAAGAGGAATTCCAAAGTCGTCTGCTATTTTTGCGCATTGATAAATCGCGGACACTTGTGGACAGCCGACTCCTGCGATAATTCTTGTAGTGCATATTGAGCCGGGACCTTGTCCTATCTTAATTCCATCAGCTCCTGCATCGGCTAATCTTTTTACAGATTCTGGTTCTGAAACATTACCGACTACTACGTCTAAGGAAGGGTAGGTTTTCTTGAGTTCTTTTAAAGTTTCATAAACCGGGCGAGAATCTGCGTGAGCAGTGTCAATTACCAAAACGTCAACGTTTCTTGCTACAAGTTTTTCTGCTCGGAGGAGAGCTTCTTCTCCGACGCCTATCGCTGCGCCCACTCTTAACTGTCCCCTCGAATCTATGTTGAAATGCGTGGCTTCGCCATGGATTATTCTTCTTACATCATTGAAAACATACATTCCTTTTATTTGTCCTTTTTCGTCTATTAGCGGGAGAGCTTTCTTTTTTTGCCCGGTCATTAATGCGTAGGCTTGCTCTACTGTCGTATCGGGGTTTGCTGTTAGAGGATTACGAGTCATGACTTGTTCTGCGGTAAGTGCAGAATTAATACAGAATGTGAAGTCGTTTCCGGTCAATATCCCCACTAACCGCCCTTCATTATCTGTTACCGGGAAACTGTTGAAGCTGAAACCTCTTCTTGCTTTCATATTTAGAATTTGTTCTATTGTGTCGCTTGTGCGGACAGTGATGGGGGCTCCAATCTTGCCGTTTAAGTAATGTTTTGCTCTTGCAACTTGGGAAGCTTGTTCATCCGGAGAGAGACTTCGGTGTATCACTCCAATGCCTCCGAGTTCTGCGAGAGTTATTGCTAGTTTGTATTCTGTAACGGTGTCCATTGCAGCGCTTACGATTGGAATCTTTAGTCCTACGTTTCTGGAAAATCTTGAATGAAGAGAAACGTCATCAGGCATCACTCCGCTGAAATCTGTTTTTAATCGCACATCATCGAAAGTCAGGGCTTCGCCGTTTTGAGCCGCTAACTCTAGAACTCCTTTTTCACGCATTGTTTATTTTCTCTGCGTTTCTATATAAAGATTGCTGTGGTAAGGATTAAATAACTCCTTTTCTTGGTGATTTTATGAAACTGGAAAATGAAATGTGGGCGTACGCTTTGAAGAACGCGATTGAATATGGAAGAGCGGTTGTCGGTAAGGTTTTGCCTAAGTTGTTTAATCACGGGTTGGATAAGAAAGACATTGGTAAGATAATGCCTTCGCTGCAGAAGATTGTTGATGAAGTAAATAAGATGTCTGTTTCTGCAAGAGAAAAGGAATTTGAAAAGTTTAAGGGATTTGTCAAAGAAAGAGAAGTTGTGGATAAGATGCTGCCCGACATCGATATTTCTGGGTTAAATGAAGTGGTGACCAGAATTGCACCGGAGCCTTCTAAGTACGCCCATATAGGACATGCTATTTCATTTCTCTTGAATTATCAATATGCTCGAAAATATAATGGGAAGTGTTTTTTGAGATTCGAAGACACAAATCCTGAAAAGGTTTCGCAGGAGTATGTTGATGCAATGAAAGAAGATGTTTTAAATTATTTAGGTATAAAAGTTGACGGAGTAAAGTTTATCTCTGATGATATGGAAATTTTATATGATTATGCAAGGAAGCTTATCGGGATGAATCGTGCGTATATGTGCTTTTGTGATAGGAATAAAATGCAGGATTTACGACACAAGGGACAAGCTTGTGACTGTAGAAGAAATTCGAGGAAGAATAATTTAGATGAATGGAAAAAGTTTGTTGATGGAAAATATACTAAGGGTGAAGCGGTTTTGAGGATAAAAGGAAATATGAAAAGCAAGAATCATGTTATGAGGGATTCGGTTTTGTTTCGCGCAATACCTGTTAAGCATTACAGACAAGGGGATAAATATAAAGTTTGGCCCATGTATGATTTTTATAATCCTATCGAGGATAGTTTGATGGGTGTGACTCTTATTTTACGAAGTAATGAATTTGATCTGAGAATTGAACTTCAGGATAAAATTAAAGATTTGCTTGGACTTCGAAAGCAAAAGATTATTCAGTATGGTCGATTTAATGTCATTGATTTTACTACTCAGGGCAGAGAAATTCGGGAGCTAGTCGAATCTGGTGAGCTAGTCGGATGGGATGATCCGAGGCTTATCACTCTGAGAGCGTTAAGGAGGAGGGGAATAACGAAAGAAGCAATTTACGGACTTGTTGAGCAAGTTGGACTGTCTAGACATCAAGTAAATCTTGATTTCGATATGATCGCGTCTATTAACCGAAAAATAATCGATGCGCGGGCAAAGAGGTACTTTTTTGTTCAGAATCCCATAGGATTAATAGTTAATAATCGTCCTAATGTATCTGAAGTTGAACTTAAAGTTCATCCGGACTTTGATGATACCAGAAAACTTAAAGTTGGTCAGATTTATATATCCCGTGAGGATTTTGAAGAATTCTCTGGCAAGGAAATAAGGCTCTTGCATCTTTTTAACATCCAATTAAATCGATTGCCAAATGCAACTTTTACTACAGTGGATAACAAAGATGTTCCGAGAATTCAATGGGTTTCCGATTATGTAGATGTACGAATATTTATGCCAAATGGAAATTTTATTAATGGGTTTGGGGATATTGGTCTGAAAAGTCTTTCTGTTGGAGAATTAATTCAATTTGAGAGATTTGGTTTTTGTAGACTTGATAAAAAAGAGAAAGAAAATAAAAAAGTTGTTTATGAATTTTGGTTTACTCATAAATAAGGGGGGGATTGTCTAAAGGTTTCTAGGTTCTGTTTACTGCATGCGTTTGCCTTGGCTATATTATCTTGATTAAATTTGTAGCTGCTGTTTTCCATCCAACATAGCTCGGTGGCGAGTTTGTTAGATTACTTCCATGTAATGGCATGTCTGAGATGTAATATATCACGCCTATCTTAGGTATGCCTTTACTTGCACTTATCAAGTGATATGCTTCCACATCAACGCTTACAAACCCTTCTTTAGCAAAAGACTCTAATTGCGTAACCATTTCTGTTAATGGGCTGTCAACTACCTTAGATTTTCCGTCAAAACAAAACAGTTTTAATGGTCCATAACAAAATTTTCTGCCGATCAGTTCTTTTAGGTCATTCTTAAAGCTCAATGTTCTCCCTTTGTAAGAGATTGCATTTGGCACTATTAAGTCGTTTAATTTGATATTTTTCTTTAGAGAACCACAGCTTCCTATAAAATAAACTGCTGTAATTCTAGACTTTTTCCTTAGCATTTTCAATACAGTATCCATTTGATCCCCGTAGGGATAACCAGTAACTAAAAAGCGTTTTCCTTTAATCTTAAGATAAGCATAATCTAAATATTCATCTCGTATATAATTTAGACTCTTGGGGAATCCTCTTTCAAATATATCTTTTCTTTTTCTTATTGCCCAAAGTATCTTAGAATCTACTAAAAACAACGGGTCTTTGCGAAGGGATTCGACTAAATCAAAGGCAGACTTTCTATCGAATTTTCCAAATAAACTTTTAATGTGTTGCTCTGAAGAATATTCTATGAATCGGGCATTATAATAATTGATAAAGTAAGAAAAATCATTCTTGTTAGTTATTATTTCGGACGGTAGGTCGTAACTATGAAGTAATGTGCTTATGCCTTGTAGTGATCCAAATATTATTTTTGTAGGTATTGGTCTCGGAAGCCTGCTAATCCATTCTTTAGCTATCTGTTCTTGCGATTTGCCTCCATTATTCAAGACAGAAATTTTGTAGCGCATTCCATTTATTCTCATAAATCTCTTTATCAACCAGATAAGGTGATTTTTGCGAGCTCTTCCAGCATAACAGGCAACAGCAAGAGTTCTCTTCTTTTCTGAGTAAAATACTTCTTCCTTATTCTGTATTTTACTTAATTTGATATAGCCGCCGTATTTGAATAATCTCTCTGATAGCATTTTTGGTAAAAATCCATCATAAATATCTATTCTCTTGATATATTCTTTATTTATCTCGTTATTCAAAAAATCTCTGTTGAATCTTTTTGTAATAGCCGAATCTTTTATTATATAATCCCTTATTTGCATATTGATTAAAGTTCTAAGAGAGTATATATTATTTTCTTTATTCTTGAAAATAGCGAGTTGAGATAAATTTTTCATTACATTTTCTTGCTGCCTTGAGGAAAGTTAATTTTTTATACATAATGATATAATAAATATTATTATGAAATACTCTAAATTTATAGAAGGGATTCTGGACTTAATAAAAACATCCGATACAAGAGCTATATTTTTCTCTGGAAGTAGGTCGGGAACAGAAGAGACTATCAAAGAGAATTATGCAGACTATGACTTTTTTATCATTACTTTTGGAACAGACAAGGTTAAAATCTGGACTACGGAAAAATCGGAGAGAGTGGAATGTTTTTATTATTCTCAAGAAAGATTTGAGAATTGCTTGCGTAATGACGATCCAATTCTAATAAGGGCTCTAGCAACTGGGAAGATAGTGTACGAACAAGATTCCGAATATTGTAAAACCCTCTTGAGGAGAGTACAGAAAAGGTTTAAGTCGTTTAAGATAAGTGATCTTACTAAATCTAAGCTCTCTTATAGAGTAGACATGATAGAAAAGAAGATATCTTCTGTCGAGCAAGATGATAATATTACAAAAAAGTGGCTGGTTTATTATGCATTGCCCTTCATATTGAAAGCCTTATTTTTCATAAATGGTAAAACTACTCCTTCAGTTCAATATTGGATACGTGAAGTAAAAAAACTCAAGATAAAACCGGATATTACTGAGCACTATCTTGAGGAAATATTAGTTAATACTGCTCTTGTTGAAGAAGTAACGGCAGCCACACTCGTTATGTTGAGGTTTATCAAGAAGAGGTTTTTATGGGATTCTAAATTTTCCTTAGAGTTTGTTCCTGCTAAGTCTGATCAAACTACCATAATATGAGTTGTAGAAGGCTGACTGGTTTGTCCATTAATCATAGAATTACTTCGAAGCTTTTATTAGATAACCTCTACGGGTGGTTTAGGGATAATGAGGAATTATTTTATGAAATAATTCTATCTAAATTAAAAGCATATAAAGGAAGTAATTTTATTTTGATAGCTACGTGTCATAGGTTTGAACTTTATGTTTCTCATCTTCCAAGCATTTCTTTTTCCGCTGAACTACTCAGAGAGATAATCCAAGAAACCATTCCTAATGAAGTCACGGAGTTGAATGTAGAAGTATTTACGGGGAAGTCTTTAACTAAGCATTTGATTCGACTTTGTTGCGGTTTAGACTCTTTTATATTGGGCGAGAGAGATATTTTTATGCAAGTTAAATCTGCTTACAAATCTTGCAAGGAAAGAAACTTTACAGATAAAGAGTTAGATTTATTCTTTGATGTTGTAATAACGAAAAGCGCGTCTTTAAAGAGAAAGTATCCTCTGAGAGGAAGTTTCTTTTCTTATGCAGATGTGGCTATTGAAATAATCTCGAAGAACAAGATTAATATTATTCATGATGCATCTTTTCTTATCATAGGCACAGGTATGCTGGCTAGAAAACTGATCAAAAGGATTTCTCGCCTATTTCCCTTAAAGATTTTTGTTGCAGGAAGAAGTAGGACGAAAGTAGAACAGCTTGCCGAAATGTTCGATATTGTAGCGGTTGATCTTGTTGATATTAAACATATCATCTCAGAAGCAGACATTATATTGACTTGTATTGCTTCAAATGAGAAAACGATTAAACGAGAAGACTTATCTTCTATGAGAAGAAATGTTTTAATTTTAGATCTAGGCGTGCCGAAAAATATAGAAGAAGGTATAGGGGATAGCTTGAGTGTTGCTATATACGATATGTCTGATATGGATCAGGAGATCCTTAAAGACAATAAACGTAAATCTTATTCTGTAGGGGTCTTAAGTGAGGAAATAGACAAGTTCTTAGATAAACAGTAGTTTAGATTTATAATTTATGATGACCTTCTGTCTAAATGGGACGTATTTGATAAGTATTCTGTTTAACTTGTCTATTGAAGGTTTCTTATATATGTTTATTAAATATCAAGAATGCCGATATGGGAAATCACAACGAAAAGTTTTTTTCTAAGGAAGTTGATGCAAGACTTGGTGCGAAAATGATTCATTGGCTTCCTGCCGAAGATAAAAATTTGAAAGTCCGGATTTTGATGGAGGATGGGAGATGGATTTCGGGGTTGGGTGAGCCGGCTCTGAAACAAATTTCTGAAAATTCGGTTGTGCAGTTCGAGAGATTTGGTTTTGCAAAATTCGACGATAAAAATGAAAAGTTGTTTTCGTTTTGGTTTTTGCATAAATGATTTTTTAAGATTGTTCGATGTGTTGGATAAATTCTGAAGTGGTATAAACCTTTACCTTGTTTTGTTCTTTTAGATGAGGATCGTTTGACCATATTTCACAGTTTAATTTGAGGGCGAGAGCGATGAAATCGATATCATCTTTGTCAGATATCACGTCTGCTTCACTAACCTTATCAATGTATTCGTCGAGGGGAATAAACTCTACAAAGATAGCTAACTCTCCAAGTAACGAATTGAATTCTTCTTCGGAAGATTTTGTTTTTTTGGTTATTTCTTGTTTGTTATTTTTTATTTCGTGAATTGCTATTTCTGGAGCGAAAAATTCAAAATTTTGGTCGACGAGAATGCCCTTTGTAAATGAGTCTTTCCAAAAGAAAGTAAATAAAATGTTTGAATCTGCCACTATTTTCATATCAATCCTTTTTCTTTAAGCTTTCTGTATCTGCCTTTTCTTGCAGTTCTCTGGAGTTTTACGGACCAGTCTATCATTTCTTGTTCTTCTTCGAGGTGCTTGACTAGTCTTTTAACTAAGAGAGTCAGGCCTATTTTGGTTTCTATTTTTCTTTTCAGTTCTTCAGGGATTTCTATTTTGATTTCACTCATAGGATTGGTTATCGTTTGAGATATTTAAGGTTTCTTATTTGAGAATATCTGCCTTTTCTTGCAGTTCTTTGTTAGTTTTGATGGACTTTTTATTCATAGAATTAACTGCGGTTTGAGATAATTATGTTTGTCGTTTATGATATTTAACGGGAGAAGGAAAAAATTAAATGGTGTGATTATGTGTATACACATATGGAAAATATCACTTTGAGTGTGCCGAAAGATTTGAAGGAAGAGATGAAGAGGCACGGAGAGGTTAACTGGAGCGGGGTCGTCAGAAAGGCATTGCTTGAGCATCTCAGAAAGATAAGAATAGCGAATGCTATAGCTAATAAATCCAAGCTGACAAAGAAAGATGTTGAAGAATTAGATAAGCTTGTTAGAGGGGGGGATTGCTGAGAATCATAGAAAATGATTTTTATCATTGATACTAATGTTGTCTTTTCAGGGATGTTTAAGGAAGGTCTGACCCGAAATTTTCTTATTGACTCGCCATTTATTCTTTATGCTCCTGAAACACTTATCTCTGAAATTAGAAAATATGAAAAAACAGCTCTGTTTCGGAGTTAGTATGTTTTGATTTTTCAAATCCCCACTAACATTTCCTCTACGAGGAAAAACCCTGCTCGCAGCCACGCTCGAAATTAATCAACTTTTGCACTCGCGTAACGTGCTCGCCCTTGCTAACCCGCCCCACCATCCAAATTTTAGAAAAAATCAAAACTCTGGACAGAGCTGAAAAATAATAATTGAAAGAGCCGGATTGACGTAGGAGGAGTTTGAGACATTGTTTGGTTTATTGATAGAGAGTATTGAAGTTGTTCACAGAGAGAAGTATGCTCATAAAATGGAAGAAGCTGAAGAGATAATTGGGGAAGTAGATGAGAAAGATGTCCCTTTTGTTGCGCTGGCTCTTTCTGTTCCCAACGATGGTATTTGGTCAGATGATGAACATTTCAAGAAACAAGGAGCGATCAGGACTTGGAGTACGACGGAGATAATTAATTTAGAGCGGGAGCTTTAGAGATATATGAATCTTAGATTTGGAGATTTGTTAATCTAACTTGAGCTTTAAGGTATGGGAAGTTAAGAGATTGGCGACGAGGAGCGAGGAGATTAAAAGAGGAGGGGATTGGGGGCGGGGCGGGTGGTGAAAGTCGTCGTCGAAAAATAAAATTTAATCGAATGTAATTTTTCAAAATTGAAAAAACGAAACATTTATAAAGAAGTCTTTTTTAGATATGGACATGATGAACAAAAGAGGATTGAGTGACATCGTCGCTACGGTGCTTATAGTGCTTTTGGCGCTTGCTGCTGTTGCTATTGTTTGGGGTTTCTTGAGACCTACTTTTGATAATGCCGCTTCCCAAACTTCATTGAGGAATGCATGTTTCTTGGTTACTGTTGAGCCAACACAGTGTAGTCTTTCTGGAGCAACTGCTAATGTTGCTTATCAGTTAAAGACGAGTGTACCTACAGAGGTTACCTTGGATTCTGTGGCTGCTGTAGTGGAAGATGATAATGGGATTACTTATGTTTCTCAAGGAATTGCTCCAACGACAGCTCTAGGGTCTCAGGCTACTCAGGTTAATGATATAGGGACGGCTTCGCCCTTTATAGCAAGAGTAGCTGCAAGGGTTAGAGATGGTAGTGGTAATACAGAGACTTGCCCAGAGTCTGTGGCGGTGGCTTGCAATTAAGAGGTAAAAAATGATAACAAGAAAAAACAAAAGAGGATTGAGTAACATTGTCGCTACGGTGCTTATAGTGCTTTTAGCGCTTGCTGCTGTTGCTATTGTTTGGGGTTTCTTGAGACCTACTTTTGATACTGCTGCTTCGGAGACTAACTTGAGGACGAAGTGCTTTAGTGTTGATGTTCAGCCAGTTTCTTGTATCTGGACTGTAGGGTCTCCAGATAGCGTGACTGTACGAGTTAGAAATATGCGTGGGGAAGCACAGTCTATAGTTGCAGATGTTGTTAATGAGGCAGGTGCTAGTGTTGCTAGTATGGAAGAGTCGGCTGGTCCATCATTGGGAACAGTTACCTTTGAAGGGACGGTGACAGGGACAGGGACACCTCGAAGAGTTAGTGTTGCAGGTATTGTGACGGGTGATGCTGGTGAACGAGCGGTTTGTCCTCCAGTGACAATTGATTGCACTCAATATGCACCACCGGGGGGTACGCCAGCGCCAGGGTAGGATGAATTGAAAATTGATTATAAATCTGTGTTCAATCAACGTTCATGCATTTTCTAAAATGTATTGCTATGGGATCGAAAGGTTCTGGGGTTATGCTAAAGAAAGATTCCATAAGGATTATGGAATCTAAGGCTAATTATCTGTTTTACTTAAAAGAAATGGAATTTAGATTCAATTATAGAAACGAAGGCATTTTTAACCTGTTGTTTGATATTTGTGGGGGGGTTTAGTGCTGAATTGTACTAATCACCAAAGTATTTGTAAATCTCTTTTGAGTTTAAGTAAGCTTTATTTCTTCTTGCAATTTTCGATTTTCGTCGAATCTCTGCTTGCAGCCACGCGCCTAGATTCTTTTGCATTACTGGCGCGTAACATGCTCGCCCCGACCATCCCTCCATCCCCCCAAAGTTTGGAAAAATCAACAGACTTTGGACAGGGCACTTGACGCGAAATCTTTATTAACTTTCGATGTGTATTTTATAAAATATAATCTAAAGAGGTGAAATGAAATGGCAGTTGACGTAAAGAATTTAATCGCAGCGATAAATCCTAAAGTTTATTGCGATCCTGAGAAAGTTGGCGATGTGAATAAAGCCCTTAAGAGCGGAGGATATTTGAAGGCGGCGGAGGTTGCGAAGCTTAAGGAAGTTAGCTATCACGACGTTCTTCATGTTATGGCTACAAAGGGCGCGCTTAAGAAAGAAGGCATAAAATCACCTATTGAGCAGCATACATTGGTTTATGATGCGTTTTCGCAGTCGCTTGAGCCAGTTTATTTTTGGATACTTGACTATGTAAATTATCTGTATGGGAAGGCAGAGAAGCTTGTTGATAATTTTGTTTCTTCTGCCGGGAGCGGGTTCTTTGCTGAAATGCAAGGAAGAGCTACGAGAATGCAGGAGGAAGCGATGAAGATGATGCAGACCGCGGGAGTCTTGACGAAATCAATAATACAGATAATTTATGATTTGAAGGAGTTCAAGTTGAGATTGAGGCAGTATGAAGAACTGCGTTCGGGCGATCCAAGGACGCGTAATGCTGCTGTCCTTTCGTTGAAACAGATATGGATAGATAATGTGGATTTGAGGAGGGGAAACGCCAGTATCGCGGGTTTAAGCCAGAATTTCGATTATGTGACACTTAGGGATGCGTTTTTTGTCGTTAACTCACTTGAAGATGTGAAGAATCTGGATTTAAACGATAGGGTCAAGAGAATCCTTGAGCAGAGAGTTTCGGAATATTTGAAGTGGGTTGAGGAATCTGAGAGAGAGTTAATCAAGAGATATGAGATTGAAAGGGCTTATTTAAGGAGCCAGGTAAATTCGTTAAAGGTGTATGCGCGATGGGCGAAGCCGTATTTCAGAGCAGCCAAGTTCTTGGAGCAAAACGCGGGAGGAGACACGAGATGGAACCCAGATATAGTTAATGCTTTCAATACTGCTGTGTTTGAACTTGTTATTCTGGCTCAAGGGAAATATGATCCTAAGAGAGATGTTGCGACGGGAGAGTTGCCAAAGAGCGTTTTGTCGATGAATCTTCGAGAGTACATTCCGATGACTTTGATAGAATTTAAGTTTAGGAGTATTCCTGATAGGAGCGATCAGAAGGGAGGTTATTCTTTTAGGGGACGAGTTGAAGTGACTTTTACCGGGTTTGCATTGAATAAGGATGAACTTGCGGTTTTGAAAGCTGAAATAGACAAGGACGACTTCGGGGATGTTTTTGCTATGATAGAAGGGGCGACAACTGAAAGTATCGAGCAAATGAAGAACGATATTGACGAGTTTCTGAGTGATGCTAAAGAGATAAATTGGAGCGGGAGCAAGGCAAATGAACCCTCTAAGCCCAGTGATGATGTGAATCCATTCTCTGCGTTGTTTGAATTTGCTAAGAAAGAGGAGAAGGTTGATAAATCAAAGGGATTGAAGAAGGATAGTTTCTGGGAGGAAGTAATTCGTTCTCAGGCAATACTTGTGGCAAAGTTGAATTGCAGGAAGATTTATGATACTTACAAGAAGGCGCACGATATGCCTGCCTTTCCTCCGACGATAAATCTTTAAATTTATATAGTTGTTTGACCTCTTTCTGATATGAAAAATGTGAAGATAAAGGAGATTAAGGATAAGGTTAAGATAATCCGAGAGATAAAGCGAGAATCTGAAGGTGACAAGGAAATCCGCGAGCTGACTAAGAGCGAGTCTGCAGCAGAGATGGTCTCTGCGGGAACAGGGTTTCAACCCGTGGAAAACGGCATCAGACCAATGAGGGCTGTTGCGGATGTGCCTGTTAGAAGAACGTCCCGCGAAGAGGCAACAACTGAAGCGCCTACGGCTCATCTTTATGATGTTGGCAGAAGGATGGGGGATGATGCTAACAGACCGAAATATAAACTCTCAGAGAATATCGAATCTGGTCAGACTCTTCGTTCGGTTGGAGTAGGAAGAGATTTTGCGACGGGTGCGCAAGCCAACGGTTATCCTGAGGCAAATCGGATAGAATCTTCGTTGAGACAGGAAGACGAGAAGAAATATTCTACCGGAATGGAATCTGCCGACGGGCACAGGAAGACGAAGAGATATGCTTGGGAAATTTAACTGTTTGTTTCTGATTCTTCAACAGAACTTATTTATCGCAGACTTTAAATAAAGGTTTTTCTTATTTTATGAATGGGAAAAGATGGTTACGGAAATACATTTTATGCTGGAGCGGATTATGGGTTGAATCCGGATTATGCCAGCGAGTTTTCTACGGGGTTGTTTCCGCAGTACAGGGTTTCGACTTCGAACTTCGGGTTGCCGTCGGATCCTCGAACGGCTAATCAGCTAAAAGCCATTTCTGACAAATTGAATACTGGGGCTAAAACAATTGAAGTTTCCGGCGTTACTGCTGCGACTTGGGAGACCGTTCCCGATCCGCATCTGGAAGAGATACATCGATTGAAAAAATTAGTTGGGATTGATTTGACTTTTCACGGGCCACTGGTTGAGCCAACCGGAGTTACGAGACAGGGTTGGAACGAAGCCCATAGGGAAGAATCAGAAAGGCAGATGTGGCAGGCAGTTGAGCGAGCGCACAAGATGGATCCGAAGGGAAATCTTGTTGTGACATTTCATTCAAGCAATGGCTTGCCGAATCCTGAAACAAAAATTCTGGATGAGGTTGTGAATCCTGAGACCGGGAAAAAGGAGAAGAAGGAAATAATTAAAGAATTTTGGGTTGTTTCAAATGACGGCCAATTCCAATCTTTGCCTCTGACGCCGAATCTTTTAATGGAGAGCAATGGCAAGATTGGTAGTATTGATCAACAGAGGGACACGATAAAGGCGGCGATTGAGAAGCAAAACAAGGATACATGGTTTAACCAGTTGCAGAACTGTGCCTTTCATGCGTACCAAGGACAATCAATAGTGAGTGGCGTGCTTAAAGGAGAGAAGCTTGATAGGGGGCTGAAAGAGAATACAAATGAAGAACAGTGGCTTGAGTTGTATAAAAATTATCTTAAGGGGCGGGATGTGCAGAAGGTGCTGGAGGCGGTTGGCGCGCCGTTTAAGCTCGTTGTAGAGAAACAGTTGCAAGAACTCGCGCACGGGGATATTTATCTGAGGGATGCTTATCAGGCGTTTCAGAGATTATATAATCAAGCTTATATTGCTGCCGAGAAGAGCGGGCGAGAAGATGACCTGGATAAACTTAAGAAATTCAAGCACGAAATAAAAAATCTTGTTCCGAATATTGAGGATCCTGTCAATCTTGCTAATCTGTCAGATACTTTGGTTAAAGGGGTTAATGTCTTGAGATCAATTGATGCTCCCAGCACGCTAACTCCGTTGAGGAACTTTGGAATAGAAAAGTCTTCGGAAACTTTTGCGAATGTTGCGTTTAATTCTTATAAAAAATTTAAGGATTCTGCTCCGATTGTCAGTGTTGAGAATCCTCCTGCGGGGAGCGGATTGGCCAGGGCGGAAGATTTGAGAGAGATTGTCGAGAAATCACAGAAGAAGCTACAGGAGAAATTGATGAAGGAAGAACACTTGTCCGAGGGTGATGCGAAAAGGCAAGCCGAGAAACTGATTGGCGTCACGTGGGATGTGGGGCATATAAATATGCTTCGTAAATTTGGATATGAAGACGAGCAATTGGCTAAGGAAGCGGAGACGGTCGGGAAGTTTGTGAACAAGATACATCTTTCTGATAACTTTGGAATGGAACATACAGAGCTGCCTATGGGGATGGGAAATGTTAATATGAAGAAACAATACGAAGCGATTGCGAAATACAATAAACGAATGGGAGAAATAAAGCAGATTATTGAAACTGGAAATTGGTTTGGACCGCAGGCTTTTGGGAATCAAACGCCTTTTGCGCAGTCATTGAAATCTTTCGGCAGCCCGATATATTCGATGAAGATGTCTCCGTATTGGAATCAGGCGTATGCGACTTCCGGCGGTTATTTTTATGGATATGGCACGATGCTGCCCGAGCAGCATTTCTCTATGTATGGTGGAGGATTCAGCGGGATGCCAAAGGAATTGGGCGGGCAGATGTCGGGGCGGTCGCGGGTTGGCGGGACGCCGATGGAGTGAGCGGGCTCTGTCCGTAGTTAGTATGTTTTGATTTTTCAAATCCCCACTAACATTTCCTCTACGAGGAAAAACCCGACTCGCAGCCACTCCACCCCCACCATCCAAATTTTAGAAAAAATCAAAACTTCGGACAGAGCTAGTGAGCGGGAAGATTTAAAAACAAAATCTACTTAGTTTAAGTGGTAAAAATATGGCAAGAAAAAAGAGAGTGAAGAAGAAAGTTTCTGTGAAGCATGTGAAGCGAGTGGAGTCTGTAGAGAAGGTTCAGGCGTCTTCGTCGGTTTCTGAGAGGAAACTTGTCACAGAGAAAGATATGGCGATGGATTTTGCCGAGAAGGTTCATAAGAAGTTTGACAGGGTTGTGAGGGCTTCAGTTCTCTTTGGGAGTCAGGCGAAGGGCGATGGAGTTATAGGGTCTGATATAGATATAATCCTTATTGTTGATGATGCTGCAATTGAATGGGATTTAGAGTTGGTTGCGTGGTATCGAGAAGAATTGGCGAAGCTGGTTTCTCAGCAAAAGTACAGTGCTGAGCTTCATATAAATACTGTTAAGCTTACGACGTGGTGGGAGGATATGCTCAATGGAGATCCGGTTGTGATAAACATTTTGAGATATGGTGAAGCGTTAATAGATTACGGTGGTTTCTTTAATCCTCTTAAAGCGTTATTGTTGAAGGGCAAAGTAAAATCTACACCTGAGGCAGTTAATGCGGCGTTGCAGCGCGCTCCAATGCATTTGTTGAGGAGCAGGATTGCTGCAATGAGCGCAATTGAGGGAGTTTATTGGACTATGGTTGATTCTGCGCAGGCCGCCCTTATGACTGCAGGCAGAATGCCTCCTTCTCCAGAACATATTCCTGAGATGCTAAAAGATGTTTTTGTCGATGCTGGGATGCTTAAGATGAGCTATGTGAAGAGTCTGGCTGAGCTGTATTCGTTACATAAATCAATTAATCATCGGCAGGTTGTGCGTCTTGAGGGCACTGAGATTGACCAGTGGCAAGAGGCTGCTGAAGATTTTTTGGGAGAGATGACTCGCATCATTAATGTTTTGCTTGATGCCAGGCAGCAGTAAGATTGTTTTGGTCGTTGAGAATCTATCCTGCTGCCGCACTTGTCGTTGCAGGTAGAGTGTTTCTATCTCTTTGGTAGGGCGAGTCGCGGAGAAAATCATTCCCATCAATGCATAAAGTATAATCTGATATGAAAGGAGGAAATGCGCGAAGTACTTTATGGATTACTTTAAACTGTTCAAAGCTTTGGCATAAATCTGAGAGATCGATATGCCTTCTTCCCGACGCGAGGTCTTCGTTTAAATTAATCATCGCTTCTCTTATCGCGCGGTTCCTGGTTATTATGATTTGGGTCCCACCATTTGATAAGCCGTATGCTATCGCGAAGCTGATTATCTTCTGGCCAGTGTAGGGTAAAGGTTTTCTGTATCTAGGTGAAGTGGCTCTTAGGATTTCCATTATTCTGGGTATCACGGGATCGGACAGCAATCCTGTGTCGACTAATCTGGAAGAATTAGAGTCCAAACTATTAACTAAACTGTGGACAGGCTCCAGAAGCTTTCGTCTTAGGCCACGAGTTCTTAGTTTCTTTGCATGGGAGTTTAGTATCCTTTGGTATCTTCTTGTTTCTTCAGCGACCTCCGGGAGAATAAACACATCTTTTCTTGTTAGTAATTCTCCCCAAAAATCTGAACACTTTCTCATTTCCTGACACATCTGGTCTGCTGCGGCTCGGTATGCTTCATTGTCCGCGTAATTCGTTAGTTCCGAGCAGTCTTTAAACAGACTTTTTCTGGGGACTTCCAGCGCGCACGTGTCTATTAGATAGTTTCTTCCTTCCCGTAAAATTCCTCTAATCACACTGAAAATTTGTTCTCCGGGAATTACTTTTTGGAAGTCTTCCGGACGCTTGCCTCCCCGCAGGGGGTCTTTGAATTCTTCTCGGGCAACATAAGTGTTACGGTCTCTCCTTATGCTGCAAAATCTTGCTGCTTTTCTTGCGTGTTGTCTAGGTCGAGTTTTCTTCTTCATCAAACATTTTGAATTTTTGTGGTTTAAATAGATTTGTTCGTTTCAGGTGTTATTCGGAGTTTGTTGATTTTAACTAATGGGAGATTTGTTCGGGTCTGTGGGAATCGTAAAATCAATCCAGACAACGCTTTGTTTTAGAAGAGACTTTTTACAGGAAGCTCAAGGTAGGATGTCGGCATTTTAATCCCCCATGCTTTCAGGGTTTCAGGGTGCAGCTCGCCCATGATTCCCGCACGATGCTCTCCGATTTTTATCACTGCGGTTCTGCCGTCAATAAGCAGATGGTGCGTTGATTCTTCCAGCGAGTAAGCCTGCCCGAGGTTTTTTGTCAGGCTGTCTAAGACCTGTTTGATTTTCGTGAAGTTTCCCGGGCAAGCCAAGATGCAGAGGTTTTCCGTTTCTTTTATGCCTGTTTCGAATTTGTTCTTCTTGTCTAATGAGAAGACCGTGCCGATTTCGAAAAGTTCTTGAGGATATTCGTTGTCCTTGTTTTCAGATAGCACTCTTAGTCCGGGAGTTACGAGGTCTTGGCGGAGATATTTGTATTCTGTTTTGGAGTTTTCTAATTCTATCATGTCCTGTAAATTGTTCTGTTCGGCGTCTTGTTTTTTTATCAAGTGATATGTTGAGATTTCCAATAAGCCGAGTCCGATGAGCAGTTCGGATATAAATGATTTCATCTTGGATTCTTTAGATTCTTCACCGATTGTTGAGACATTAGGAATTGCAGGGGAAATTTTGTCATACCCGTACGCAATCGCGATATCTTCTATGATGTCTACTTCGTGGAGAATGTCTGTCCTCCACGCGGGGATGGAAACGGTTTTGTTCTTGTATTCGTAACCCATTTTCGGTAAAAGCTTTTCTAAGTCTTTTTCCTTAATGTCCAAGCCGAGGAGTTTGTTTACATTGTTTATGGAAATTTTCATTTTTTCCGGGGTGAAGTCCGGGGTGATGATTTTTCTATTTGTATAATCTAAAATCATTTGATATATTTTTCCGTCCATATCGGCGAGCGTTGTACAGATGATTGCAAGAGTTTTTTGCAGGACAAGCAAGTCAAAGCCAGAACATTCTACGAACACGTCTGTTGTGTTGAGGGAGACTTTTCCGGTATCGTGACTGTTTATTATGGGGGGCATTGAAAGTATTTTGTTTTTCGCATCGACGAAAACTGGGAAGAGTTCTTTGCCTTCAAGAAGGTGAGCGTAGTCTCTTCCTGTGGGGTGGCTTGTTAAAATCTGGATGGCATCCATTTCTCTGTCTGCTTCCAACGGGATAAATCTGATGTCTTTCGGTTTTCTTGCTTCATATCTAATGGGGAGAGTTATTTTTTCCAATGGGTAAACTCCTATTGCCAGCTTCTTCCTATTTCTGCCGACGGTGAAGTGTAGTTTCTCCTGTAAATCTATTATCGACTTAATTTTCTCGTCTGTGAATTTTATGTTTTTTACTATCGCGCAGACTGTAAATGGTCGAACGTCTTTTACGGAATTAAATATTTTAATTGTATAATTGTCTTCCGGCTTGTGGATTGTGTATCTTGCTAGTCCGGGGGATTTGCCAAGAAATGCATTAAAGCTGCGGGCATAGCCCTGAAGTGAGAGCAGGTCCGGGCGGTTTGGGAAAATTTCGACTTCAAGTTCATCGTCACTGATGCGTTCTAATGGTGTGCCGAATAGTGAGATTTTTTCTTCTACATCTTTTGTTATCTTTCCGATTAAGGATTCAAGTTCCTTGCGGAGGAAAGTTACGTTTGACATTATATCAGCACCTTCCTTTGTCGCAGGTTTTTTATATCATTTTCGTAAATTTGTCTGAAGTCTTTTATTTCGTAAGCTAGCATCATGAGACGGTCGAAGCCGGGTCCCCAAGCAAGGACGGGAATTGGTTCGCCGAGTAGAGGTTCGGTGACCTCCGGGCGGAAAATTCCCGCGGCGAGGACTTCAACCCATCGCTGTTTCTCTTCGTGCCAGACCGCGCCTTCAACACTGGGTTCAGTGTAAGGGAAATAGGCGGGTTGGATTCTTATTTTTTCAAAGCCCATTTTTTTCACGAATTCCTGAAGGTAACCGAGAAGGTGGCTGAAGTTTGCATTTCTGTCGACGACAATCCCTTCAGTTTGATTGAACTCGAAGCCGTGAGACCAGTCGAGAGTTTCGTTTCTGAAGCATTTGCCGATCGAGAAGAATTTTGCCGGAAGCTGAGTTTTTATGTCGAGTGAGGCAAGTGTTTTTGCAGACAGGCAGGTGGTGTGGGTGCGCAGGACAACACTCTTTGAATCTTCTTCAGACCACGAATATTGCCAGCCCTTGCTTCCCTTCACGCCGGTCTCGTGCGATTGTTTTACTTTTTCAATTAGTCTCCTGTCTGGAAGCCTGCCCTTTATGTCTTTTATGTAGAATGTGTCCTGGAGTTCCCTGACCGGGTGGTCTTGGGCGGTGAACAATGCATCGAAGTTCCAGAAGGAAGTCTGGGTGAATGTGGAGCGCATTTCTCTGAATCCCATGTCTAGCCAGATTCTTCTGCCTTTTTCGATAGATTCATTCACGAAGTGTTTTTTGCCGCCATAAATTTTTGGAACTTCTGATTGTATGTCATATTTTCTGAATTTTTTGCCCCGTTTCCAGTTTTTTATCACTTCCGGCGTGACTTCTTCTATGAGGTCGGAGACAATTTCTTTTCCAGCTATCTTTTTTCCGAGTTCGGTCAGCGTGAATGTGGTCTCAGTTTTTTCCTGCATCTCGATAATCTCTTTTCTTTTTTTAAGGTTTTGAAGAGCGAATTGCTGTTCGGGGAGGAGAGAGCTTTCTTCGATCGGAAGGGCTTCGAGGAGTTGCTCTTCCAGAGATTTTTTAGCGATTTCTTCTTTTGAGGCGGAAAGCATAATCTTTCCATTTTTAAGTTCGATCATTGCTTTGCTTTTTAGCACGCCTAGGGAAACTTTGAATTCGTTGTCGGAGAGCCGCGAGATTCTTTTTGCTTCTTCTAGAGATACGACTTTTTTGCTCTCTACCAGCATGAGCAGGTTCCTTTCAGGAAGGTGTGTCTTTTTGTAGTATATTCCGTTTGTTCCTAGACCTACGACTTTTGATTTTTTTGTCTGGAGTTTTATGATATTTTTAGCTTCCAGAAATTTGAGTGCTCTAAGAAGAGATGTGCTGTCAAGTCTTGTTTTTGTCTGAATCTCATTTAGGGGCAGGTTTAGAAAAGGAACGATTTTCCTTTCCAACGGTGAGAGTTTTTCGATGATTTCTTGGATAGATTTCATTTTAGGAATATGTTCTACAAGGTTAAAAAGTTATTGCTTGTTTTGCCTGTTGTGTTGAAGCGCCTAGCGAGAGCATAAGGTTTTGCGCGTCTTTTTTGTTTTTTTGGGAGATTAGGACGATGCGGCAGTTCGCTTTTTTGCAGATCTTTATGTTTTCTATTAACTTTAACAGAATGAGGGCCTTTGTTTTACGGCTGCTTTTGCGCAGTCCTGCGAGGTCGAATCCAATGGATGTGTTGTTCTTTGCAGCTATCTTTGCTAAGACGTGGTTTAGCCCGGAATCTATCTGTTTTAAGCGGTCTTGTCTATATCCCAATTTGTCAAAAAGCAGGATGTCTGCTTTGCCGTATTCAAGAATCTTTCTGTCAAAATCCGGATTTTGCGATTTGACTACCGCAGGGTGTTTTTCTTTCTTTATCTGTTCTTTTGCTTGCTGGATGTTTGAGGTATTAATCATTCGAGTATTAAGGCAATAGTGTTTTTATGGGTTTTGTTTAGTCATATGGCAGGATAAAATTTGAACATGAAAGTTAATCGCAGTCAGTTGGAGTGAATTCAGAAGTTTTAGGGATCGGACTAACCACAGATTAGTGTTCCGTGAAAATCTTTATTATTTAGTATCTTTGAGAGATTTGACAGGTCGGGACCGATTATGTAAGCCGGCGTTTTGTTATTCATTATTATTTCTGAAGAATTCTGATCTAGTATGAAGTTTTGGCCTGGTTGGAATTTTGTTTTGATTGCCATTTTGTAAAAATCTTTCCATGCAATCTTTGGGATGAACTTTGTTTTTTTGTATTTTTTAGGATCTTTGTCGAAAAGACCCGGAACATTGGTGATGTTTATGAAATGAGTCTTTAGATATTTGGCTAATTTGGCTGCGGTGCTGTCTGAAGTTGAGTCTGGGGCAAACCTCAGGGCGCCGCAGATGACGACGTTATTTTTTCTTAGAGAATATCTGACCTGTTTCATGTTTAACGGAAGAGTGTCGTTTGCTTCTTTTCTTTCGAAGAGTTGCATCACGAATTGCGCGTTCATCCTAGTTGCTCTGATGCCTGCGTTGGCAAGCTCTCTTGTCGGCCGCCCTTTGGCTTTCAGGGCTGAGATGTATTTTCTTGCGATGACTCCGCCGCCGCAGACAACTACAAATTTGTGCGTCTTGTAATGTTTTCTCAAGGTCTTGACGAATTTAATCAGAAATGGTGCGTTCATTTTTTCCGGGACTATGAGCGAGCCGCCTAAGGAGATGACTATGGTTTCTTTCATTAATAGGCATGGTCGGGGAAGTTTATTAATTTTTTTACTTTGGAAGGGCGAAATAATGTATGTCTTGGAGAATAACAATCGTTTATAAGCTGAGATGTAAACTAAGTATATGCGGAAGAAAGGAGATTTGCCGAAATATGATGTTCATCAGGTGACTGAAAGGTTTGTGGGATGGCTTGGTAATGTTAATCCCGGAGGCAGTTCGCCGATGGCAGGAGCGCAAATAAAGGTGAACGGGAGCCATTATCTTCAAAGAGAAGGATTGCAATTATATGTTAGGGTGGGCGGCATTGACCAGTTGATGTGGTGGGAGCAGAGCGTGGATATCTCCAGAGTTAATGCGCAAAGAGCGTTGGGTTCTTTTTCGTTTCATGTTCTAACTCCTGATTTGAATGAGAGCCACGCTTCTCGATTACTAGGAGAGTATGCAGTTCTTAATAGGATATTTCGAGGAGTTAATGTAAGGACCCATTGCGTTCCATTCGGGGACCAAGTGTACACCGGGCTTTGCGTTGATGCTCCAGTGGCTGCTGTCCCGTTAGGTCGAGAAAATCATCTTTCAGAGAAGCTTTTTGTTTATGCTGAGCGGGGGATTGCCCGACCCGCAAGGGGTTTGGTTTACGACTTGTTCAAAAGGACGGGCAGTTCTATTTGAAAATTTCCCCGTTTTCCTGTGACCACCAATGCAAATCAAGTTCGTCGGCTGAGATGCGCATTCTGTCTGCGAAAGAAATGAATATCTGTTCTATTTCCAGATAGTTCTTTTGAGATTTTATCTTTGCGTTTGGAATCAGATTTAGTTCGTGGAGATTTTTTAGAATGTGACGATCGAGAATCGCTATTTTATTATTCGAGAGACCGATGTTCCTCAGGAAATGTGCTGCTTCCTTCAAACCGTAGCCGTTGACTTTTTTTGCGAGAATGTTTCTTAGAGTGAGAGCGTCTTTGGCGTCGAGAAGCGGCTTGATTTCTTTCCAGATTTTTTCAGACTCTAAAATCCTTTTTGTTTTGGTGTGATGGAATCTTGTCTTTTTTGAGAGTATGTCGAGAACTTTTTTGTGTTCCAGTGTGGGTAATTTTGATATTTCTTCTACTGCCTGCCAGCATCTCTGCGCGTTAGACTGCGGGGTGAGGAGACAGAATTGGAACTCTTGGAATTTTTGTTTTTCAGAGAGAGATTTGAATTGATCGAGGCGCGCGCGAATGTTTTTTAATTTGTTCATCGGGATTATTATATGTTGAGATATTAATATCTTTGGAAGGGGTTTCTTTTCTGAAGCAGGAATCTTGTGCCGACGAAGTCTGAGACGACTGCAGTCACTAATAGGTCCTGGACTGCTGCCCTGAAAACTCCGGGAGTTATTGGGATGCGAGTGTGTTCTGAGATGTTATGCATTACAGTATTTATTTCTTCAGGGGTAAGGGTTACTGACGAGGTTTGGATTGAGCCGCCGCGATTTACGATGAGGTTCTTATATGGGCCGGGGCATTCTACGCCGATGACAGCAGGGTCTTGCAAGATGCTTGCCAGTTTTCCGAGGTTAATCGTCTCAACCTTTTGGCCTGGATGATACTTTGTAGGTTGATACGCAGGCAATGGAATCGGGCTGTATCTTGGGATGGCTTGAATATGGCTTGCAGGGTATGATCTCGGTGGTTCGACTAAACTGTAATTTTGGGGGAATTGGGGACTGCCTGCGGGAGAAATAGATTCTTGTGGTTTTGGAAGGGGCATCCCGCTTGTGTATGCCGGACCGCTCATTTCTTTGACAGATACGGCCTGGTTTTTTTTCAGGTCCGTGGTCATGTCCGCGAGTTTCTCCTTCATAATCTCCTGTTGCAGTTCTTTGTCTTTTTGCGGATCGTAGGAATTCGTGAGTAGCTCTCTGATAAACATCTCAAGGAAGTGTTCTCTTAACTTGTGCCTTTCTTCGGTCTCGGGCATTTTAGAATCTCGGCATAGGTCTTGAACGAGTGTTCATTGAGGGCGTGAATTCTTCTTCAGCTTTTTTTTCAGGGGCAGGAGGTTTTTGCGAACCTGTGTATAATCTTTCTCTTAATCTTTCTTCCATTAATGTCAGTCCTTTGGCGAGTGTCTTGTTTTGGTCAAGCAACTTATCAATCTTTTCTAAGAACTCTTTGTCTTTTGTGAATTGATCGTTCTGAGGAATGTTCTTTGCAAAATGTCTTGCCGTGACTTCGAACAATGCCAGAAGGTTGGAGATTTCTGTCGCAAGATGTGAGAATTTTTCCGAGAGGTCTGTTTGGACTTTCTGGAGTTCGACGAGGTTCTTTAGGATTGCGTGTTCAATTTCCCGGTCCGTTACAGATTTTTTTTTCTTTGTGGTTTTGGGCATGGAATGGCGTTCTAGGTCAAGATTGTCTTCATCTTCTAATGTAGAACTAGTCTTCTGCTTTCTCTTTTTTGACATCTTTAAACGAAGCGAGAGTAATTTATAAATGTTTTTAAGTCTTGGAGTTATTTATCTGTATGAAAGTTTTGTCGTTGAAACAGCCTTTCGCGGAATTGATTTTGCAGGGAAAGAAGACTATTGAGTTGAGGAAATGGAATACCCACTTCCGAGGAGAGTTTTTGATTCATGCTTCTAAGACACCTGATAAGTGCGCTATGGAAAAATTTGGTTTTGGAGAGCTGCCGGTTGGGCAGATTGTTGGGAAGGCTTATTTAGTTGATGTTAAGAAATATCTTTCTGAAGACGATTTTCTTGCGGATAAAGACAAGCATCTGGCTTCTTCGGATTGGGGGACTTACGGGTTTTTGCTTTCGAATGTTTCCAGAGTTAAGGGGATTCCTTGTAAAGGGGCGTTGAGGTTTTGGGAGTTTAAGGGGAAGATTTAAAATTAGTGTGATTCTGAGTTGTTTAAGGGTACGTCGTTCAGTGGTAGGATATTCGGCTCCAGCCCGAAAGATGGGGGTTCGATTCCCTCCGTACCCA
>DAIF01000005.1 GCA_002496015.1 Candidatus Pacearchaeota archaeon UBA73 | reverse complement strand
GAGGCTGGGTGGGAGACTACCGCTATTGTGAAAGGGATTAACAAAATTGCTAGAGTGAAGGCTGAAAATGTTTTGTTTATCATCTACTTTTATTAAGAATGTTACCGGGAATACTTAAATATTTTGGTATATAGCGGATGAACACTAATTAGAAATTTTCAACAGAGCTTAAATTTAGTCCAAAGAAAACCTCAAAATCGCTCCAACACCTTCAGTAAGATTCCAGAACTGTTCGCCGTCCGTGTGATCTGCTCCAACCAAAACTACCGAAGCCCCGATATTTGCAGCCAGCTCTTCAAACTCTTTCTGCTTATTCCTGTCCCACTTCTTAGACATAATCACGATATCCGCTGCCCCGCGCTCAATCGCAAGTCGCACTTCTGCCTCCCGATAAGCCGCCTTCTTCCTGTCCCTCCCGAGCGTCTCAAAAAATCTCTCAAGAATCTTCTTTTCCTTAATCAGCTCCTGCTCTGCGATATCCTCTTGCGAAGCTTCAACCAAAAGTTCAAGTCCATGTTCGTCAGTGTAACCCAAATCTTTAATCGCAATAATTTTCTCTTTCAGTTTTGTAACCAACTGTCCTTCATCAAGAAACTCTTCTTTCGTTGGAATCGGTCCACCAATCATAATGGCTTTCAGCTTAGGCATATCAAAAAATATCCTCTTCATCTCTTCAGCGACTCGCCTGAAAAATTCCTTAGCAAGCCCTTCTGTAAGTCTATGAAATCTCTGGCTTGACTGCCCCCCAGCTCTCACCTTCCCCGGCACCCCGCTAGTTAGCTTCTGTAAAACTTTTATCTGGCTGCCCTCAAGCAGACCAATCGTCGCCTGTTGTCTGTCAATCACCATTAAGCCATAAACCTCCTCCACCTCGACCATCTCTTTCAGCGGCTCAACAATAAACTCTTGATCGCATCTATAAATCTTGACATTCAACGGCTTCGGCGGTTCATAAATCCAAATCTGGATATCTGAAACACCTTCCTTATCAGAAATGTTCCCGCAATAAATAGCAAGCCCGTTCTCCGGCGTCGCTCGAATCCCCTTCATCTCGCGAATTATCATGTCAAGCGCGCTTGTTACATTCTTTCTCACCGACGCCGATTTTATGTTCGAAGCGGTTGACTTCTCCGCCTCAAGCTGTCTTTGAATAAGATTTATGTTCGCCCCGGCCGGGATCAACACAGTCACAAGTTCAGTGTGCCTGCCGCGTATATTTCCCAATAACTCAATCAAATCCTGCAGCTTCTGTTTCTCTTTCGGATCAAGCACGTGACTCATATAACGACGTAAGAATAAGGATTAATAAAGCTAAGTGTCAATCGCAGTATCTTCGATATTGATAAACCATTTTGAAATTATTATACTATTTGGAGGTGGGAAGGGATGGTGGCTAGGGCGGGTTTTTCGTCGTAGACGAAATTTAATTGGGGATCTCAATTTCAAAATGGCAAAAATGCTTCGGAGATACTGCAATCAGGCACCCAATTAGCGAGTAGTCACGAAGGAAGAAAACCCTATTTGAATAAATCACGTGCTAAAAAGCATCTCGGCTGAAGTAAAATTAAGTCTTCCCTGTTGTTCATTGGCTCTGCGAACTCCTTCAACGTAATTCTTAAAGACATGCGCTGCACCAACTGGCGTACCGACCGGAGGATTCCCAAAAAATCTGGCTTCAAATGGAGAACCTGCCAAATAACAAAACTGTCTTAATTCCACTCGGGTCTGCTCCAAAAAGCCATTTTCCGGATCCGCTTCAGCAAGTCTCGCCCGAGCCGCCGACATATCGTCTGCGACTTTAGGATCGTTTATATAAGTCCACCTCTCTCCGTCCATGCCTCAAAAAAAGAAGAACACTTTATAAAATTTCTTATTCCACAAACTCCACTTTGAACTCACCACTCTTCAATTCAACAATATTCATTACCGACTTGAAGTCCCTCATCACATTTTTCAACTCGTCCTGTTCTCTTTGAGTTAAAGTCAATACAATCTTAGAATTCATCGCTTTCTTGTTCTCAGATTTTACTTGCCTGATTTTAGCAATTAAATTCAAAAAATCATTCCAAACTTTATCATCATTCTTCCTTCTCTCCACTTTGATTTCTTCAGGCCACCCTGAGACATGAACCGATTTTTCTTTTTCAAATTCCTTAAAATGATTTTGATAAACTTCTTCAGTTATATATGGAGTAATCGGAGCCATTAGTTTAACAACAGCCAACAAACCCTGATAAAGTGTGTAAAATGCGGATGCCTTTTCTTCCTCACTTCCATTGTAAACCCTGCCCTTAACAATTTCCAAGTAGTTATCTGCAAAGATTCCCCAAAAGAACCTCTCTGCCTCAAGTTTTGCTCTTGCATAATTGTAATCTTCAAATGCCTCGCTCGCGGTTTGTATCAATTTGTTGACTTGCGTTAGAAATAATCTGTCTGATTCAATCAATCTTGGTGTTTTATCCTGATGCTTCAGATTCATAAAAACAAACCTCGAAGCGTTCAGCAATTTCGTTACAAACTTCTTTCCTGCAATCAAATCGTTCTCTTGATAATCAATATCATCTCCAAGTTTTGTTGACGCCGCCCAATACCTCGTCGCATCACTTCCGAACTTATCCATAATCGCTCGCGGACTTACAACATTCCCTTTCGACTTGGCCATCTTCTCCCCACCCAGTGTAACAAACCCTGAAATCGCAATCTCCTTCCACGGAACTTTCTTTTCGTGATATAAGGATTTTACAATCGTGTAAAAAACCCAAGTTCTGATAATGTCGTGTGCCTGCGGCCTTAACGAATACGGAATCTCCACTTTTCCCTTCAAAAGCTCAGAAACTATCTGCGGTGTCAACGACGAAGTCGCCCAAGTGTCAAGAACTTTTATGTCAGGCCGCGCGCTCTTCCCGCACTTCGGACATTTCTTCTGCTTCTGCATCGGATCGACCGGTAGCTCTTTCTCATCGGCAAGAATAATCTCTCCGCACTCGCAATGCCACGCCGGAATCGGAATCCCGAAATGCCTCTCCCTCGAAATGCTCCAGTCCCACTCCAATCCATTAATCCAATTCTCATATCTTTTCTGCATATGCGCCGGATGCCACTTTATTTTCCTCCCCTGTTCAATCAGCTCTTTCTTCTTATCCAATATCCTGATGAACCACTGCTCCGTCGGCAAAAACTCAATTCCTGTCCCGCATTTGTCATGCACGTTGAACGCGTGCGTTATGCTTTTCTGCTCGATTATCAAATCTTTCTCTCTAAGCTCCTGCAAAATCTTTTTCCTCGACTCCAAAATCGTCAGCCCCGCATACTTCCCTTCCTTTACCCTTCCCTCAAGACCGAAAACAATTCTCGGCTCAAGTTTGTATCTCTTAATCGCATCAACATCATATTTGTCTCCGTAAGAACAAACCATCAAAACTCCGGTCCCTTTGTCCATCTGCGCAGACTTATCCGCAATTATCGGAACCTCATGTTCAAACAACGGCACCCTCGCCTTCCTTCCAATCTGCTCCTTAAATCTCTCGTCATTCGGATTCACAAAAACCGCAACACACGCGCCAAGAAGCTCTGGTCTGGTCGTCGCAATCGGCAGATCATTTCCTTCCTCAGTCAGAAATCTCATAGTCGTAAAAAAAGTCTCCTTATTCTTATCTTCAAGCTCAGCCTGCGCAACCGGTGTTTGACATTCCGGACAATAAATCGTCGGAAAATTCTCCTTGTAAATCATCCCTTTCTTGTACAATTCAATAAAAGATTTTTGCGACAACTTTCTGGAATGATCGTCAATCGTGGAATAATAAACGTCATAATCACACGAAATCGCAAGGTTTTTCCAATCCTGCACGAACACCGGCGTGATTTCCTTCAGTGTCTTCAGACACAACTCAATAAACTCTGCTCTCGACATATTCTTGCTCTTCACATTTTTCAATCTCTCGACAAGCCTTTCTGTCGGCAGCCCGTTGTCATCCGTGCCGAACGGATATAAAACCTCAAATCCTTTCATCCTTTTATATCTCACAATGAAATCATCATGCGAATATGAAGAAGCGTGCCCAACGTGCATATCCCCCGAAACCGTCGGCGGCGGCGTATCCACAGAAAAAATCTTTTTCTTCGTCTTCGGATTAAACTTGTAAATCTTCTCCTTCTCCCAATACTCCCTCCACTTCTCTTCAATTACCTTAATATCGATTTGGTTCTTGCCCATTAGAATTTTAAGAATAGAGGTATTTTAAGGCTTTTGTCGATTAACAATTTTCCCTCTTGTTTCGCCTGTCTTGAGTTGGCTTACCAATTTCCCATACTTAGACTTGGCGTCATAATAAACTCGTGTCGCTAATCTTGGCGCTACATCATAATCCGAAACTATCCTTCCTGCATCAATCGCGTCGCCGTTAACCAATCGCTCTATAACAATTTTTGTTAATTCTGGGCGACTATAAGACTCTCTAGGTGTATTCACCCCTGCTTCTAACAAAAAACATTTTTAAATTTTTCTAATACCCTCACAACCGCAAACAACAGCACATAAAATTTATATAGTTCTAAGGGCTAACAAAAAAATGAGGTCGATTTTAATTCTTACAATCTTCTTGTCTTTCTTATTTGCAATTAGCACAGTCAACGCCGAAATCATCGCACAATGGAGCTTTGACGACGAGGATCTCCTGCCCGAAATAAACAACACTCCGACTGCGAACTTATCCCTTAGCGATAACCGCACCGCAAAGTGGATAAACGGTAACCCTCCTTCCGGAAGAGCCCTGTCCGTGAGCGGATGGAACATTCCGGACAGATACCTAGAGATTTCATTAGACACTGTTGGATACGAAGAAATAACATTCCACTTCGACGCTAAATCCTCATCAACCGGCCCGAGTCGATTCAAGATACAATACAGCTCAGACGGAGTGAATTTCATCGACCTTGAGGGAAGCGACTCCCAAATTGCCGCCCAGTTCACTTCCAGCCCAATGTATCACTTCGGATTCTCCTCAGTTCAGGAAATCAATAACAAACCGGATGTAAAATTTCGGATAATCGTCCCGGAAGAAGGTATTGGCTCCAGCAGCACTGGAACATTCGCCTTCGATAACATCCAGATTGAAGGCGACCGCGGAGAAGAGATATTAGATAACCACCAAGGACTGGACGTCACGATAACTGGCGTGATAGTTTTCAAGGTTCTCCCGAGAAATCTGGAATTCGGATTGGTCCAGCCCGGCTCGCAAAACAACCCTGCCTTAAACGGCCCAATTATATTCGATATAACCGACAGCTCAACAGATGTTCATGTGGAAGTCATAGAAGTCATCAGCGCCCCATTCAACACAGGACTAAAAATAGACGGCTCGCCTGCACTGGGAAAATCCTGGACAATCTCTCATCTTTCTCCTATCCTAACAGCAATCCCCACTCTTGACATCCCACCACAAATCTCTCCAGGCAATAAACTCGGAACAATAGTTTACACAGTAACCGGCCTGCCAGAATGAAAAAAATAATTCTCGCCCTCCTGTTCCTTCCTTTAGCAACCGCGCTTCAATTCTCTCCGCCCTCGTTGGAATTCAATTTACAAGTAAACGAAATCCACTGCAAAGAAATCTATTTTCAGATAGAGTCTCCTGCAACTCTCCGCGACATTTGGGCGCAAAACATCTCAGACGAATTTAGCATTCTAAATTTCAAGACTCTTTCCCAACAACACAAACTTTCTCCTTCTTATCCTTCACAAATTTCCCAAGACCAAAACCAAATTGAATTCTGCCTTTCTGGTTCATCCCCAGGCAACTACAAAGGCGCACTCATCTTCCGCGAGGAAGAATTCGGCAACACAATAGTCCAATTTGCAGTTTGGCTCAACGTTAAAATAACCGGCGAAGCAGACAAACTTCAGGAACAAAAACCTTCGAGCTCAACAAGCAAGTCAAAAAGCTCCAGTTCAAACAAGAACATAGTTTACTCTCAGCAGCCAACAGAAAAAGAAACAACCTTCCAGCCGCTGGCGTTCGACTTCCCGCAGGAAGAAATAAAACTCGCCGGAAAAATCGCAACAAATTCATCTAAGACAAATCCCTCAACAATTCTTCTCGCAGCATTGCCGATTATACTCGTCATCGCATTGCTCTTTCTGATATTACTTAGACGCTAGAACTTCGCCTGTTTCCAGAGCAAACTAAAGTATTCAATAAAACTATCAGCCACAGATTGAGAATGAATGTATATCGATGAAATCTTTCTCCCAAATATTACTATCGCAGTTTTATCCCTGAAGATATTAATTGCGACTGGAGAAGTATGTTCAATATATCGTGTCTCTGTCCCCGAAAACCTACCTTCTGAATAAAGTTTTGAAGTCGTATCTTTTTGAGATTTATTAAAGAGCATCTTTGTCTTAATGCCTTTCTCTTCCCTCAGTAAGTGAACTTTTTCAAAAAAAAGTTGAACCCTTTTTTCCATTTCTTCACCAGTCCCCCAAGTTCCCCCAATAACATAGCAGGCCTCTCCCTTTTTCAAGATATCAACTTGCTCACGAAATATAATTTCTAAACCCTTAATCCCGCTCAACAGCTCGACCTCCTGTTCCTCTTTTGAAGAGTTGAACTTCTCCAATAAAAAAGGAATTAAAGACTTCGCTTGCTTTTCAACATCGGTTATCTCCTGTTTCTTAATCTCTAGATAATTCAGTATTTGTTTAGGATTCGTCGGCTTGAAGTGTTTAACTTTGTCTTTAACATAAACCGATACAAGCCCTTTCTCCTGCAATCGATTCAACAAATCATAAACCTTAGATCCGGCTATCCCTGACTCATCCACAATCGCCCCCCTCGTCGAATCCCCCAACTCAAGCAAAGCCAAATAAACCCTCGCTTCAGATGAGTTCAGCCCTATTTCATTCAAGATTTTTGTATCCATAGGACTACTTAAGGTAACCCTAATATTTAAATATTCCTCATGTGTGTTACCACTGTGAAATAATACAATAACTATAAGGAGGAACGCAAAAAATGAAATCAGTACTAGACTTTGTACGGAAAACGATCATTACTGCAGGATTACTTGGAGTCCTGACCGGATGTAATGAAAGCAAACAGCAAACAAGACAAACTTTTCCAAATAGTCTCACATTTACACACCATTACGGTTATGATAAATTCACAGACTCAGACTTCGATGGAAAAATTGATATCAGAGAGCAGGTTGTCACAGGAGCCGGCGGCTTCAGAAAACTGTATTTTGAGAGAGGCTACGGTCCAGAAAGATCTAATGAAGGTCAATCAGAATACGTTGACCAAAGTTATTTCGATGGAATAAACGAAATATTTCAAAAAAGTATGTTGGACTTCGCTTACGGAAGATCAGAAAGATAAAGCCCAAGCAAAAACCTTATATATCAAATGATATACTAAGATAAATGCAAAAAACAAAAAACTCTTTCGCAAGATCTCCAACTCTGGAAACAGTCTTGATGGTAGAAAGATTCATTGAGAAACACAGCAGCAAATTCAACAGAACAGAAGTCTGGAAAAAACTCCCGAAAAAAATAATGTGGCAGACATACATTATAATAATCGATTATCTGATTAGCATAAATAAAATAGCAATAGACTGTGAAGGAATGGTTGGCCACATCTGGAGTCAGAAAGCAGGAATGAAATTTTCAAAAAGAAAATCAGTCGCATGATAAAGAAAGAATCAACGAAGGTAGTTTTTGCTAACGACAACTTAGAAAGAGAGTTTTATTCCCTATCTGAAAACAGCCCGCTAAGAAAGAACATGCTAAGAGCAATAAGAGACATAAAAGAAAATGCATTTGTCGGCGCACAACTTACAAAAGATTTAATTCCGAAAGAGTATGTGCAGAAATACAAAATAACAAACCTCTGGAAATACGATTTGCCTGACGGCTGGAGATTAGTCTATTCGATAACGACTCCCTCAAAAATAGAGATAATCTCAGTGATACTTGAATGGTTCAACCACAAAGAATATGAAAGGAGATTTCATTACTAAATCATGCCCTCAAAAAAACAACTCTTCCTAAAAATCTTCCACGCAGCTGAAAAAAAATATTCCAAATCAACTAAACGTTTAGCAGGCGAAAGCTGGGAACATGACTGGCAGACTCTCATTGCAACAATTTATTCTGCTCAATCCCGCGACGAACTCACAATTCCGGTCATGCAAGAAACATTTAAACAACTCCCGACTCTAAAAGTGTATGCAGCGGCGCCACTTTCTCAAATTGAATCTTTAACTAAAAAAATTAACTTCTATAAAACAAAATCTAAAAACTCCAAAGCCACTGCGCAAAAACTCCTTTCCGAGTTTAATGGAAAAGTCCCGGACACGTTAGAACAACTAACTACCCTTCCGGGCGTCGGAAGAAAAACCGCAAACCTCATCCTATCGGAGCTCCATAATAAAAACTCGATAACAGTAGACACCCATGTCCACAGACTCTCAAACGTCCTCGGCTTAGTAAAAACAAAAACACCACACGAAACCGAACTCGCCCTCCAAAAAATTGCTCCAAAAAAATACTGGTCACAAATAAACAGAATCTTCGTGCTTTGGGGAAAAGAAGTCCGTGGCAGAGATAAAAAGAAATTGCTTTCTCGCCTGAAGTAAATAAAGCAACAAATGGTTTCCTTGAAGTCCAACCTCTCTTTGATGTACCGGTGTCGAATCTCTGCTCGCGGTCACACACCTTAACTGATAGAAATTACTGGTGCGTAATGCGCTCGCCCTGACCCCTCAAACCCTCGCCCCAAATTTTAGTAAACCTGCAATTTCCGACTTTTTCAACAGAGCCAGTAAAAACATAAAAATAAAAACGCTGCAGGGGTTAATATATAATGAGACCTCCAGCTAAAGTTACCTGCGAGCGTACTGATGACGAACAGATATTCTATCTTTCAGGCGACCTAACACGGGAAAGAAGATACGATTTAGCAGGTCATATAATCCCACACGTAACCGCGCAACGCCGGACAGTACTTGATTTTTCCGGAGCAGGAGAACTAGACTCGACCTTGTTGGCTGAGATAATACTAATCTCACGCAGACTTAGGCCAACCGAGATTGAGCTTAGAAACGTTCCTGACAAACTGAGGAACCTAGCAGAGGTCTACCACATACCTATACTTGACAAAGATTCTCCACAAGGAGACTACTCACCGCGAACCTTACAGCTTACTTAAACCCTGCTCAAAAAGATTCCAACCTAATCGATAAACTTTTATACCCTTTAACTTTCTCATTAACATGGCACACGATAACAAGATTCACATGCCCGGAATGTTCGGCGGCTTAATGCGTTATGATGAAGAATATAGTTCCAGATTTATCCTAACGCCCACCCAAGTAATTGCCTTTGTAGCAGCTATCTTAGTGTTCATCTTGGCCCTAAAGCTATTTTTCCCACTAAGCCCCGTTGCATAACTAACCAAAAAGATTGTACGATTTTTCTTTCAAATTTTTAACAGGTAAAAACAAAGGTTCGGGAATTTCTTCCCATAAAAACCATCGCCACTGCTCGCATTTCTCTGGTTCCTTTAATGCTAGCTCTCCACAATCATACTCACAAGAAACAAATAATGTTATATAATGCTTCTCATCTTCCACAAAAACATCGTTGGTGAATGTCTCAAATTTCAAATTCTTTATTTTAATGCCTGTTTCTTCCATTACTTCCCTTATCGCACAATTTTCAATAGATTCACCAAACTCTAAATGACCTCCTGGAAGAGCCCATTCTCCTGTTCCATGAGATCCTTTCCGTTTACCTAATAACACCTTTCCATCATGCTTAATCAAAACACCAACTCCCACTCGCGGATACCTTTCCATCCAACTACGTGCCTAGAAAACTATAAATAACTATCTATCCAATTTCCCTTATGTTTCCAGGATTAGGCGGTATAAACCCAAAACAAATGCAGGCAATGATGAAACAGATGGGCATCAATCAGGAAGAAATAGATGCCGCAGAAGTTACAATCAAAAAAACAGACGGTTCTAAAATAATAATTGAAAACCCTTCGGTCCAGAGAATCACGATGAAAGGACAATCCTCTTTCCAAATCGCGGGTGAGATCAGAGAAGAATCGGGCGAAGCGTTCTCCGAAGAGGATATAAAACTCGTCGCGGAAAAAACATCCTGTTCTATCGCTGAAGCAAAAAAGACTCTTGAAGAAACAAACGGAGATATCGCCGAGGCGATTATGAAGCTTTCAGCATAATGAATCAATCCAAAACAGAGTGGGATTTGCTTCCCCTCCTAAAATCTGAGTCCGAAACAGAAAAAGAACTGGAAAAAGTCAAAAAAGCAAATCAGGAATTTGTGAAAAAATGGTCCACAAGAACAGATTACATTAAAGATCCAAAAATCCTTAAGCAAACTCTTGACGAATACGAAATCCTGTTACGAAATTATGGAAACTCCGGAAATCCAGGATATTTTTACACGCTAAAATTCGAACTCGACCAGTCGGACGCGGGCATAAAAGCTAAGCTTAACAAGATAGAAGAATTAGAAAAAGAACTCAGAAACGCCAAGAAATTTTTCACTCTAAACATAGCCAAAATACCGGAGAGCGAACAAGAAAAATTCTTCTCTTATTCGGATCTTGAAAAATACAAACACTATCTGAGGAGAACGTTCGCTGAAGCAAAACACTTGCTCTCGGAACCTGAAGAAAAAATTTTGACTTTAAAAGAATCAACTTCCCATGATTTTTGGGAAAGATTGACTTCAGGTTTGCTTGCAAAACAGGAAGCCAAGATCAAAATAAAAGGCAAGCAACAAACGAAGAATTTTTCAGATTTGCTCGGTCTCCTTGATGATCCGGACAAGGAAACAAGAAAAGAAGCCAATACCGCGCTGACAAAAATCCTCGATAGATACACTGAAATAGCCGAACCGGAAATAAACGCGATACTCTCGAACAAGAAAACTGACGACACACTAAGAAAATTTGCGCGCGCGGATTCTGCGAGGCATTTGGAAGATGACATAGAATCGGAAGTCGTTGATGCGGTAATTACAGCAGTCACGTCAAGATTTGATATCTCAAGAAGATTCTACAAATTAAAAGCAGAATTGTTAGGCTTGAAAAAAATCCAGTATTATGAAAAGAATGTCTCTTATGGAAAGAACATCCCCGAATACAAATGGGAAGAATCTGTGGAGCTCGTCAAAAAAACATTTTCAAATCTGGACAATCAGTTCCTGCAAATTTTTGAAATGTATCTTCAGAACGGTCAAATCGACGCCTTTCCAAAAAAAGGAAAGCGCAACGGTGCATTTTGTATTCACCAACTAATCACCCAACCAACATATATCATGTTAAATCACACAAATACCCTCAAAGACGTTACAACCATAGCTCATGAAGTTGGACACGGCATCAACAACGAGCTGATGAGATCAAAACAGCACGCGTTGTATTTCGAAACTCCTAAATCGACTGCCGAAGTCGCTTCAACATTCATGGAAGATTTCGTTCTTCAAGAACTCCTAAAGGAATCCAACGAAGAGCAAAAGTTATCAATTCTAATGGAAAAACTAAACGGAGAAATCGCTTCAATTTTCAGACAAACCGCTTTCTACAATTTTGAAACAGAGCTTCACAATACATTTCGAGAAAAAGGCTATCTTTCAAAAGAAGAAGTCGGAAAAATGTTCAAAGGACATATGTCGTCTTACCTTGGAGAGATGGTTGACACCTCAGAGACAGACAACTGGTGGATTTACGTCCCACATTTTAGATATATGTTCTATGTTTATTCTTACGTTTCAGGCGAGTTGATTTCAAAGTATCTGCAAGCTCAGGTCCGCAAAGACAGGAAATTCGTTGAGAAAGTTAAGGAGTTTCTTTCTGCAGGAACATCTGATTCTCCAAAGAACATCTTCGCAAATCTCGGAATTGACATAACAAAAAAAGAATTCTGGCTTCAAGGCATAAAAGAAATAGAAGATCTCCTCAATGAAACAGAATCTCTTGCTAAAAGGCTCAAAAAGATATGATGCATTATTTAATCATAACTCCAACTTCCTCAATTCTTTCTTTGTGGCTTTGCCGCCCTATAGAGGAGTATCCAAATAGCCAACTACCCTACAAAGTCAGGCACCCAATCACAGACGTCGGACGGATTGGTGGGTTTGCCGCAGCGAAACCTAAAAAATTTAGAACATAGCCCACAGATAGTTTTATTAGTTATATTTTCATTAATATTTAAGCACTTCCAATAAGGTAATTGTGGAAGAGCTTATTCAATTAATTTGCCACCGCGCGTTATAATCGCAATTGCGCTGACCATCTTAATAAAAGCAAAAAGAGAAAAGAATGGACAGGCCTAGCTACAAAATCATAACCAAAAAAGAGAACTTATCAGCGATTGTTTTCCTAGTAGCCTACGGCATTTTAATTCTTGCAACTACATCACTCATAATAAAATCCGGACCGTTTCTTGCCCCGGAATGTGGTAACGAACTATGCGAAGAGGGAGAAACAACAGAAAGTTGCCCGGCAGACTGTGTTGAGGATTTGTCTTATTTGACTTTCCCGGGTTTCGCGGTCGGTTCAAGAACGTATTCGACGAACTTTGTTTACGAGACAAACACCTCAAGATTTTATTCCGATTCTTTTCTTGATGCGAATGTAAGTTATGAAGGGGATCACATTTGGAAATTGCAAATTTGGACAAAAGGTTCACCTGCGTATTCTGTGTCTTTTCCTTACGATGCTGAAGGGTATTCTTTAGACGGCGACGCCAGCGATGAATATATTCTTTATCCTCGTCGTATGGGGCAGGCCTTGAAATTAACCGCCTGGCAATCCTGGTGGGGACCTTGGATGTATGATACTTCTGATGTTGCATTTATATATCCTGGAGGAAATGCATTTTCGCCCTTGATTGTCGTCGCTGATGAAGATGACGCGCGAATTGCCGCTGCAACAAACTGGCCGCCGAAATTGAAAAGTGTGTCTTCTTATAACTACAATCAAAGTGAGCCAGACAATAGCAGGCTCAGGATTAGGTATCCCTCTGACCCCGTCCCCGCTTATTCAACTAAAGAATATCATGCGATATATGCGGTCGTGCACGCCAACACTTCGAGAGGAGAACACGCTTGGCAGAAGGCGTTAGATTTATATAAAAATTGGCTTGATGTTAAACGTGCTGAAAACAACTTAATTCCTGATTATCCGTCTGAAATAAAAAATGCGCATGGGTTTTATAATGTTCAACTTTATAACTCTTACAATTTCACGTGGGCGCTTACAGAATATGAGCGAAGATGGAACCTTCTTAAAGAATATATGCCTATAATTTTATTCTGGGGGCAGTATAGTAATTATGGTGATCCGAGATTTACTGTAAGAAATGAAACCGGAGATTCCATATATCTACCGTGGAATGGAACGACTCCGCCGCAGGACCAATATCGCGGAATTCCGCCCATTGAGGTTGGAGAAAATTTGACGATGGAACCAATCGGCGGATATCCCCATGTAGTCCACCGCAGATATATTCCGGAGCTATTGGACTTTGCAAAAGAGGTTGTAGAAGAAGGAAAATATGTGGGGTATTATACTTTACCGCGGAAAATCGGCAGTGTTCGGGGAAGTTTGCAAGACCCCACATTACACGATGGCAGAACAAATCTTCAGTGGTTTGATGACTGGAACGCAATCGCGGAGGACGAATGGCACGCGAATATTCACTATCTTGACACAATCGGCGCCTCTCCGGATTATGGAGATCCGTTGTACATAGCAGAATTAGTGCGGGACCATTTCCCCCAAAGAAGCGTTACCGAAATGCCGAATGAACTTTTCACATCTCCAATGTTAGTTAGTGGAGCAATTTCCTTAGGAAGTGGAAAAGGCGGACCAGACAAATCTCTGGAAACGTTGTCGGGCACTGACGCTTTTCCGGTTCCTGGTTTCGGAAGATATTTGCTCAACGACAGAATAATTTTTCTGGGGGAATCAAACGGAGACCACTATTGGTGGGGCACTGTTAACGCCAGCGGCCAATATTGGTCAGAAAGACAAGTGTTTTTGCTCGGAGCAAAATTCGATGTTATGCATCCCGAAGAATCTCCCGGCGTCTTGGACAAAATAATGTTACAGGCAATACTCGAAAGAGACAGAGTTGGTTGGTGGGCTCGCGAGCCACGATATTTTGACACAAAAGGAATTTCAAGAGTCACTCCGGAAATGAAAGTCACTGTATTCAAAGATAACCATAACCTAACAATGTTTGCAATAGACAACTGGAACGCAACAGAAAACATTTCTATCACCTACCTCGGCGAAGAAATCAACATTTCAATCCCGATTTCTCCAGACACAAACGAACCGCCTAGATTATATATTTACGAACTAGAGACGCACATTTGTGGAAACGGTTTCTGCGAAGCCGAAGAAACTGCTGCGAGTTGCCCAAACGACTGCCCAAGTAGTCCCTCCCAAAGTTCCAGCAGCGGTGGAAGCAGTCCAACCCCAACAGCCCCTTCCTGCATACCGGATTGGCAATGTGGTGAATGGAGCAGATGTATTAACAGAATGCAAACAAGAACATGCAACGACGTAAACAACTGCAACATCCAACAAAACAAACCGGAAACAATTCTCTTATGCAATCCAGAGCAACCCAACCCGCCTGAAAACGAAAAACAACAATCCTGGGAAGACCAGCAGTTCATTCCGAGTATAAACTTTGTAAAAACATTTATTTACAGTCTACTCGGAATAATGATTGTTGTCTTAATAATTCTATTCATCCAATTAAGAAAAAGTATTTTCCATCTCGAAAAAAAAGAAAAAGAGGTAATGCAACTTGCAAAGAAATCATTACATTAAACCTGAAATAATAAATAAAAAAGATAAATCTAAGATAGTACAAAAAGAACTAACCATCGCATTAGTTTTCTTATCTCTAGTTATAATAATTCTGACAGGTATATCTTTTCTAATTGGCAGATTACCTGAAGCGGTTTTCCTCTCGCCAGTCTGTGAAAATCTCCTGTGCGAAGAAGGAGAAGATGTCGCCAGTTGCCCGATTGATTGTTTAGACACAGACGGAGATGGTCTCCCGGACGCCTGGGAAATATATTATGAATGCGCCGGCATAAACCCCTTACTCAATGATACAGACGGCGACAAAACCCTCGACGGTGCAGAAGATTTTGATTATGATGGTTTAAACAATTCAAGAGAATATTTTTATCAAACAAATCCTTGCATATATGACACAGATGGTGATGAACTACCGGACGGCTGGGAAATAAGCAATTCACTAAATCCTATTTCTAACGATACAGATGGTGACGGCATACTTGATCCGGATGAAAACGAAGATGGTGACTCGGCTCGTAATCTTGAAGAATACGCCGGCGGCTCTTTCTTAAACTCAATAGACTCTGACTCTGACGGTGTGATTGACGGCGAAGACCCATACCCTAGAGACCCAGTAGAACGCTGCCCCGGACTGGAAAACAGATTCAGGCCTGGAATTTTGATAAGATATGACAGCACAACTTCTCCACCTGTTATTTACTACCCAACATGCAGCATAATTGAAATCACCTCTGATGGAGAAAGATACCACTTCAACGACATAAATCACGGCATGGATGCATGGGTCACATACAATGGGGACGAATGGCAGCTCGACATAGCCCTGCTCAGCAGCTCAATACACAACAACATCACCCAACTTTCATTTCCATACCAATCAGGCGGTAGGTATCTCTTAAACAACGACACTCGCGACGACATATTTTATTATACATATTACACCGGAGCAACAAAAAAAGCACTTGCTGTGCGCGCCGACTATGGGCTTGTTTATCCCGGAACATTTTCGCCACTCGTCGTCATCGCTGACCCATATAAAGCTAAAATCGTCGCTGCGACAAACTGGCCGCCAAAAAAAGTCATACCATATTTCTCGCTTGGGAACATCCGAATGTTTTACGATGAACCTGTTTTCAAAAGCGCAACCGAAACCACTTACACAACTTACAAAGCAAAGATCGTGGAAGTCACCGCGTCTCCTGGCCACGAGTCTTGGCAGCTCGCCCTCGACGAATATAAAACATGGCTCGATTCGCACATGGAGCAGGAAGGACTTTACCAAAACACAAGTCCGGGCTGGCGCGTCAATTACTCTGACTGGTTCAAAGACCTCAACGGCCTGTCCAACATCATGCTGCAAAACGTATGGCCTCCCCTATTAACAGAAAACGATTTTTACATTAGGTGGGGGCGCTGGAACAATACGTTCCCGATGACAATACTCGGGGGACAAATGTCTGAATATGACGGAGAATGCTGTGATTATAAAAGAATCATTCACCAAAATTACACGCGAACTCCGCCATATTTTAACCTCACTAAATATACAAAAGATTTCACTCAGTCCGGCGGACACGTCGCCATCTACATCCGCCCGCTCCAAGATTATCAGAGAGTATATCTGCCGTTCGATAGTCCTCAAAAATACACGTTATATGACGCCCGCAGTGAAACCCCCCTCGAATACATCCAAAACTGGAGCAGACTCACAAGGCAATGGGGCGCAAACACTTATTTCATTGACGTCTACGGAAACAGATATTTCGGAGACATATTGTTCAACGCAAATCTTTTCTTAAACGGAAATTTCACAACTGACACAATTTTAGAAGGAGCAATAGATGTGTACCCCGCATCTTTCTTGATTAGTGGCGCGCTCAGGGGCGGCAGCCTTGAAGGCAATGCGACCACAACACCGGAAAACTCCGTCAACGCCCTGTTCCCCAGATTCGGCCGCTACCTGCTCAACGACAGAATCCTGTTCATGGGCGAATCCCTCCAAGATTACATCTTCTGGCAATATTGGAACAACACAAATAATTATTTCGGAGAAAGACAAGTATTTCTATTGGGAGCAAAATTCGACATGCTCCACCCTTGGGAGAACAACACAGCCTTCGACGTAATGAACCGCGCCGTAAACCTCTCAGTCTCTGAATGGAACAGAGTCGGCTGGTGGGCGCGCGAGCCAAAATATCTCGACACCGTGGGAATCACATACATCTCGCCAAAAATTGACGTCAGAAGATTCGTAGACAAAGACGGAAAAGACCTCTTAGTCATTGACAACTGGAAAACAGAAATAGGAAACATAAACATAACTCTCGACGGAAAAAACATAAGCATAAACATCCCGATGGACCGATCTACCGGTCTCCCAAAAAGATTATACATATACGAACAGGAAGACCTTCCGTTGATTTACCCGCGATTTGATTTTCAAACCCCCTTCGAAGTCAAAGCGGATGAGACAGGCATGGTAGAAGTTTCCGTAAACGAAAGCAAAATAAGAATTGAATCCTACTTTTTTCATCCCCGCGAAGGAAGTCAAATCAATCCAAGAAATGGGTTCGCTCCCACTGAATTAGCACCTGATTCTTCCTGGCACGTTGACGTAACACAAAGTGAAAACCGCATTACAATCATCGGCGAAGGAAATTACTACAAAATAACACGTGAAATAAATTTCGGGGGAAGTAAAATTTTTGTAACAGATAAATTCGAGAACAAACTTTCGCAGGATATCGGAATACCTTTTTACATTGACTTTTTCTCGGAAAGAACGGATTTTCTTATTTCCGGCAGAGAGGGCATGAGCCGTTCAAATCCGACGGTATTTATACCATTTGACGATGCTGGAGTCGGAATTCTTTTTGATGATAATGTTTTCAGAGCGCAAATCGGAAGTGGTAAAGATACCACCAAACCAAACAGAATTGATATCACAAATGATTACTTTGGCCTTCCGGCAGGCGGAGAATATACTTTCGAATGGCAAATTTATCCGCTTTCAAGCAATGACTATTATGATTTTATTAATATTGTCCGCAGAGAGAAAAATGTAAACTTCGAAATAGGTAATCATATATTCTTAGGATCTCCCATGCCTAATGGTTGGATGACAATGTCGGATGCGGATAGAAAATTTTTCTTTGAGCAGGGGGCTATTGATTCGGCGACAGTTGCGTTTTGGAAAAAAGCGTCAGACACTTCGAAAGTAGCTCACGGTCCTGACACTTGGGAAGACCTCGCACCATATGCTGAACAGTTCGTGTGGGATGCAAAAGCAAAATTGCGCGCAACTGGATTAGATGTAAAATATCTTCTTTATTTTGATTTATTCTTGTCTTCGGAAGACGGCGCTTCAACTCTTTACTCGGATGCGCGAATAATAAATTCTTCTGGCCAGCATGTAGGTTACAGAAGCGAGACATATCCTTATCTTTACAGATTTTTCCCTACGCTGACGAATTCATATGGTGAGAGATTGTGGCCTGTTTTTGAAGAAGTGATAGATTACTTTGACGCTGACGGAATTTACGTTGATGAGTCAACATATAATGCGTTTACTTATAATGAAACATACTGGGATGGATATAGTTTCCAGACAAATAAATCAACCGGGCAGATTGTAAAACGGATAGGGAGTGTTGAACTTTTGAGTAAGGACTATCGCGTTCAGTTTATACAAGAAGCGCGAAATCGCGGTTATTTTGTTTTAGCAAATGTTCCGCCAATTTCAAAAGAAATGGTTGATTTGCACGTTCCGACTTTTCTTGAAGTTTACTGGCCCGATGCGGAAGCGGCGTACCCTGGTTCAGCAACATTGACTCACTTAAGCTCACCAATTGCTTTGTGTGTTAGCTGCTTTTACAACGACACGAGATACATTGATACATTCTTGGACTACGGCGCATTGAACTATCCAAACTGGCATCTTGAAGAGTTTTATACGTACAGCGATTTATACCAAAAAATTTATCCTATTACGCCGGTCGCGCTCTATTCTGGAACCATAATCGGGGAGGAGCAGATAATAACAAATCGCGTTGGTTATTTCGGATGGAACGACAACTCACAGCTTACAGTATACTATTACGATCACTTAGGTAATCCCCAACCACACAACTTTGCAGTTGTTACGGTTAATGAAAAAACTTTTGCAAAAATAGATGTAAACGAAGGAATAGTAATAATAGAAAGAGCAAAAATTTACTTTCCACAAACTCCAGGAGAAGGGGGTGGGGGCGGAAGCGGAGGTTCAGGAGGCGGGGGCGGAAGAGAATGCACTCCTTACTGGAGCTGTCCAACTTGGAGCGACTGCATAAACGGAGTCCAAACTCTCGTCTGCATTGACCTAAATAGTTGCAATTCTCTCGAAGGCAAACCTGACACAACCCGCTCCTGCGACCCAGACCGACCTGTAGGTCAAACAAGCGATGAAGATCAAAACATCCCTTCGAGAATTAATCTCCCAAGGATATTTATCTATGGTTTACTAGCGGCAATCATCTTCGTCGCCTTAATAGTCATGGTCCAACTAAGAAAAAGCTTATTCCATCTAGAACGAAAAGAAAAAGAAGTTATGCAGACCTCAAAGAGGTCATTTCGATAATCAGTTAGCTATACCGCTCAATGCGGGTGTCGAATCCTACTCGCCCCAAAGGTAAAATCAACAAACAACTCCGGACGAGTCCAATAATCCGGCTCTGTTGAAAATCTTTTGGGTCTGCGCCCACCCGCCCGCCCGGATAGTCTGATTTGCTTCGCAAATCAGTAATTGATAGCAGACATTTCGAGTTTTGCGCAGGTTTCA
>DAIF01000015.1 GCA_002496015.1 Candidatus Pacearchaeota archaeon UBA73 | reverse complement strand
GGTGGGCACCCAAGAAAACAGAATCCCCTCGCGAACCATTCACGACTTCCGTCCCAGAAACAGAAGCACCCATCGGTCCGGGGAGGTGGTGTGATATTTCTGCGTGCGCACTTTCTGGGGCGGGTGGCCGGGGCGCTGGACGGTGGGGCGACCAGCGCGATTCATCTGCGCACGCAATCATCCCAACCAAATGCCTAACCTGCTCATAAATATCCCCAAACCCAGAAACACACATTCTGGCAACAATCTCTCCCTCGTACCCAAGCTCCCGGATCCGAAGCAAATTTCCAATCACCTTATCATAAGTCCCGACCCCCTTGTTAAAGTCCGTCCTCTCTCGTGTCCCATCGATAGAAACAAGAATCTTACCAATTTTGTTCAAATATCTCATTTCCAATTTATCAAGAAGTTTCCCATTCGTCTGCATCCTGAATTGAATATTTGGAACATCACACAAAGCGTCAATTAATTCTCTCACCCTGTCAATCTGAAGTAAAGGCTCGCCCCCATAAAAAACCAAAACCGGCGAAGAATCCTTCGACAAAAACGTCTTAACCTTTGCCGTCTCAACAGCCGAAATATAAGGTGCCTCAAAATCAAACTTAAACTTCTTATTCAGATCATTCTCCTCGCACATGCTTTTCCCATAACAATACCTGCACTGCGAATTACAAAGTTCCGTCAAAATTATATGATAATGCATAACTCTTCAAAATTTCACCCTATAAAAACTAATTGCCTTTGGATTTTCCCAATATCACACAGCAATATCTGACACAATTTTTCTCGCCAGATTATAACATCTTCTCCTACCGAGCGCGTCCGGCGCTTCGCGCCGTCCACTTATTGCAGCAATTTAGAGTAACGGAGCGAAGAGCCTTGCCAGAGAGTTTCTAAATTTTGTCAAGACATTTATATTGCGGACTTTTTCTATGGTTACTTCGTGGCAGTGGCCCATATCTTCTTCAAAATCTTTTCCCAATCTTCGAGCGATCTCCTTATCATAAATCAATGTGTTAAGTTCGTACATCAGGTCAAAACTCCGCACATCCATATTCGCAGTGCCAATTGAACAAACGCAGTCATCCGCCATCACAGTCTTTGAGTGAAGGAATCCTTTTTTGTATTCATAGATTTTGACGCCTGCTTTTAGGAGATCTTCAAAGTAAGTATGCGCAGCCCAGAAAGGCAACCATTTGTCCGGAATGCCCGCGGTCATTAATCTGACATCTATTCCGCTTAGAGCGGCGACCTTAAGAGCGGTTTCTACGCTCGGGTCGGGGATGAAGTAAGGTGTCTGGATGTAAACTTTTTTCTGGGCGGTAGCGATAAGTGTAAAGTATAGTTGTTTTATAGAATCCCATTCTGAATCAGGTCCGGAAGTTGTGACGTGGATAGGTATTTTCTCGCTGAGTTCTCTGCCTATGGGAAAGTATTTCTGGTCGAATAGCTTTTCTTTTGTCGTGTTATACCAACTAATCGCAAAAATTCCCTGCAATATGTCCACAGCATCCCCCATTATCCGAAGATGCGTGTCGCGCCAGTTCGTGAATCCCCTGCCTCCGTCGATGTATTCTTTTGCCATGTTCATCCCTCCCAAATAGGCGACTTTTCCATCGATTATGGCTATCTTCCGGTGGTTGCGGTAGTTCAATGTATGAAACTTAAATGGTGAGAGAAAATTGAAGTAGGGGTAAATCTTTATCCCTTCTTTTCTCATCCTTCTTCTGATGAATCTATTGAAGTAAAAACTTCCTAAAGAGTCGTAGATTATCCGGACTTCGACGCCCTGTCTTGCTTTCTGAATGAGGAGGTTGTTTATCTTTCTTACAAGTTCATCGTTTTTCCAGATGTAATATTCGAGGTGGATGAATTTTTCGGCTTGACTGAGGTCCTGAATGAGCTTGGTGAATTTTTCCTGTCCGCTCTGAAGGACTTCGACCTTATTTGAAGCAGTGAGGAGAGAGTTGGAGTTGTTCTTGAGAAGATTGACGAGTTCCGACCTGTTTTCATATTCATCCTGACTTAGGAGATAAGCAATGTTCTCTTTTTCTCTTTTTTGGAGGGCAGAAATTGAACTAACAAGATGCTTAGTAAGTTTCTGTCTTATGAACTTTTTCTTTTTGGAGACCTTTCTCCAATTTCGTCCGATTAAGAGGTAAAGGAACAAACCAATTGCAGGCAGAAGTATCACGATGAGTATCCAAGAGATGGTTGATCTCGGGTCGCGATTGTCCAGAATTATCAGGATAGTAAACGCAATTATGTATAGATTGAAAAGCAGAAAAAGTATTATTTCGATGTCTAGCATATCTTTTTATAATTTCTTTTAGATTAAAAGTTTATGGTTTGTTACTACTCTGTTGAAAAAGTCGCAAACTGGCGCCGCGGGCAACAAGCGAGCGCAGCGAGCGGCTATTATTAAGACGCCAGTCGCTAAGAAGGGCGTCCAATTTAAGAAAAAGCGAAGTTGCCTATTATTTGACTTGTGCCTCTCGAAACAGCAAGTCCAATTGCAGCACGACAAATTCGGCTACGTATGCAGGTTTACTAGAATTTGGTGCGGGGGCGAGCGATTACGCGCCAGCGATAATAATTAATCGAAGCGCGTGGTCGCGAGTAAGACATTTCGGAAAGATTTTCAACAGAACCGTTTGTTACTCTGTCAGGAATTTGTTGATTTTACAATGGTCAGATAATTGAATGTCAAAATAATTTACATGAAGTCATCTATCGACGCGCGCCTCCAAACTGCGCGCCCAATTACTCGAAGACCTCTCGTATTCTTTTGGAGAAATCTGGATAGTTTCTCACCTTAGCAGACACGGAAGTGACATTAAAGTGAGTCCTTATCTGCTCGTAAGGCAAATCTGTATCTATCAGACCTAATTCGTAAGCAACCTTGTCTGAATACCCTGGAAAATATCGCGCCCTCCCCGCCTTTATCCTAGGAGACATCTGTTCAGCATGGTCAATCAGATTCGTCGTGCAAGAACTCCTCACTACATGATACCATTCCGGTTCGTCATAAAGTGAATTCACTCTCCCCAATATATCAACAAACAGTTTCTGCACATTCTCAGGAGTAGCATTTATCGGATACATATAAAGCGTGTTCCCGCGATGATACGTTCTCAACGGCAACAAATCACTCTCGCTCCCGATAACATAAATCAATTCGTACTTATTGAAAAATCCAAGGACAGAAGAGTATTTTTCTCCTTTTTCCTTGCGGCTCTCGACTGACACAACAAAATAGCTCCCGTTGCCATATTCAAAACTAAACATTATATGCGCCACGGCATCCAACTCCATCCAAGTTTCAACTAGAAAATAACCCTTGTCCATCGAAGAGAGATTAAAGCTCTCATTAAAATAAGAAACCAATGCTTCATCCTCGGAAATCCACGTAAAATTCCTAATGTTATAAATACTGACAACATCTCCTTCAATTTCCCCGTAAGGCATCACCGCATACCCCACTGCCCACTCCCGATTATTCGACGGCTGCCTCGTAAAAATAAAAAGCAACACCAACATAGAGAATACTGCCAGACCAAGCCACACAAATTTCCAGTTGCTCCTCTTCCTATCAGCCATGCTCCTTAACCAACAACGCTGCCCCAATCAATCCCGCATCATCTCCAAACTTAGCTTTCACAATTCTCGGCTTAGGATTCAGCCCATACAATTCTCTAAATGTCTTCTCCATAGTAGGATAAATATGCCTGACTCGCGAAAAGCCTCCGCCAATCACGACAACCTCCGGATCAAACAGATAAACCAGATTCGCGATTCCTAATCCAAGATAATACCCCACTTTATCATAAATCCCTCTTGCGCTCTTATCGCCTGCATCGGCTTTATGTTCTAACTCCAGACTTGTAATCTCATTCATGCCCGCTTCGCGAGCAAGTCGGACAGAAGCACTCCCGGAAGCCCAATATTCAAATATTTTCCCGTCCTGTATTCTCATGCTCCCGACCTCAAGTCCGCCGCCCCGCCCTAGACACAACCTCCCATCCACAATCGCCGCCCCCCCGATCCCGCTCCCCAGCGTAAGCAAAACAAAATTCCTTTTTCCTTTTCCCGCCCCAAAATGAAATTCAGCAAGAGCAGCACATTTCGCATCATTCATTATGAAAATTTTTTTCCTGAATCGCCTTTCCAAAATCATCCTCAACCGCGCCCCGTCCATATCATTATTCAGAGAGTTCACAATTTTTCCATTGCGCTCAAATCCCGCCGTCGAAACACAAATCACATCAACCTTGCCGTAACTCCCGACAATTTCAAACAATTTACTAATAATTTCTTTCTGCTTTCGCGGCGTCGGTGTCTTTCGATAATCAATCAATTTAGTCTTCTGAACTATCGCAGACCTTATGTTCGTCCCCCCGATATCTAATGCTAAAATTCTCATCTTCACCTAAAAAAGAACAAGAAGAGAGGATATAAAAACTTATCCAGACATTTTCATAAAATGAAAAAACTCTTAAATATCATCTTAATAGTTGCTGTAACATTGATTATCGTACTCGTCGGTATGAAAACTTTCTCAGGCGAAGATACTTGGATTTGTTCAGATGGCGAGTGGATTAAACACGGAAATCCCTCCACTCCAAAACCAACCACCCAGTGTGATAAATTCTGCGTCTCTGACAACGAATGTGAAACTCCCATGAAATTTCTCTTCCAGTCAAACTGCCCATTCGGCTCTGCGTGCATAAACAACAAGTGCAGAGTCGTCTGCCCAATTTATGAATCTGCCTGCACAACAAACACTAACTGTAACTGCGACCAGCGCGGCGATAGAACTCTAAACTGTATCTGTCACAGAGGCACTTGCGTCTCCATAGAAGGTTGACAGAGCCAAGCTAACAAAACATTTATCAGTAAACTTTTCATAAAATGAAAATGAAACTCTTCCAAAAAGGCGAACTCAACCTGCTCTGGCCGTTCTACCTCGATTCACTAATCTCGCCAATGTTTTACCTTATCCCCGCATTTTATATTATCTATTTTATCAATCTGGAATTTAGCATGTTCCAAATTGGAATATTAATGTCTGCCTCATACCTGACCATGCTTTTATTCGAAATTCCGACTGGCTCTGTCGCAGACTTATACGGCAGAAAGTTTTCGGTCTTACTAGGAAATATCATTTGCGCAGTTGCATTCATCTTAATGTTCTTCTTCACAAGTTTCTATTCCGTATTAATCCTCCTGGCTTTAACTGGATTCGGCGCCACTTTTAGTTCTGGCGCCCATGAAGCTTGGACCACCGACCTGATTAACAAAAACAAGAAATCGCTCCTCCGGCAATTCTTCATGAAAAGAATGAGTATTGATAGTTTAGGTCTTGTCATTTCCGGATTAATTGGCGCATTTCTGGTTAAAGAATTCGGACTTTCAATAATCTGGCCGGTCACCGGCGCCTCATTTATTGTTAGCTTTTTCATTCTTTTATTTGCCAAAGAGAGTTTCATAAAAAAGAATTTCAAGTTATCTAACTCACTAAAAAAAGTAAACAAACAATCACTAAAATCGATAAATTACGCAAAGAACCATCCAATTCTTTTCTACTTCCTTCTTACAAGCATGGTATGGATAATTGCCGGCGGCTTTGCTTCAGAGATAAGTTGGGTACCATTTCTCCAAGGGTTAAATTTCCCCGAGCACGCCTTCGGTTACCTTTGGTCCGCAATGGCAATGATAGGAATCATCGCACCGCTCTCATCTTCATTTTTCTCTAAGAAAGGAAAAGAAAGACAATTCCTTTTGACCATAATGATTATCATTACAATAATAACCATACCAATAATTTTAGTAAACAATATAATTGCAGCTTTCATCATTTTGTTTCCTTTACTTTTCCTAACCGGTTTAGCAAAACCCATAGAAAGAGTTTATTTCCACAGATACATTCCATCCAAACTGAGGGCTGGCGTAGGCGGAGTCGAAAGCATGATCCTCTCCGTCGCAGGAATTATCACCGCCCCGCTCGTAGGAATTTCAATTGATTACTTAGGTCCAAGAACAACAATCTTCTTGTCTGCAATTCTTATGATCCCTGCAATTATTATATTCTCAAGGATTAAAAAAGATTAATCACTTACAATCAACCTTCCCCACATCCCATTAGCTCTATGCTCGCCAACACTGCAATAATACTCAAAAGTTCCGACCTCATCAGCGACAAACTCAACATAAGTCATTCCGTTCTCAGGCCTTACTTTTGAAGTCGCAGCGCCAAACTCATCCACAACCCAATCATGAAATCCCTGTGTGCTTATAAACTCCACCCGAACAACCTCGCCATATTTGACTCTCAACTCCGGGTTATCCGCGCCGTCTTTAACAAATTTAAAGTTCTCCCCTGTTAAAACAAAAGTCACGTCAGGTTCGCCCATGTCCACCGGTTCCTGTGAGCCGCTTGAGTCGTCTTCCATCTCCCTCATATCATCAGCCATCGGAGAAGCATCTAAATTACCCTCGCGACCCTCTCCCAAAACCATCGCAAGATAAATAACGCCCACAATGAGCGCCAATACAACAACCCCACCAAAAAGTAATTTATTCATTCTCCTGCTAAAAAACCTTTTTTTATAAAACTATTTTAAACATCGTTAACCACTGGCTCTGTTGAAAAATTCACAAACTGCAGGTTTACTAAAGTTTGGGGCGAGCACGTTACGCGAGTGCAAAAGTTGATTAATTTCGAGCGTGGCTGCGAGCAGAAGGGCGGGGTGGCGGACAGGGAGGGTTTTTCTCCGTAGGAGAAATCCAAAGTGGGAGTCTGAAACCTGCGCAAGAAAGATTTTCAACAGAACCTTAACCACCGCAACCTTAATAAATCACCCCGACTAAATAATAAAAAAGAGAAAAATGAAAATAGCAATAAACGGCTTCGGTCGCATCGGCAGAGCAGTCTTCCGCATTGCACAAGAGCAGAAACTCAACATCGTAGCAATCAACGACCTCCACGGAGCCGAAGACGCGTGCTACCTCCTCCAGCACGACTCAATCTACGGTCGGTTTCCAACGAAAATAAATGTCCAAGATGACTACATAATTGTCAACAACAAAAAGACAAAAGTCTTGTCAGAAAAAGATCCTTCCAAACTTCCTTGGAAAAAACTCGGAGTCGATATTGTAGTAGAATCAACAGGTATTTTCTGCGACCGCGACGGCGCCTCACTCCACCTTAAAGCCGGCGCAAAATACGTTCTGATTACCGCCCCAATAAAAGGCGAAAAAAACCCCGATGCAACCATTGTTCCTGGAGTCAACCACACCATCCTGAAGAAAGAACACAAAATAATCTCTGTAGCTTCTTGCACAACAAACTGTCTGACTCCCGTCCTTAAAGTCCTTCACGAAAATTTCACAATCAACCGCGCCCTCGTTACAACAATCCACGCTTACACTAACGACCAAGTCCTCCATGATCAATTCCACAAAAAACGCAGAAGAGGTAGAGCAGGCGCACTTAACATGATTCCAACCTCTACCGGCGCAGCCGAAGCAGTCGCAGCCGTCCTCCCTGAACTGACAGGAAAAGTCAACGGCTTAGCGGTCCGCGTCCCTGTCTCAGTCGGCTCCCTGGTTGACCTCGTTGCAGTAATAAAAAAACCAGCAGACGCAGACAAGATCAACGCCTCCTTCAAAAAAGCATCAGAAAAACAGCTCAAGGGAATCTTAGAATACAGTGAAGAAGACCTCGTCTCAAGCGACGTAATTAAAAACACTCACTCCGCACTCTTCGACGCGAAATCCACGCAAGTCGAGGACAACCTAGTAAAAGTCCTCGCATGGTATGACAACGAATGGGGCTACTCCTGCAGAGTTATTGATGTTATTAGAATATTAAATAAATGGTAAATATAGTTTCTTTGTATTGTGAATGTTCTGAACCTACAATAGGAAAGCCTTAAAAACCCTCCACTCCAAATCCCTTTACAATGCCATTAAAACTCAACATATCAGAGAAAGGAAAAGCCTGGAAAATTGAAGTTCCGACAGAGACTCTATCCGGAAAATCGATTGGCGACAAGTTCAATGGTAAACTGCTCAATCCTGATTTAGACGGATACGAATTGGAAATTACTGGCGGCTCAGATATAGCTGGGTTTCCATTATCCAAGGACGTAGAGGGCATCGGCTTAAAAAAAATTCTAATGACAAAAGGTTGGGGAATGTGGTCAAAACCAAAAGGGCTCAAAAAGAAAAAACCCCGGGTCCGGGGCGGCTTGAGATTAAGAAAGTCCGTAAGAGGAAAGACTATCTCCGAAAAAGTAGTGCAAGTTAATATAAAAGTTGTAAAAGAAGGAGCTAAGAAACTATCAGAAATTTTCCCTGACCAGAACAAGACAACTGAAGTAGTTCCTGCGCAAGCACCTGCTCAGGAAAAGTCGGAATGACTTTTTAAGCAGGAGACTTTTCCTTTGCCCGACGATTTCTCCAAAAATAAATTCCTGCCCCTACCAAAACACCTAAAACACCGAAACCTGCAATTGCGCCTGCAAAAATAAAGTCATATCTGATACTTCCGAATAATCCATCACAAAATTCTTCAGAAACAGGCTTACCGAATTCGGTTCCGCAATAATTGACATCGTGACATTCACGGGCTTTTATTCCATTAGCACAATCACCCCAGCTGGAACAACTCCAAACTGGCTTGCATCCGATAGGACCGACTAATTGCCCGTCGCCAAGTTCACTGCCATCCCAAAGGGAATCGCATCCAAGATCATCCGGATAGTCTATCAATCCATCTAAATCATTGTCAATTCCATCACTGCATTCATACGACCCGCCAGAAGAAGATAAACCTCCAGAACCACCCGCCCCTCCGGACTCACCACAACCACTAACAGAAACAGGCCTCCCGGCAAGATCTCCGCACCCGCTCACATCAATTACCTCTCGCTTTTGCAAACCGTCAGCACACTCACCCCACGGCAAAACCTGCCATTCCGCAACACATCCTTCGGGCACGCCGGAATATTCGTAAATGTAAACCTGATACGGCTCACTCGTCCCGGGACTTACCGGCACATTCACATTAACAACGTCGTCATAAAATTGAAAACTAAAACTGCTTAACTTCAGAGGATTATCAATCGTAAACAAATGTCCCCCTTCATCATCAACAAATCTTCTGACATCTATAGAATCATCAGATATATCGTGAATCCCTTTTGTGTCGAAATAAATCGGATTGCGCGCCCACCAATTTTTTTCTTCCCATTGATATACCGTTTGATTAATTATTTTATCAAGAACTAATGGAGTATCAACATTATCCTCAATATGCCATGCGTCAAATTTGCCGCCGACTAAAAATGCCTGCCGCTCAACCCAGTACCAGCACATCTCCGGATTTGCGTTGCAGTAATTAATGTAGTCCGGATAAGAAAACCCGCGATTCAATCCGACATATTCTTTATTAGTTCCCCAAAGATAATGGTCGTAATTGCTTTCTCCGACGAAGAAAATTCTGTCGCCAAGTAAATATCTCCCAAAATTCGGGAAGACTACTTTTGAATATTTTCCTTCAAGCTGTATTCCCGGACCGCCCCAAAGTCCGTCGCTGCCAAACTGACCGGAAAATGATGTCCCTGTCAGATATGCTCTCGGATAAATATCAACCGGAAATTCTATAACTGAAGCCTGCGGTAAAGTTCCGTCTTCAAATAAACCAATCATATAATCGGGCTCCCCAAGATAAACCGCGCCGACAACGTCGAGATAATATGCATCGCTTCCGAAAGATTTTGTGTTTTCTATCCACTTCGTAAGCCATTCAATCGGGGTCTCGTACGTTTTCAAATCCGGAGTTAAATAAGTCGAAGGGTCATTAAGAAGATAATATGGCTTATTTTCAGGCCAGCGCAGCGGTCTTTGATACATACCCACATGCCCCCCTGAATTCGTAACATCCTCAACGAACTCAATAAACGGTTCGCCGTAACGCGGATGAAGACTACGATTCAACGCCAGGCCAGTTGGAGTCGCTGTCTGATTATAATAATTAAGCCACGGACTATACTGACTCCAGAACTGAATCCACGGAAACACTCCCTTCCATCTGGAATATTTCTCATCCAAAAGAGTCAAATTAAAAGGCATTGAAGTGAGAGATAAATTCCTCGTTTCGTCTCGTGGATTAAGCGGAAGATTATAATGATGCCATCCGTAAGAACTTTTCAACCATGATGGATAATCAACCGGCCACAACCCCTCAGCAAACATTTTATCACGCAGCCAGACTTTATAATCATCGACGGCAACTTGCCACGGCTCAACCCCTTCCTGAACGGACTCAGTTTCCTTTACTATCGCCGCAAAACGCCGAGTTTCACCCGCTTCAACGCTGATGTTATAGAACAACGCATCTCTCAATGTCTTATAAACCGGAGAGACTGCCAAAGGCGGCCAATTTGCTGCGGCGACCATTCTGGCATGCGCCCCGTCTGTCCTGACAATCATCGGAGAGAAAACTACTCCGGGATATGTTGCAGGATAAGATTCGCTCAGACCGCTCCAGCCATTATTCGAAACATTTGTCACGCGATGAGCTATACCCATCAACTTTGGATAATAAACTAAATCATCGCGATAATCAAAACCGAGCAGATAATCCGCAGAATCATAAGGGAACCAAACTTCCCGAACGCCCTCATAAGGTTTAAGAGTCATTTCATAAATTGTCCCGTCACGGGATACTGCCGCATTCACTCGCCCATCGTCATAAAAACAATTCCCCCCTTCAACAAAAGTCGGCTCGACATATTCAACTTCACTNNCAACTGCAATAACTCTCGCCAAAATCACACACCCCGTTTCCGCAATCAGTGCAATAAAAACGCCCATCGTATTCATTCACGCATCCTTCAACAGCCGGAAAGATAAGTTCAGTCATATCCAATCCGGAAGAACAAACATCATAATATTGCCTCGTCCCTGACTGGCCAAGAGACTTCGCAGGGCAATCAGCCGCGCAGTTAGAATATCTCTCGCCATCTAACGGTTCACAGATTCCGTTACTGTTACACACAGCACACGCCGTGTCCGCCCCTGTGCAGGGCAAATCAAAAGAACAAATGTTTTGCTCGTCATACACCACATCAAGCTCAGTCTCAACAAAAGGATTAAAGGTGATAACCTTATTTCCAAGATAAACATCTCCACACCCCCTATCTCTTATGAAATTATTTCCTGAATTAACAAAATAATTATTCTCGAACCTGTTGTCCTCAGAAACAAACTTTGATCTCGTAGAAAAAAATAAAGGGTAATATGACACCCTTAAATCGTGAGGCGCCCTCTTCCATGGAGTTTCTCTATACACCCCGATAATATTTCCATACACGTACGTCTCATCAATGTCATTCCTGAATTCAAGCTGTTGCGCATCAAATTGACAAAAATAATTTGTAAAAATATAATTTCCATTCTCCTGTCTTAAAATAGGATACCAATCACCCCTATATCTATCGCTGTAATTAACAATAATAGATGGCTGAGGTGTCCAACAATCTTCCCATAGTCCCACTTCATGAAAACCATTGTCTATCATAGTGTTGTTCACAATTATCACTCTGTCAGAATTTGAATAGATGTTAATGCCGTCCTGGCCATTTTCCGCCGCAAAGTTATGGACGAGGACGTTACCCTTAGCAGTCTCTATTCTAAATCCGCTAAGTGTGCTGTTCATAACGATATTATTAATTAGAGTATTGTTTTCCGCACAAAGAAAAACAATTCCCTGATAACTTTCAAAAACTGCATTATTCTCAATTACCACTCCGGAAGTCGAATAAGGGCAGACGCCCGTGCTTTGATTTCGATTACTTCCCTTAACAACTAAGGGTTCATACCACGCATTGAAGATATAATTATCTGCGACATATCCTCCGTCGGAAGTCATACGGAGAGAGATGCCATTATCCTGATTTAGTATAGCATTAGAGACGATTGTGGCGTTTTGACCATACACACTGATTCCATAGTTTCTCTCCCCATAACCAAACAATATCAGATTCTCAACCCGCGCAAAATGAGCATTACTATTAAAATAAAACATATTTCCATCTGCCTGTGATTCAAAAACAACATCACCGAGCGATTCTGCCCTTATCGATACGTTCGGCTTGCCCACAGCAATCGAGCTGTACAGATAGTATCTTCCACGTGGCACGACTATCTCTCCGCCGCCAGCAGGCAAAGCATTAATCTGCGATCTTATAATAGGACCGTAATCCTCACCATTATTCCAAAGAGGCAAACTGTCTCGGGCATCAAGGAAGAGTTTTTTCATGTCCCGTTTAGTTTGAGCAAGTTCAATCCAGTTATCCAAAGTATCTTGTACATTACAATCATCGCTACAAGCATAATGGTCTTCCCCAGATTCACAAACCCCATTCCCGCAAACCGGACCAAACATGACCTCGCTGCCGAAATATTCTAAAAACTTCTCCCCAAATCCCCCCTTCAGGTCAGAGGCATTTATCTTTCCATAAAAAATTAAAAATGAAAAAGAAATAAAACAAACAACTATCACTAACACAAAAATAAAAAGAAAACTCCTAAAAAAACTATGGGCAGGATTACCAGCTCCAAGATATTTTTTTCTTATTGCCCCTGACTCATCACGATAAGATTCATAATAATAAGGACCATGAATCTTTTTACCCCTCTTAATATACTTCTTGTAAACCATTTATACGTGCAGTAACACTCTTTTATCAATAAACCTACAAAATAGAATTTAAATATATTATTAAACCATAGACTCTGTTGAAAAAGTCAACTGGCAACTGCGAACGCAGGGCAACAAGCGAAAGCCAGCGAGCGACTATTATTAAGACGCCAGTCGCTAAGAAGGGCGTCCAATTTAAGAAAAAGCGAAGTTGCCTATTATTCGACGCCAGCCGCAAGGTCGGGCGTCCAATTTATGCACTATAACAACCATTTTGATAAAACCATAGAAACCAAATGTTTTAAAAAAGAATTTTGTCTATCATTTTAAATGGAAAACGAATTAGAAACAATTAATGTCGGTATTTTTGGCCATATCGACCACGGAAAAACAACTCTGCTCAAACAGCTAAGCGGACTCTGGACAGATACCCACTCCGAAGAATTAAAGCGAGGAATCACCATCAAACTGGGTTATGCAGATACAACTATTTACAAAGACAAAGAAGATTATAATATAGACAAAAAAGGAGTTCCCATAAGGCACGTCTCTTTCATAGACTCTCCTGGACATGAGATGCTAATGGCAACGACCCTCTCAGGCGCGACTTTGATTGATGCAGCAATTCTGGTAATAGCAGCAAATGAAGGAATCAAACCCCAAACTCGCGAACATCTAATGACACTTCAGGCAAAAAAAGTCGAACAAATAATTGTCGTCCAGAACAAAATAGACCTTGTTGACAAAGAAAAAGCAAGAAATAGCTATAAAGAAATAAAAGAATTTCTCGGAGAAAAATATTCATCTGCGCAAATAATTCCGGTTTCCGCTCAACAAAAAGTTAACCTCGGAGAAGTATTAAGAGCTATCACCGAGTTCAAAGTGCCTGAAAGAAAAATTGAAGCTGATCCCATATTTGTAATCGCGCGAAGCTTTGATATAAACAAACCTGGAACAAAACCAAAAGACCTAAAAGGAGCTGTTCTGGGTGGCGCACTCAAACAAGGTATCCTAAAAATCGGAGACAAAATAGAAATCCGCCCTGGTAGGACAGTTGTGGAGAACAATATCAAAAAGTTTGTGCCAATCAAAACAAATATTCTCGGACTTTTCAAAGGTTCCAGGAAAGTGGAAAGACTTATTCCCGGCGGAAGCATGTCGATTGAAACATCATTGGATATGTCGCTCGGCAAGGGAGACCTTTTATCAGGCAATCTCGCCTCCCTTGAAGGCAAACTTCCGCAGAATTCCGAAAGAGCAAGGCTAAAGTTCAAGCTCTTCCCGGAAGTTTTCGGCACGACTTCTCAAATAAAAGTTGACCCTATCACAAAAAAAGAACTGCTTATGTTAAGTATAAACACCTCAATCACTGGCGGAACAGTCGGAGACATAAACAAGGATGAAATGTCTATCGATTTGAAAGTTCCGACAATATTATTCAAAGGAGACAATGTAGGAATCGCGCGAAAAGTTCAAGGACACTGGAGGCTTATTGGCTTTGGAGAAGTAATTTAATTACTCACTATTTTCCGCCATCAGACTATTCCTTCTCTCAAGAAGACTTGCAGACCTCGCCCTTAACCAGAACACTAATCCTGCTGCCGCAGCACCCAACGAAAGCACAGACACTGCAACTGCAAAAATTAAGTCTAATCTAAATCTGAACGCGCCGCCGGGAGTCTCACAAAATTCTTCCGTTTGCGGGAGGTATTGTTCTGTGCCGCACTGGTTTTCATCTATGCAAAACCTAACTCTGACATTGTTCCCGTTACACTCAGGCCATTCTGTGCATGCCCACTCCTCAATGCATGACGATGGCCCGACTAATTGCTCGTGCATAGATTCATCATTATCTTCTGGAAAATCGCAACCAGGATCATTAGGATAATCTATCAAACCATCTAAGTCGTTATCTCTTCCATCACTACACTGAAAAGTCAGACTAGACCCTCCGCCGCCACCTCCGCCACCGCCCCCACCAGAGCCGCACTGCCCGCAATCTGCTGGACAACTGCCGCAACTCTCATCTCCATTACAAGCTCCGTCGCCGCAAGCAACCAATTCATAGATGCTAAACCCTTTCACAGTAGCTTCAAACTTTCCACCATAAGTGTAATTCGTAACATTACAGACTTCCTCCGGACACAACACGCCATTCCTGAACAGCCGCGGATTTGTCAACGAAACAAAATAAAATTCTAAATTAGCTGTCGCATTCAGGCTCGCCATTCTATTCCCACTAAGGTCAATACCAATCCTCCGCGGCTCAATCACGACATATCTATCAATGTCCAACCGGGTATAATTCAAAGTCGTTCCGGAAAAGTCTATCAATCCAAAACTGCTTATCTCCAATAAAGAATTTATCACCCTGCTTATATCTGCAACCTCGGCAAAATCCGTAGTAGAACCACTGAACTTGTCATATTTCGGAAGCAAAGAACAGGACGAATGGTCAAAATTACATTCCAGTGGATGACCTGTCAAATAACATCCAAGCTCTCCGCCTGAAGGATAATCCTGCGAAACACAATCTTCCCCTCCAAGCAAAAGAATCCCTTCGTAAAAATCACACTGCTCTCCGAACTCAATCACGCCATTTCCGCAAGTTCCGGGAATACCGCATCCAAGCAATGGATGACACGTCTCTCCTGGAGAACATAATCCATTATCCGAAGAATGCTCGCATATGTCCAACACTTCATTGCAGATATCATTCGTGCACGATACTCCATCGCTACAGTCTACAGGAAAACCTGCGACGCAACCCTCATCAAAGGTGCAGATTTCAAAACCATTGCACCACAAACCATCACTACAAAGACCATGGTTAACATGCTCCACACAAATACCCATATCGCACTTCCAATACGTACAGTCTTGACTTGGGAAGCCGTCACAGTCATCGTCAGACCAACATTGAGCGGAACAAGCAGGGTCTTCACCATCCACCAGCCCGTCACAGTTGTCGTCTATCTCGTTGTCGCAAACCTCTGCTTTTCCGGGATTAACTTCCGAATCCAAATCGTCACAGTCCGTGTCAAAAGCGTCCCCTTCAGGATGACCTATCGGACAGTTATCATATCCGTCCCCATCCACATCTGCGCAGGTAATCAGTCCTGCAACAAAAGCTTCACCGTCTCCTTCCACGGGGAAAAGAATCGGGCTCCCCATCGCATAAACTCCCTGAAAGTCATACATTCCGGGAATTGCCGGCGAGCGCACAACATATTGAATAACTGAATCAGACGGATAAGGTCCGGCGCTCCAAGTTATGTTGTCCCCATCCACCTCCAGACTACCCGGAGCAGAAACGATTGTCCAGCCGGCAGGCACTTCCTCCCGAATATAATAATAAGACTCGCCATCCATATCAACTATCAAATCAACAGTAATCTCAACATTATACCACATAAAAGGAGAATCAAAGCTGCGCGTCACAGTTCCCGCAGATACAAAGGAAACAGAAAGAACGAATCCTAAAATAATTACAAAAATCGCAGGCATACATACGCACTTTCTAACCATCTTTTACCCCTATACCCTAAACTAGAGGTTATTACTTTATAAGGTTAATTATTCCAAACAGCGTCTGATTACAAACACGGAGCGAAAGCTAGCGATTACGTCCAGGACGATGATGGAGTAAGGCAGCTAAACGAGCCCATATTACTACTTGCGCCTCTCGAAACTGCAAGTCCAATTTCAGTAAATCAAAGCAATCAATACCCTTTCCATTTCATCAAATCTCACTTTGCCATCGTCGGCTATTGAATTATCCCCTTTAGTCACAAAAAATACTCCTTCCGCGTCAGCCCCTTTCTGAACAACTCTATGAACTATCAACTGTCCCTCCCGCCTAAAACTTACTATATCTCCCACATTTATTTCATCAGTGGAACGCGGCACAACACTTACTCCATTAACCCCCTCACCAAGCGTGGGCAGCATGCTCCCGGTGCCCTCATAAGTGCTAATTTTAGCACCTTCGACCTTAATTACAACCTTGTCTTCATAAACAATTATATTATCGTCATTCACAAAATCAGATGGTGAATCTACTGCTCTCCCGGTCACGCCACCATAAAAAACAGAATCCCATATCTGTCCAACTAAAAAGCCTGCTAAAAATATAAGAAGAATATACAAAATCTTTAATGACCCTTGAACTGACATGAAATTTGTTGCAACTTCCAATTTTTAATTCTTTTTATTACACAGGCTCTGTTCAGATTGGTTTTTCGGTTGAGCTTACGATTCTTCTAGGAGATCTCCCTTTACAATACTGCTCACGGCTGGTATCGAATCCCGCCCCAACATTAGGTTAATCAACAAACTCCAGACAACGCCATCAGACCCTGCTCCAAATGACTACCCAAAGTTGAATCATCTGATAAAGTTTCAAAACCAAAATAATAAACAGAGTTGATCCTGTGAGGATATATACTGCCTCTAATCTAACCGGTGGCGATGGTCTCTCTGCTTCGCACTTGTTGGGACAGGGTCCGCCACAGTCAACACCTGATTCTCTCTGGTTTTGCATACCATCGGAACAACTCGGGCAAGGTGCGCACGGACCACCGCAGTCTGTCAAAAACTCACAACTTCCGTCGTGGCAGTTTTTCACTCCGTCAAAACAGCTCGGAACTAAAACAAACTCGCATGCCTGCATCTCCGCCGGCTTAGCAGCTATCGTACCACAAGATTTAACATCAAAACAACTGCGCGTCTGATAACCGCAGGTTTTGTCGTCGAGCCCCTGACTGGCACAGGAATCAGTGATTATTCTATAATCTTCTCCGCCAAGAGTTCCGAGGATTAACGAGTTTGCAACATCATTGCAGTTAGACCACGGGTTACATCCCCAGGACTCTATGCAAGACGCGCCGCCACCTCCGCCACCGCCCCCGCCGGGTTTAGGACATTCAACAGGATTGACAAAAATTACCCATTGCAAGGTAGCATTGCAATTTCCACTGTCATAGCAAACGCTAGAACCGTCTGTAGACTCAACAGTCACGAGATGTAACCCAGAAACTCCGCACCCAAAAATATGAGTGAAATCACTGTGAGAAGAACTAAAATCACTTTTCATCAAAACATTATCAACATACCAGTTCGTATCAGGAATTGTTCCATCCGGATCAGATACTGAGACATTGAAGAACAGCGCGCTCGTTCCAGAAGCACTAAAAGCAAGCGTGATTGGATAATAAGAAAAGATTTCAGGAGCGCGATTCTCGGCTGTAACAGTAATGCTGAAGTTCCTGCAAGCAGTCACACTTGAACCATTCTGCCCGCAGATACTAATGTTCGGATGAGGGTTTGCAAGCTCCTGATCACTAACACATAAACTCAGATTGTAAACAGCACTTGCATTGTCATGTCCAAGCAGACTCTCATCTGCAATAAAATTCATAATCCCGAAATCGGTTATATTAAAAAACGGAACAGACCCATTTGTGTAAGTCAGATTAAAAATAAAATTCCCGGAAGATTGCGAGCAGTTGCAGTCTATATCGAAAACCATTACCTCCTCGAAGTATTCTCTATCTTCTCCAGATGTCCAGACCGTAGCCACGCCGATGTTCTCGACATCTGGCTTATTATTTATCTCAATAACTGTAACATTAAATGCTTTAGAATCTGAAGATGCTCCATCACTTGCCCACAAATTCAATTCAGTGGTCCCAACATAATTCTTGTCCAGCACCACAGAGAAGAGATTTATCTCTCGAGCATATCCTTTAAAGGAAGTCGGGAAAATATAGAACGGGTCAATCGGCATTATGTTCAGTGTAATGCCGCCGTCTTCAAGATCACTTACAACGAATGAATAATCTAACGATTCACCCTCACATACAAAAAGCTCCGATTCATTCAACCCTATCACCGGAACAGTATTGTTGGCCTCTATACTAAACACAACACTCTCAGTTGTGATTGCCCCGATTTCATTCTCGACAGTTACGGTCAGATTATGCGACCGCAGATTAGGATAAATAGTTGTATTCGGCGTGAAGGGCGCGCTCGAATTTATCGTGATATTCAGCCACAAGTCAACAAGAGTATAATGCCAATTACTCGGCACTGCATTCCCACTCCAACTAATGTTAAGATCTAAAGAAATATCAGCAGGATCATTAAAATTATAACTCGCGTTTAGTGGGCTGAGGATAGAAAAATTGACGCGTTCGTAAAAAGTGACCGAAACATTCAATTGCTGTTCCGTAGCTTTTCCGGTAACAACTTCACCAGTAATTACTTCCCCGGTTATAGCACTGGCCTCCAAAAGAAAAATTAAAGTTATAAAGCACAAACCAAACAAAAAAATAATACCTTCTTTTTTCATAACATCATAGATAAAAACAAATATTTAAAACTTCTCAGCCTTACGTATTCTGATGAAGAAAAGATTCGTGCTCCTTATCTCAGTAATAGCCATATCTCTCATAATTTCAGTTAGCGCGTTCCTTCTCGCAAAAACCGCGAGCACCTCTCCCCCATCAAATAATCCGATAGAATGCAATATCCTCCATGAAAACGCCGGTGGAATAAATATCGTGTTCTTCGCCACAAAAGAGCAGGCGGAAAAATATTCAGACTACTTACTTTCAGTCGAACCTTTCTCAAAGCACAAAGACAAATTTAGTTTTTACTTCATAACTCCAGACCAATACTCCCCAGAATGTAACCTCTATCAGGGCATAGCTCTCCTATGTTATTCCTCCAACGTCATCCGCGCAGCTTCAGCCTGTCCAAATGACTACATCGTGGCGTTAGGCAATCAGCCTTCTTCAATTAGAAGCTCTGCATTCAGAGGAGTAATGAGTCTCAATATAAATCATCCTCTTTCAGTCTTCACCCACGAATTTTATCATGTCTTCGATAACGCTGCCGAAGAATACAGCTCTCCCGGTGCGAGCATTCCCCGAGGTTCCGAGAACTGCCAGAGAAAATGCGAGGACTTCCGACAATTCCCCGGCTTTGAAGGAAAGTTCGGATGTCATCAGGAATGCACAACCTCCTCCTACTTCCGCGAGTTCGAAAACGGATTTATGCGTACACTTAACGCCGACAGATACGGGCAGCACAACGAACTCATCCTAGACGAAGAAGTAAAAAACCAGTTCAGAGGCTCGACCTCAATCACTGGCAGACCCATATATCAGTCACCCTGCGCAGCACAGCAATTCTACCTTATTGAATTTGGAGAAGAATTAACTAAAGAAATAATCGAAGGCTGCGCTCCAAGCGGACCACGATTCGGAGATAATACTTACCAAATAACCGACGCTGTCGGCGAAATAATTTCAGAAGGCCCGACACATTCAGACATACTATTCACGACGGATTTCACAGAATCTGGCGAGATAACCGCCGCCCCTCAAATCGTGAAAGTCCCGCTGATAATCACTTCCCCAGCTACAGGAAGGGAGCAGACACTAGAAGTATTCAATGAAAGTGGCAGGACGTTGTTTCAAACTGAATTAAGAGACATCGGAGGCAGACCATGCAAAGTCTGAACAAGAAAGGAGTCTCAGAGGTTGTTACAACATCCACACTCATAGTTATCGCACTCGCTTCAGTCGCCCTCGCTAGCTACAGCATCTTCGATTTGATTAAAATAGGAAACCTGCAATCCTCTCCAACATATAACTGCCTTGACCTCACAACAAGACTTACGCCCCCAATAAGATTAGCGAAAGCCTGCATAAACCAAAACGGCGAAATAGAAGCTCTTCTGCAGCGCAGCACTGAGAACATTCAAATCTCATCATTCTCCTTCGTCCTACCTGAAGAAACATGGGCCTGCTCTCAGGAAACCTGCTCCGAAAGCTGCGAGATTCTCCCGCCAGGAACATCAAGAAACTATTTCCTATCACCGCAATCTTCGCCCGAAGACAAAATTTTGGAGATTTACGTCGGCACCTGCAAAATCACAGAAGTTAGGCTGACTCAGTGCTAGCAGGCTCGCCTTGCTGTGCAGGCACCTCGCCAATCTTCCTTCCGTGCTTCTTCTCCCACTCTTCCCTCCTCTTCTGGTTATCCGGACAAGCAGGATTAAAACAAAATTCCCACGGTCTTTTTCCTTTCTTCAATGAAACCAAAAGCGGATAACCGCAGTCCGGACATTCCTTATCGGCTTTCTTGATATAAGTAGGAGGCAATGTATAAGTTTGCGTGCAGGCAGGATACGCCGAACACGCGATGAATTGTCGCCGCGTTTTCTTTGAATACATTATTCTCAAATCTCCCTTCCCGCACGTCGGGCACTTTCTCAGCGTATTCGCCTCCGCCTGCTGCTCGCGCAAACCCTCAATTCCCTTCAAAATGCCTTTGCCAATCTCCAGCTCCTTCGCCTTGAACTCTTTAGAAATGTCCGTAATAATTTTCTGCGCGTGCTCGACCACTTTCTTTTCCATTGCTTCAAGCTCAATCCGATTCTTCCCGCCCTGTATCTTCTCCATTTCTTCTTCAAGTTGTCGCGTCAAATTTTCATCAATTATTATCGAAGAGTAATCCTCTAGTGTCTTTATCAACTGTTTCCCAAGCGGCGTCGCCTGAATGCTCTTCCCGTCGAGATAACCTCTCTGAAACAAAATATCAACAATAGTTGACCTCGTTGCCTTCGTTCCCAAATTCTTTTTCTCAAGCAACGAAACTAACGACGTAGGAGTGTAACGTTTCGGCGGCTGAGTTTCTTTTTCCTCAAATTTAATTTCATCAATTTTAACTTCCCCGCTCAAGGTCGGAACATCCTCTTCTTTCAAAGTCGCCGGATAAACCGCAGTCCACCCTTTTTCCAAAACTTTCAGTCCGCTAGCGGAAAATGTAATCTCTGGATTTTCCTTCGCCTTAATAACTACTTTTTTGTTCAGCGTGGTCGCGTCATCCGAAAAAACCGCAATAAACCTTCGGGCAATCAGGTTGTAAAGTTTCTCTTCATCCTCGCTCATCTTCCCGTACTCCCCCGTCGGATAAATCGAAGGATGCGCCGGGTCAGATTTCTTTCCCTCAATCGGCTTTGCTCTTTTCGCTTTCGCCGCCTCCGGAAAATGTTTTTCCAAAGATTTCAGAATTTTCTTCGGCTGTATCGAATCCGGTATTTTCTGAGACGAAGTTCTCGGATAAGAAATAAACCCGTCAAGATAAAGTTTCTGCGCAAGCTGAAGCGTCTTGCTCGGTCCAGTCTTATGCACCCGATAAGCCTCCCTCTGCAGCGTCGTCAAATCAAACGGCACGCCTGGCGAAACCTTCTCTTCTTTTTCCTTCGTCTCCGCGTTTCCTTCTTTAATGTCTTTGAATTTATCAAGTTCCTTCTCATCAAAAATATCCTTCGGATGCGCATACGCAAATCCCTCGACAATTGCATAAACGTTCCAAAACGGCTCCGACTTGAACGCTTCAATCTCTCGCTCCCTGTCCACGATAATTTTCAATGCAGGACCCTGAACCCGCCCGATTGACAACAACTTAAAACTTCCCGTCGTCTTAATCGCGCTCATCAACGCCCTCGACAAATTGATTCCGTAAAGCCAATCCAAAATATGTCTCGTCTCTCCGGCGTACGCCTGTCCCCAATCCAGCTCATCCATTGGTTTATCAAAACTCTCGACAAGCTCATCTTTCGTTAAAGTAGAATATTTCATCCTCATCGCGCTGTCTCTCTTGCATATAAATCTCAGCACGTTCCATCCGATAACCTCGCCCTCAATGTCATAGTCCGTAGCAACAAGAATCTCACCCGCCCCCTTCGCAAGTTTCTTCAAAAGTGAATAATATTTCTTCGTGAACGCCGACGAAGTCCTTTCATAAGACGGTCTCCACTCAAGCTCAAAAATCGGCCATCCTTTCTGCCCTGCCTTATACTCCAGATTATACAAATGTCCGACAGCAGATGCGACAACAATCTCCTTTCCGTTTCTCTCAACTTCATAATACGGCACGCCCCCTTCGTTATACTTCCTAGCCTTACCCAAAGCCGAAGCTATCTTCATCGCCGCCTGCGGTTTCTCAGTTATTATCATGATATATCTGCCAACCCTCTCGACCTTGTTCGGCTCTTTCTTCCCTATTTTCTTCCTCGCCCTTCTTTTAACGGGCTTCTCCCCGCCATCAAGCGAATCCGCAGGCACCGGCTTTCCAGGCCGCTCTATCGTAGTCCTTTCCTGAAGCGACGGCTTTTCCTTCTCGACCTTCTCAAAAGTCTGCTTCGCATCAGCCATCGGAATAAAATCACCAACTGCCATATTTTCCTCAGTTCAATCAAAAATCAAGGGTATTTAAGATTATAGAATTTGCTGGTTCTGTTGAAAAAGTCAGAAACTGCAGGTTTACTAACATTTGGGGCGAGCGCACTTCGCACGAGTAAATTACGCAAAGATTGATTGCGTGCGGGGTCGCGAGCAGGATTTTGCCGTAGGAGAAATCCAAAGTGGGAATCCGAAACCTGCGCAAAACTCGAAATGTCTGCTATCAATTATTGATTTGCGAAGCAAATCAGACTATCCGAGCGGGCGGGTGGGCGCAGACATTTCGGAAAGATTTTCAACAGAGCCGAATTTGCTATGTCAAAAATTACCCTAAACCGCATAAAAGAATAACTAATTTCGCCAATCAAAATGTCTTCTTTAAAAATCCATTAAATTACAAATTACATTCACATGTCCTCTGTCAGAGAGGTTTGATAAATCCCCCCGAATTTTAATTTTTCTTCTCCTCTCTATAAAAGAACCTATTCGCAACTTTTTTATTAATGAAAATACATCTATCAACTTCATTAATCAAATTTTTTGAAGCGAGTTCTTCAAACGAAACCATATCAACTTCTTTCTTTTTATCTTTTACATATTTTACCAATTAGGCAAAATCACCATCACCAGAAAACAAAATTGCTTTATCATATTTGTTTTCCCAAGCATGATTTAACATATCCAAAGCCAGACAGATGTCATCGCCCTTTATTGTGTAATATTCCTCTTCGTCTTTTGTAAATCTTTTTTGTCTTTTACATAAAATAACTTTGCATTTTGGGATTTTTCTTAGTCTTGCAAGTAATCTTTGTTGTTCTTTGAATCTTCGGGGATTAACTTCTTGTTTTAGTGAAGCATTATAATAGAAAACTCCTACCAACTCGCCCTTACCAACAATCGCTTTGATATAGTTCTCAAAATCAAAATGATAATCGGAATATTTTGGATTTAAAGATTTCATTCCATAAACAAAATTAGCACCATCAATATAAATAGAAATTCCTTTTGCCATTTTAATAAAGTCCGGTATTACCAAAGTAATAGCCGGGAACACGCTTGCGGGATGTCCGAAGACTTAAGGCATTCCCTGATACCTTAATAAATACAAATTGTGCAGTTATTTAAGCCTTTCGCAAGTCCAATTTTTCAGACGAAAGATCTTCTTTTAGAAAAAGAAGCAAAAAGGAAAAAACACATTTCTTATTTAAGGGGTTTTACAGACGGAATCCGCCGCCCCAAAGTGTCCTCTTTAAATTAATAAAGTGCATTCTCACAACTCTGCGGATTTTCTACGAAAATTTTTGTCACGCTTTGCAAGCTCTCATCCTTCTAGCTTTCAACGAGAAATTATCTTGTAAAAATCTCGCAAAGTCTCTTTTCAACTTCCTTTATTTTTTCTTGTTTGATTTTTCCAATTTTATAGATAATAGAAGAACTCTCGGCAGTTGTGAGAATTGATGGCATTATGAAACTATCATGTTTCAAAAGACCAGAAGCAAAATCTTTTTTTGTAAGGGAAATCAAATCTTCATCTTCTCTTTTGACAGTTGTAATTGAGCCAAAATAACATTTTCTCCTTTCAGCTTCGCAACAACTAAAGCAGGTCTTTTCTTTGCTTCAGATAAATTTGTATACAGGAATGGAAAAACAACAACTTCTCCCTTCACAAATCTTTCCACGCTTCTTCATCCTCTTCTGAAATCCAGTTTTTTGCAAATGCTTTTTCACTTGCTAGCATTGCCATCATTGCTTCGCTTATTTTTTCTTTTTTCATCGGTCTTAACTCAACTCTATCATCATAAGCTATGACATTAACTTTGGCTCCTTCTTCAAATCCCGCTCTCGCTCTGACTGCCGAAGGAATACTTATTTGTCCTTTTCGCGTTATTTTCACGGTCCTTATTTCTCTTATTTCTTCTTGCATTTTAATTCCTTATTTGTAAGAAATGTAAGTATTTAAGGATTTAGGCAGAAAAAGTTGAAGGGATTATCTCTGCCCTAACGCTCTTTCAAATCAACTTCTTCAGTAAGTCCAGCTCGCTTTCAGCGAGGCAGAAAAACTTCTTTTATCTGACCAACGAAAACCTTACAAATGCTTCGCACTTTTTCTAACAAAGGTTAAGAGGTTCGTTTCACTCACGCAAATTTTTCTATTTATTTAGGGGGTTCCGTCGTCCTTCGGATAATTTGTCGGCTTAGCAAAATTATTTTATTCATAAAATAAAAAATTTTCTTCTAAGAAAAATAAGCAAATTCTCTTTTTTATTTCTTAATTTGCTTGTATTCAGCTAGTTCTTTCAAAAATCTTCGCACAGCTTCTTTTACAATTTCCCCTCGCGAAGTGTAGCCCAAACCACTTTTCTTAACAACTAAATCAATTTCTTGAATTAGTTCTTCTGGCAGTGCAACATTTGTATATTTACTAACCATTGTCAACCTATACTAAACAGATTAGCTATAAAACCTCTTTTGGCTACCTATTGTAAATGTATTGTAAATACATAGTAAGATTTATAAGATACAAGATTCTATTAATTAAAATGGTAAGTGTAGGAAAATGGCTAGCATATATAGTATTTACATTTTTAATAGTCTTCTTAGTTTTAGTTTTTTTCGCTTCAAATTTTTTAGACCAATTTATTAAATGGACATTAGGACTTATTGGGCTTATAACCGCCGGAGCAGTAGTTTACATCATCGTAAATTTTAATAGGAAAAGAAGATGAATAAAAACGGCGGAGCAGGAATCGTAATCTTCATAATAATTTTACCTCTTTCGGGTATTGGTGCTTTTATTTTAATTTCTAGTGGAACATTAGAAAAAGCAATAGACCCCTGCGAAAGAGAGTTTTCAGATTGTAACCACTCTTACGGAGAAGGACTTTTGAATAGCGTATGTAAAGAAAAATGTTCTTATGATTATAGGAAGTGCAAAAATGATTAAGAAAGAAAAAGATAATGGAACAAGAAATTTAATTTTAGGAATTGTAATTTGTGTTGTTATTATTGGGACCATATTTATGATTTATAATTCATCTGTCAATAATTCTACTTCAAATTTTGAGAGTCAAAATCCTTCTTCTCAAAACTTCCAATATACTGAAGAACAATTAAAGTCAAAGAAAATAAACCTTCTTTTTTATGACAACAAAACAGGTTGTAAATTAAATGGGGAAATTTATGTTGATGATTCCTTATTGGGGAAGAGCAAAGAAGGAGTTTTTGTTTTGACAGAAAATGAATATAAACAAAAATTCAAAGCAAACTCCACACTTTATATTTTTGGAAGAACGGATTATTGTTTTGGAACTGATGCAAATCTTCCCTTTGTAGATTACTGGGCAATCCACGATTTACAATATTCTTTTGATAATTATGAAGATTTAGATTTTGAAATGGATTTAGACCCTCGTTGGCCTCAACACTACATTGAAATGCAAGACTTTATTCGTCCAGAAGAAACCAAATCTTATCTAGAAGATAATTTAAGAAAATATTTCAAAAATAATACTTGGGAAGATTTAGATAAAATCGCGAGTTATATGAGGATTTCTTACATTTCTGATTGGAACAGATTCAAAAAAGCTGAATATTGGCAAACTCCAGCAGAAGTATTAAAGATAAAAATGGGAGATTGTGAAGATTGGGCAGTTACCACCCTTTCCTTAATGAGGGCATACAATGATACTCTCGATTGTTATAACATGTTGTGGCCGACACACATAAGTATTTTTTGTTATGAAAATAATCGTTTTGTTATTTACGACCAAGATAAAACTAAATTTTCTACCGCTCTTGAAACAAAAAATACTGAAGATTCAGCATTAATTAAAGAAAATAAAATCGCTATTAGAAAAATGAGAAATGATTATTTTGATTGGTGGGGTTTAAGTCCAAGAGAAAGACAACTGTATGCTTTATTCAATGAAAAAGAATTAATCACTTTTGAGAAAGACGAAGATTTTGTAAACTGGGCAATACAATTAATCAATAATTAACGAGTCCCGATATCTTCTTTTTGAAAAAAAGAAGCAAAATAACAGGATCCCCAAACAGCCAACTGAAAAGGTTATAAATTATGTCTCTTTCAATATATTAACATAATCTCGGGTGATCCTTACGGGTTGCCTGACGTTTTTTAAAATGAAGTCTACGATAGTATTTTATTGATGCTGGTTATCTTTCTTTTATGTGCTATCCCAGATTACATAGACTAGTTACCAATTACTTCAATTTAGAAACTAGCCCAATTAATTAAGGATAGCACAGTCTGCAATTTCTTCATATCTAATCACACAAAAATTTAAATCCTCTTCATCCACGATAAATTTATGCCAACTCGAAAAGAAAGGCGCGAAATTCGGGCAGCGATGGGAGGGATTCGGGAACTCAACCTCCGCCACGAAACTCCTGAAGGCCTGCGTGCAAAACTCTCCGAAATCGAAGAAATGTTAAAAATCACAGAAGCAGTCCGCAAGGCGATCTCTATCTGGACTTTTTAGACTTGCAAGATGCCGTAGAAAGATATTTCTCAGACAAACCGCCCCTGCCCCAAGAAGCACGCCCCCTGCAAGACCCTCCAAAAATAGAATATTCAGGTGTGTCCGGTTCAACAAGATTGATCGCTAAACGAGTTTACGACCATCTTTTTGTTATGAGAATGTATCGCGGCGGCCCAAACCGAAACAGAGACAACGTCGGAGTAAAAATGAGTTGGAGATTTAACTAAGAAGGTCGGCTCGACTTAGTCGATGCAACGATGTTTCCTGAGAGATACATAAAGCACGTAGTGCTGGTCAAACCAACCGAGTCAAAAAGATGGTCAACTGCACAAGCAGTTCATTTGCCTATAAGAGAGAGGCGGATTATAATGATAAACGAAGAACTTGAGTATTTTTCGAAAGATCAGCAATGCGAAAGATTGATGCACTACGGGCACCGGACCGTCAGGGGAATCTACCAAAACGCCCAGTCTGGGAATCTGAAAGCTCCAGATTCATTACAAGGCAGACAAAGACCACTTCCCGAAATACTAGAAGATAAAACTGCAATGCGAATCATCGAGCGAGCTTCAAGATTAACGCCGACAGTAACACAGAAGAACGGAGAATACTTAACTATCAGATATTAAATCTCAATAACCTTTCCCTCGCGAGCAACATTAATCACTCTCGTCTTCCCAATCTTCTCTTCAATCCCGCTCGCTTCATGGATATGCCCGTGCAGCAAAATGTCCGGCTTGAATTTCTCAATCGCTTTTCTAACTGCCTCGCTCCCGCCAAATCCGGAAAATTCTGATTTGCCTCCGCGAGGATGCATGTGCGTTATCATAACTTTCTTCTCAATGCCTTTCAATCCTGCATGAGCTTTCTCTAAACTTTCCAGCAGTTCAGTTTCAGTAATCTGTCCTTCTCCCGGCGACCCCGGCGCCCCACCCGCCCCAAAAAACCCAACCCCCTCATACTCGACGCTGTATCCATGAATGTTCCTCACCCCATAAATCTGCGCAAGAAAATCAGCTGTGGCAAAAGAATCCCAGTTCCCCGGAATCAAAAGCACCCTCTTCCCTTTTTCCTTGAACGGCTTGATGATGTCCTTAGTTTCAAACCACCCCATAATATCTCCGGCCAAAACGACAAGATCAACGCGCTCCTTTTCCGCTCGCTCCGCTAACTTTCGGAACTTCTTCGAATCCCCATGGATATCCGCAGCAGCAAGTATTCTCATTTTCTTCATAAAAATTAAGTTAAGAACGATATTAAAAAGCTTTGGATTTACAAAAACCAACTCAAAACAAACAAACCAACCGCAACAATGACTGCCAAAACATAAACTTTCATATTCCATTTCTTAACAGCTTCCCCATCAAAAGGCCTGACCGGAATCAAATTGAACGCAGCAAGCAATGAATTTATCGAGAGCCCGAATCCAAAAAATACTCCCAAAATTCCTTCTCTCCCAACTACAAAAAGCAAAACCAAAAACACCAGAGCAAGAAAAATATTTGACAACGGTCCTGCAATAGAAATCTTCCCGTTCTTCTCACGAGTAATCGGCTTGTTATAACTTCTTATATGCACTGCCCCCGGCGCCGCAATAATAAATCCAAGTAAAGACAAACCAAGACCCAAAAAAAGCCCGGGATAATAAGCCCGAAACTCGGCAAAATACCCATAAGACTGCGCGACAAATTTATGCATCAATTCATGCAGCAAGAAACCAACTCCTGCCGTAAAAAAAGCGATTACAAACACAAAAACCAGCATAACGCTTGGAGCGAAAAACGCCCGATACCCTCCAGACAAAAGTATAGCAAAAGCTAACGAAATCAAAAGGCCTGCAACAGCCAGCTCCTTTTTTTCAATCCGCGAGAAACGCATATTAAATAATAGAAAAACGCGTTTTTAACGCTATCTAAACATTGTTAAACGAATCTTTCCCTCAAAAAGTGGTAATTCTCTTTTATCACTAATTCAGATAACAAAGAAGCAGAAAGGTTTAAAAGCAAAATATGGTGTGGGATATATAGATTAAAACGACACGTTTTAATTCAAATAAAATGAAAGACAACTTTGATATCTTTTTCCGAAGAAAACCCGCAATGATGCTGGTTGCCTTAAAGAGAATTGCAAGGGTTCGATATGGCAGCGTTCTTGCAAAAGAGGTAGATTGTACATACAGCCACGCCGTAAAAATCTTGCAGAGTTTGGAAAAACTCGGACTCGTTGTTTTCGAGAAGAAAGGCCGAATCAAGCTGATAAAGCTTACAAAAAAAGGCACTGAAGTCGCAGACAACATCGAGAACATAAAAAGGCTTATTGCCTGATTTTTTATTTTCTTATTCTGTTTTATAAATACACTAGCAGCATTCATCAATTCACCATTGTGAATGGTTTCCTCACACTGCAGAAACAACTCGCTTTTCGACTTCAGCCCGACAAACACCATCTCCACCAAGAGACATATCGATCATAAGTATCGCAGGCGTAAGGGATATTCTCATACTAAAAGCGGCCCCGACGGGATTTGAACCCGCGACACCTGGATTAAGAGTCCAGTGCTCTGACCAGGCTGAGCTACGGGGCCAGTTAATATTTAGAAAAAGGAAGAGTGTTTTTAAAGATTCCCAAAAACTTATTAATCAAATTCCATCCATAAGAATATGAAAAAAGAAGTGAATCAGCTCAAATTCTTCCTGGACAAAATTCATCTTGACGCCAGCAGACTTTATTACATCGCAACTCATGACGAAAAAACCGGCCTTTACAATCACGCCTCTTTCAAAGAGATCTTCTCACTTGAACTCGACAAAGCAAAACGCGGAAAACCGCTTTCATTAATCATGATAGACATTGACTTCTTCAAAAAAATAAACGATACTTACGGCCACATCCAAGCCGACAAAATTCTCCTAAAACTCGCGCAACTGCTTCAAAACCAAGTCAGAAAATACGACATCGTTACCAGATTCGGCGGCGAAGAATTTTTTGTAATGCTCCCAAACACAAAACTCAAAAAAGCAAGAGACATCGCAGAACGCCTAAGAAAATCCGTGCTCACTAACAACTACCTAAGAAAATACAAAGTCACAATTTCTCTCGGCATTACAGAATACAAAGAAAAAGACTCCCTAGAAAAAATGTCAAAACGCGCAGACACCGCACTTTACGCTGCAAAGAAAGATGGGAGAAATTGCGTGAAAATCAAATAATGAAATACTACAAATTTTTAATATCAAACCAAGCAAGTGAAAAAGACGTCAAAGAACTCTTAGCAATGCTCGAATCCTATTTCAAAACCCACGACGATCCGGAGCAAATGCAAATCAACCTCGACGGCGCGCACTGGATCGGCGAAAGAATTCCCGAATGTAGCATAATAATCAAACACAAAGACGAAGTCGTCGGCTCAACCTTTATCATGCCATGCACAAAAGAAATAATGAAAAAATTTGTCTCAAAAGAAATAAACGAAGCAGAACTTGGAGAAGAAATAAAAAATAAAGTATCTTATGAGAACATGGATGCTATCTACCTTTGCTCCGTATTCGTCAAACCAGAACACCGAAACAAAGGCTTAGCCCTAAAAGGCACCTTGACTTCAATAGAAAAAATCTCAAAAAAAGCGCACAAAGAAATAGAATCGCTGTTTTACTGGGCTTACTCTGAAGAGGGCAAAAGACTTGCAAACAAAGTCGCAAAAAGCGTAAAACTCCATTTATACGCTAGACCCGCATAACTAGCGATAAACTCTCCAAGTATGCTTGCACTTCACACACTTGTAAAACTTCGTCTCTGATTCATCAGAGGACCGAGTCTGCATTGTCCAGAAATAAGCCTTCATGTTCTTGCACTTAGGGCATTTTATCTCAATAACCGGATGAACATCATCCTCACTGCCCTTAACAACCGCAACCCCTTCTGCCTTCTCGACCTTCTCAGAAACTACCAGCTTCTTCCCTTTGTGCGGCATCTTTATACTGCCATCGGGGTTAAACTCCAACACCATTCCCATTTCTAGGCGTAACTTCTATATATAATCTTACTATTACTCGAAAGTAATTAACGGCACAACCCTCTCTCCCCTGCCCCCCTAAACGGCTCAAAGAAAACCAGCTTTATCCAGCCCAAATAAGGAATCCTAAAAACCGACTTCCCAACAATCTGCTCTTCTGCAATATTTGTTTCATCAATATTCTGAGGATTCCCAGGATTGCCTCCGACTAACTGCGCAAGGTTATTATCTCCCTTAGTCTGGTAAGGATTCTCTGCTACAATCCTATGGATTATCGGATGCGGCGCACTTGAATCCAAATTCGGTTCAAAGATGATTATATCTCCCAACTCATAATCTGCGTGTCCCCACACCAGAATTATATCCCCCTTATTCAACCCATTCCTGAAAGGAAACTCCCTAAAGTCTGCCTTCCCAATCCCATTCCCCTCATACCAATCAGACCTGTCGTTCCACCATTCGTCAAACCCAGAATTATGATACATCGAACACGACTCAATCACGACCAACGGTAAAGAACTCCCCATTACAAAACCAAGCAAAGGAAAGAAAACAAACCTTATCAAAATCACAAGCAAAACTAATGACACCACCCATGACTGCCAGCTGTCCTCTTGCAAAAACTTCCAAAATCGAACTATTGGGTTAGAACTTCGTCCCTGATGATTATGATTCGAAGATTTCATAACAAAAAGAGAAACAAGATGTTTTTAAAACTAATGTACAACACAACCCCATTAAAAAAGTCAATAGCATCTAGCAATCAGCTCTCTGGTTGACCTCGTGGCTGAAATCGCAAAACCCGCGGACGCAAGCAAGTTCAACGCCGCATTCAAAAAAACGTCAGAAGAAGAACTCGTTTCAAGCAACGTCATCAAAACCTCCGCTCTTCGCGCAAAGTCAATCCGAGTCGAAGACATTCTCATCAAGCTCCTCACATGGTATGACAATGAACGAGGTATTCCTGTCGCGTTGTGGACGTTATCAAGATGCTAAATAAATAGAGACTTAATCCTCGTGTTTCCTCAACTTCATTAGAATAGCCCTATAAAGTCCCGTTGGCACATCTCCTCCGTGCCGAGGTATCTAAGTAACGACTTGATTTCTCTTATCATAGACTGTTTTATGATTTCCGCCCTCTTCGATGCTATACCCCAACTTACGCGCCATCTGCTCTGCTTCACGATAAGTTCCTGCTCTCCCACTGCGAAGCGCCTCATCAATTTCTCGAATCGCGCTCCTATGCCTTACCTCAGAAGAAACTAAAATAGCCGCACCAATCAAGACCATTAACACCCCGACAATCCCGCCAATACTTTTTCCAGCACCCTCAAACACAACAAAACCAGTGATTCCTTGAAAATAATTCAACAACAATAAAAAGCCAGCCGCCACCAGCAAGACTCCAACAACAGAAAACTACTTCATTTTCATCTCGCTCCAAGAAAAAACAGATTATTAAACTTTATCATCCGAAAACTCTAAAAACCTCTCGCCCGTCAATTGCCTATGTCCTCCTCTTCGCATTCATCCTCTGAATCGTCCTGCGATTCCTCAAGCTTAGAATACTCATGACCCCACGAATCAACATTCCGATGCATCAAAAACTTAATGCGCCGAATTATTTAAACATGTGTAATAACTTAAAGTAACATGCCAGAAAGAGAACTTTATAAAAAAATAGATTTCAAAGAGAACCTCAGAAAATACTGGAAAATAGCCAGACCTTACAAATGGCTTTTCATATTACTAATTATCATCGCCACCATTTATGAAGTCGCCAACCTCGTAGAAAAATATCTTTTCAAAATTATTCTCGACAACGGCGCAGAATATTTCGCAGGCACTCTAGAAAGAACTGCTTTTGTAAACATTCTGCTCCTCATCGCAGGAATCTATATAGGAACCTTATTATTCAAACTCATAAACCACTGGATCAGAATCGGAATCACAAACCTCCTTGAATCAAAGATGATTTTCGACCTCAAGAAAAAATTCTTCGATCATATTGTCGAACTTTCGCACAGCTTCCACACAACCCATAAAACCGGCTCGTTAATCTCCAAGCTCAATCGCGGTTCAAGCGCACTTGAAAGGCTGACAGACTTCTTCATCTTCAACCTCGCCCCAGTCTTCCTACAGATAGTCGTCGTCTCCATTTCCCTGTTCACAATGGAATGGATGTCAGCAGTATTGCTTATTGTTACATCAACCGCATTCATCTCATTCGGATTTTACATTGCGCACATCCAAAAACAGGCGCATATCGAAGCAAACACAGCAGAAGACTACGAAAAAGGAATGATATCGGATGTGTTCACAAACATAGACTCTATAAAATATTATGGCAAAGAAAAACTAATCCAAAGAAAATATGCAAAACTCGCTGAAGACACCCGAGTAAAACGGCTCCGATTCTGGAACTACGGAAAAGTATTCTCAGTAGGCATCAATCTTATCGTGGGCATCGGTACATTCTTCATCTTCTATTTCCCGCTCCTCAGATTCATTGACGGTGAAATCTCAATCGGCACGCTGGCATTCATCTATTCTGTCTACATCGGAATAATCGGCCCGCTCTGGGGATTCGTTCACTCAATCCGAGGGTTCTACATTTCATTAGGCGACTTCGACGCCCTGTTCAAATACGACGAGATAAAAAACGAAATAAAAGACAAAGAAAATGCCGAGAATCTAAAAGTCAAAGAAGGAAGAATAGAATTCAAAAACGTAACATTCGACTACTATAGCAAGACAAAAAATCACACAATCCACAACTTAAACCTGAAAGTCAATCCGGGAGAACATGTCGCGCTAGTAGGTCACTCCGGGAGCGGCAAAACAACACTCGTAAAATTAATCTATCGACTGTATGACATCCCCAAAGGAGAAATTCTAATAGATGGAAAAAACATCAAGAGCCTCAGGCAGGAATCCCTCCGCTCAGAACTCTCGATAGTGCCGCAGGAATGTATCCTATTCGACGACACAATCTACAACAACATCCTCTTCTCAAAACCCTCTGCCTCAAAAGAAGAAGTGATGCGCGCAATTAAATTCGCCCAGCTTGACAAATTCGTTTCCCGACTACCAAAAAAAGAAAACACGATAGTCGGAGAGCGCGGTGTCAAACTCTCCGGTGGAGAAAAACAAAGAGTCTCAATAGCGCGCGCAATTCTCGCAAACAAAAAAATCTTAGTCTTGGACGAAGCCACCTCTTCCCTTGATTCAAAAACAGAATTTGAAATCCAGAAAGCCCTCCGCAACTTAATGCAAAACAGAACTTCAATAATAATTGCTCACCGTTTGTCAACAATCATGCACGCCGACAAAATCGTCGTCATGGACAAAGGGCGCATCATCCAAGTCGGTAAGCATCGCGACTTGATTAACGAACCCGGACCATACAGAGAACTCTGGAACCTCCAAAAAGGCGGGTATATCGAAGAATGAAACCGACAGCAAAAACCATCAAAGAAAAATACCAAAAATTCCTGAAAAAAACAGTTGGCAAAAGACCTTCTAAAAAAAGAATGAAAGAAATTGATTTAATAATGAACAACTTAAAGAATAAAAATAACATATTATACAACAAGAAGTTAGCTGCGATTTGGAGAGAAATAGTAGCTTACGAAAGCAACCCTCGTGAGATTACCCTATTCCGAAAACATACATTCTCAAGAAAAAACCTAAAAGTTACTAGCATAGCGTCGGGATTAGGGATATTTGAATTATTTATAGCTAAAGAAATAATCCCAGAAGGAAAAATAATTTTAATTGATTCTTCAAAAAGTATGTGCAAAAAAGCAAGGGAATACAAGAAAAAACTAAAAGTTATGAACGCTCAAATCTCATTCAAAGACGCTAATAAAACAGGCCTAAAGAAAAATACTCAAAATTTAGTAATCGCGAGACGCCCGGGATTTACAAAAAGTCAGAAGTGGCCGGGCATTTTAAAAGAAGTCAAAAGAATTTTAAAAGAAGATCCTAAGTCTGCTTTTATTTACACGACACAAAAACAAGGAAACAAATCAAAGAAAGAAATAATAGAAGAACTAGACAAAGCCGGACTAAAATTAATAAAAATTGAAGAATTCAAAGAGATGAGCGGAACTCCTATTGAAATGATAATTGCAAAAGTAAAGAATAAACACAAGGATTAAAATACCAATTTACTTTAATATAACACAATGGCAATCAAAACCCTTTCAGATTTCAATCTAAAAAACAAAAGAGTCCTCCTGCGTTTAGATCTAAACACAGAAATCATAAAAGGAAAAGCCCAGCTTTCGGAAAGAATGAAAGCCCACCAACTCACGCTAAAAGAACTCCGTCGCAAAAAAGCAATCACCGTCATCCTTGCTCATCAAGGCCGCCCAGGCGATGAAGACTTCACGTCATTAAAACAACACTCTCATTTGATAAAAGTAAAATTCGTCCCGGACATCATCGGAGAAAAAGCGCTCAAGGCGATAAAAGCCCTAAAGCCCGGCGAAGTCCTGCTCCTCGACAACGTCCGAAATCTAAAAGAAGAATTCGACGGCACGGAAAATAACACTTTCGTCAGAACATTAGCCCCACTATTTGACATCTACATCAACGACGCATTTTCAGTTTCCCACCGCGCCCAATCTTCAGTAACCGGCTTTCCGAAAGTCCTCCCATCAGGAATGGGCAGAGTCATGGAGGAAGAAGTCAAAAGTCTGGAAAAAATAAATCTAAAAAACACGCTCTTCATCCTTGGCGGCACAAAACCAAAAGAAAACATCTCAATCCTTCAAAACAGCCCTGTTCAAAATTCGCGAGATTTTCCTAATCTTGGGGCGAATGGGGCGGGGAGGAAAGGGCGAGCACGATACGAACCGAGTAGAATAAAAAATATTACGTTCGTGTCTGCGAGCAGGGATTCGACGACAGTCGAAATAAGTGGGAATCCGAAAATCTCGCAAGAAGATTCTTCAGAACAGAGCGCTCAAAACAACTCAAACATCTTAACTTGCGGAGTCTTCGGCCAGCTCTGCACAATAGCAAGGGGCGTAAACTTCGGCGCTCAAAATAAATTCCTCGCAGATAAAATAAAAGAATTCGTCCCACTTCTCAGACCTTATGTAAAAAAAATAGAAACTCCGATAGACTTCGCAGTAAAAATAAAAAACAAACGCAAAGACCTCTCCCTCGAAGAATTCCCAAGTGAATACGAAATCTTCGACATCGGCCCGCAAACTCAAAAACTCTATGTCCAAAAAATCAAACAAGCTAAATCAATTTTCATGAAAGGCGTTGCAGGTTACTGCGAAGAAAAACAATTCTGCCAAGGCACGCGAGCAATCCTAAAGGCAATAACTCAAAGCAAGGCCTTCAGCATCGTTGGCGGCGGTCACACAACCCAAGCCATAGCTAAACTTCACATTCCAAAAAATAAATTCGGCTACATCTCGCTAAGCGGCGGCGCTTTGGATGAATACGTCGCAGGCAAGAAGCTTCCCGGATTGGAAGTTCTGAAAAATCAAATGTGATGTAGAAAACCACCAACAAAAGGAAAATTGTACTAACTATCCGATTACAACAAAACGATATTTTTATAAACTTCTTTCTGCCTCAGAAATTATGAAATTAATAATAAACGAATATGGCTCCTACCTATCTAAAAAAGAAAATAGATTTGTAGTGAAAAGTAAGGAAAAGAGCGAGGAATTTTCAGCAGATGACGTAGAACAAATTGTTATTTCTTCTCCCTCTTCAATTTCTGAAGGTGTTGTGCGCCTGGCTATTGAAAAAAACATAGATATTGTGTTCACTTCTTTTCATGGGAAGCCTTTCGCGAGAATTTATCCTTGTACTCTAGGCGGAACAACATTAACACGAAGAGAGCAAGCCAAAGCTTATTTTGATGAACGTGGAGTTACCATAGTAAAGGAGATATTAAAAGCCAAATTAAGGAATCAGCTTTTCCTAATTAAGAGATTAAGCAAAACGCGCGATAAAATTTTTTCTCAAGACATAAAAAAGTTAGAAGACAACTTAGCAAAAATAGACAAGATTCGGGAGGGAGATATAGATTCGGTCAGGGAAACCCTTTTGGGTTATGAAGGTTATGGCGCCTCGGTTTATTTCCAATGCATTAACAGAATCTGCCCGTTGAAAAACAGAGACCCTAACGGACAGGATATTTTCAATATGTCCTTGAATTACGGATATGGAATTTTATATTCTGAGATTGAAAGAGCTTGTATATTGTCAGGGTTAGACCCCTATTTAGGATTTTTACATACTGACAGATATGGAAAGCCGTCAATGGTTCTTGACATGGTTGAGGAATTCAGAGCGATAATTGACAGAGTTATAATCACACTTTTTGTCCAGAAAAGATTATCCGAATCTGACGTTGAAATAATCGGAGAAGGCAAACTTTTAACCAAAGAAGCAAGGACAAAAATTATAGAAGAAGTTATGAAAGCGTTTGATTGGAAAATGAATTTTAAAAATAAAAAACTGAGAATGTCGAATATAATTTTGGAGCAAGGGAGAGAAATTGTTAAGTATTTATTAGGACAATCAACTAAAATCGAAACTTTTATCTGGAGAGACTAATGTTATATTGGCTGATTTACGACATAAGTGAAAATAAAATAAGGGGCAAAATAGCCTCCAAATGTAAAAACTACGGGCTTTTCAGGGTTCAGAAAAGTTCATTCATAGGAAACTTAAGTAAAAACCGGGCGGAAATGCTAATCTTAGAAATAAAAGATTTGGAATTAAAACCAGAAGACTGTATTTTTATGATTCCGGCTTGCAAGTCGTGTTTTTCCGAGAAGGAGATAATAGGTAAACTAAATGAAGAGAGACTGAAAGATAAAGGGTTTGTGATTTTCCAAAATGATTGACAAGATTACTGCTGCTGATATTATGAATTACGAATATTGCCCGAGGATTGTTTATTTCACGAGAGTTTTAAAACTACCGCAAACTAAAAGCGCCAAACAGAAGAAAGGACTCGAGAAAGATTTTTCATTTAAGAAAGATACGTCGAGAAACAAGATAATAAAAAGAAAATTATGGAATTCTAAACTAACAAGAAAGTATAATGTTTCTTTGGAAACCGAAGAATATGCAACTAAAGCAGATTGCATAATAATAAATGAAGAAGCAAAAGAAATTTATCCATTGCAGTTGAAATATGCAAAAAAACCTCTATGCGGATTTTACAAAACACAAAGATTGCAGCTTTTATTTGAAGCCATGCTAATAGAGAAAGTGTTGAAGTATAAAGTCCCTCACGGCTATGTTAAATATGAACTGTCAAATGATTTGGTGAAGATAGACTTAGAAGACAAAACAGAGTTATTTGAAGTTATTAAGAAAGTTAGGGAGATTATAGGAAATGAAATTTATCCGCCAGCCACAAAATATAAGAAGAGGTTGGTTGATAGTTGTTATAGGAGAATATATTAAAATGGAAGAAGAAAACTTTGATAATGCAGAAGTAACAACCGGTATAAAATTTAAACTTAAACTAAACTCAGAAACCCGTGAGAAACTAAATAACTATTTTAATGAATACGGCAAGGCGATTAATTTTGCTGTAAGGATTATTCAAAAACAATTGGCAGATGACCGATTTGCTGGAAAAGCGAAGTTAGATGAAAATAAAAAACAACTTTTAGATGAAGATGGCAAAAAAATATGGGATTTTCCCTCTGAATCCTGTTCTTGTGGAAAACAAGTTGTTAGATATGTTAACGGAAAACCATTTTGTCAAGAATGTTATCGGAATAAATTTAGTGAAAATGGAATAAGAAAGAGGATGTATTCAGCAAAGGGAAGAAAGGCCGAATACGACATTAATATAAAGAATTCAACAAATAGGATTTCTAAAACTCATTTTAATTATGCAATTCGTGAAGCCTTTATTTTAGATAAATCTATCAAAAAACAAAGAAAAGAAAGGTTCAGAAGATTAAATGATATGATGAGAAAGCTACAAGAATTTATTGACATTCGTGAGGGAAAGAGACTTGTCTGCCCAAAGATAGAAAGACAAAAGGTTGAAAGATACATCCATCCAGCTTGGATAAATAAGGAAAAGAAGATAGAAGAGTTTAGAGGTTATTCTTTATCAGTCGTTAATAGCAAAATAAAAGCTCTCGATAGAAATATTAAAAGGGAAGAAAAATCTTTGAAAGAAAAGGGACAAATTAATTTTAAAGCACGAAGATTAATGTTGGATAAATCGGTTAAATTCACGGACACTAACAAAGTCTCCTTTACAATCTCAAAAAGTTTGCCAAAAGAATATGAACTAGATTTGCCTAAAAAAGAAAAACGACTGAACTGGTTGAAAGAAAAAATAGAAATCATAAAAAATCAGAAACCTAAATATGCTTATTTATTGAGAAGGGGTGATGATTTTTATTTACAATATACCTTACAAACAAAACCCGAGATAAAAACAACCCATTCCGGAGCTGTTGGAATTGATCGGGGAATAAGTCATATTGCAGTTTATACCTTTGTTAGCAATGACGGTAAAAATGAACGCCCGTTATTTCTTAGTAGTTCAGAAATTTTAAGACTAAAGAATTTACAAAAAGAAAGAGATAAATTTCTAAGAAGAAAACACAATAAAATTAGAAAGAAAAGTAATATGCGAAATATAGAAGATAAAATACAGCTGATTCTTCATAATTATTCAAAGCAAATTGTAGATTTTGCCAAAGAAAAAAATGCTTTTATTGTTTTTGAAAAATTAGAAAAACCAAAAAAGAGTAGAAGCAAAATGTCAAAAAAAGAGCAATATAAACTTTCTTTGTTTACTTTTAAAAAATTATCGGATTTGGTAGATTACAAAGCAAAAAGGGAAGGAATAAAAGTTATTTACATTGAACCTGCTTATACAAGTAAAGAATGTTCTCATTGTGGAGAAAAAGTAAATACGCAAAGGCCATTTAATGGAAATTATAGTTTATTTAAATGTAATAAGTGTGGGATTATATTAAACTCAGATTATAATGCTTCAATAAACATCGCAAAGAAAGGTTTAAATATTTTTAATATCTAATTATAATGTCGAAGGCGTAAGCTTATGACTGATTATTATGGAGATTCATAATAATGACTTACTAAGATATCTTGAGGGTATACCCAAAAAGATTGGCGTTGTTGCAACGCAATAAGATGTAAATCTGAAAAGGTTTGGAATCATATGTGTAGTTTTATTTGAGTTTCGGCTTAGATAAAATGAACAGACCAATCCATCAATCCCGTTCTGATTCAAAAGAATCAGAACACCTTTATAAATCAAAATGCAAAAATCACACATTCCAAAAATGGAAATAAAATTGCATCCTATGAGCCTTGAGGGGCTAAATCTCGAGGCTGTTTCATATTCAGAACAAAGGGATTAAGGAATGCAACTAAAGAAGCAATCACACTCACAAATATCAAACGTAGTTTCATATTCAGAACAAAGGGATTAAGGAATGCAACGGAACTCATGCCATAGATAGATTGAAACTGGCTGAGAAAGGTTTCATATTCAGAACAAAGGGATTAAGGAATGCAACGAGCAGCACCTCCAGATGGAGCTGAACCTTCAATCCTGAGTTTCATATTCAGAACAAAGGGATTAAGGAATGCAACTAAGGGATCCTGAACACTGTGCACACTTGCTACACTAGTTTCATATTCAGAACAAAGGGATTAAGGAATGCAACGCATCAACCTGAACCTGATCATGTATTCACTGATAGGTTTCATATTCAGAACAAAGGGATTAAGGAATGCAACATAAAGACACAAACAATATCTTTTCTTTCTTTATTGGTTTCATATTCAGAACAAAGGGATTAAGGAATGCAACTTAATTAATGATAAGAATTATGCTTTAAATACTTTTGGTTTCATATTCAGAACAAAGGGATTAAGGAATGCAACGTTATGACAACTATCTTGAAGCTCGGATCCGCATGAAGTTTCATATTCAGAACAAAGGGATTAAGGAATGCAACATCAGGAACTTCGAAGTATTGAATAGTTGCACCAGCAAGTTTCATATTCAGAACAAAGGGATTAAGGAATGCAACAAGTTTTACTGTAAGGCACTTCAAGGGTTGCAGGGGGTTTCATATTCAGAACAAAGGGATTAAGGAATGCAACACAAAGCCGTATTTCTTAAAATCGATAGAATCTATATGTTTCATATTCAGAACAAAGGGATTAAGGAATGCAACATCAAAAAGCTTCAGACATTGCAGCAGGCTATCAAGGTTTCATATTCAGAACAAAGGGATTAAGGAATGCAACTAGAGAGACAGGTGTGAATGTTGGCCAGATATGTGAAAGTTTCATATTCAGAACAAAGGGATTAAGGAATGCAACGACAGCCACCCTCTGATTCTATGTTTTGTGTTAAATTGTTTCATATTCAGAACAAAGGGATTAAGGAATGCAACTCAGGCATTCTTATTATAATAACCTTTTGTTTTTCAGTTTCATATTCAGAACAAAGGGATTAAGGAATGCAACTTTTAAACGAATTACCGAGAGTGATTTGCCGTTTAAGTTTCATATTCAGAACAAAGGGATTAAGGAATGCAACATTAAATATATTTTCTAAGTTTGACAAAACAAAAAACAACAAAAGAAAACTATTTAAACACCTATAAATTATATTTTACACATGTTAAATATAATTAACAACCTAAAACCTTTCTTTGAAGATTGCTATAGAGAAATCGCCGTTAGAGAATACGCTCGCAAAATAAAAGTCACGCCTCCCACCGCCTCAAAAATGCTAAAAGAATTCTACTCAGAAAACCTCCTAAAGAAAAGAGAAGACCGAAGGTTTCTGCTCTTCAGGGCGGACAGAGAAAACCCCGTACTGAAAAAACTCTCGCACATTTATTGGGAAGAAAAACTAAAAGATTTAATAGAATATCTAATCGAAGAGCTTCATCCAAATGCAATCACGTTATTTGGCTCTCTGGCAAATCTCGAAGTTAATGAAAATTCAGATATAGACCTGGCAGTATTTACAGAATTCAAGAAAAATCCTAATTTAGAAAAATTCCAAAAAAAACTCGGCAAGGAAATACACTTATTCACATTTGAGTCTTTAGAAAAAGTTAATAAAGAACTAAGAACTGGAATATTAAGAGGGCATCTGATTAGAGGCAGTTACTAATGGACTGGGAGGAATGTAAAAAAAGAGGATTTGTAAAAGAGAAATATTCTAAACAAGAACAGATAGAATCTCTGCTAAGATCGAGTCAGAAAAAATTAATCTCTCATGAGCAATTACAAATTAATGAAAATACAGCACCTTCAAAAGTTGGATTGCTTTATGATTCAATAAGAATCGCACTAGAGGCACTCGCCATGAAAAAAGGATATAAAATATATAATCACGAATGTATAACCTGCTTTCTAAAAGAAATTATTAACGATAAAAAAGCTTCGGACATGTTTGATAAATACAGAGTTATCAGAAACGGATTTAATTATTATGGAGAAGATGTTTCAGTTAGCGAAGCTCAAGATATGATAGAAGAACTAAAAAACTTACGTTCAAAAATAATAAACAATAATTTTAAAGATTAAAATGAAATTCGACATAATAACCTTCGGCGGAGCAGTAGTTGACGCATTTGTTTATACAAACGTCCAAGAAACCAAAAACAAAATGTGCTACAACATAGGCGAAAAAATCGCAATCAACAAACTCCAATTCTCAACCGGCGGCGCCGGCACAAACACTGCCGTCGCCTTCGCAAAACTCGGCCTCAAAACCGGCGCGATAATCAAAGTCGGCACAGATAGCAACGCAGACCTCATCCTAAACGAACTTAAAAAAAACAAGATAACCTTCCTCGGCAAACAAGAACCCGGACAAACCGACTTCTCAATAGTCCTTGACAGCAAAGACCATGACCGCACAATCCTCACTTACAAAGAAAAATCAAACGACATTCTACTCTCAGACATAAATCTGAAAAACCTAAAAACAAATTGGTTCTATTTCTCCGCCGCAGACGAAAACTCTCTAAACACCCAAAAAGCTCTGGCGCTCTATGCCTCAAAAAATAACATCAAGCTCGCCTACAACCCCGCAAGTTACCTGACAAAAAAAGGCGCACATCACATCGGGCAAATCCTGACCCACGCAGAAATTTTAATTCTAAACGAGGGCGAAGCAAAAGACTTAATCCCCCAAGGAGATTTATTCAATGGTCTTCACGCTCTAGGTCCAAAAATCATCTGTATAACCTACGGTCCAAAAGGTAACAAAGTTTCAGACGGCACACACATCCTAACATCAATCCCAAGAGACATCAAAGTAGCCGAACGCACGGGCGCAGGCGACGCATTTGCCTCAGGCTTCGTCACAGGAATAATAAAAACAAATGACATCAAGACAGCCGTCAAAATGGGTTCACTAAACGCCGAATCAGTCATCCAAGCCCCAAGTGCAAAAAGCGGCCTGCTCAATTGGAAAGAAATGTCCCGCCAGCTCAAAAACACTAGGATTAAAATAACCTGATACCTGATAGCTTCATGAAAGGAAGAAACAAATCACTCGCTGCTCTCGGGATACTTATTTCTCTTTTCGTTCTGGTAATCTTCGTAGAAAGTATCATCTTCCGCGACGAACTAAATTCCCTCATAACTGCAGAAGCACAAGGCTACGGATATTTCTTCATAATGATTGTGTCTGCCGTGCTCGAATTCCTTCCGAATTCATCGCCCCAACAATCCTTATGCTTAACGCTGCAGTTCTCGGATTCCCACTCGCACAAACAACCCTATTCGTAATAATCGGCTCGGCTTTGGGCGCGGTCATGGGATTCTTTCTGGGAAGGCGATTCGGAAAACAATTTGCAGAGCAGGCTTTCGGCGAAGACAGAGTCAAAAAAACTGAGAAGTTACTAAACTCCTACGGGCGATGGTTCGTGTTGGTCGCGGCATTCACCACCCCCATCCCATATGTCCCGATAATCTTTGGCGCGCTCGGCATGAAAACAAAAAACATGATGCTCTTCGGATTCATCCCGAGAGCGATAAGTTACATAGTTCTCTGGCTTATTATAGAACTCGGAATTTATATTTTCTAAACCCAAATAATATAAATCCTCCCGCCCTAATCCTTATATGAAAAAGAGAACAAAAAATATTATTTTAATATCGCTGATCGTGCTAATACTTTCATTCTTTGCTTTCTCTTACTTCAGAGAAAGTATTGTTTATGACCTTACAAAAAGCGACATTGACTCATTCATAGAAGATGTTGAATCGTTCGGCCCGTTGTCCGCGTTCGTTCTCATAGCGTTAGTAATTCTCGAAGTCATCCTCGCACCGCTCCCCCCGCTTATACTTTACGTCGCAGCAGGCATTATGTTCGGCACCCTCCTCGGCGGAATCCTCGTGCTTATCGGAAACATCCTGGGCGCACTCCTTGCTTTCTATATAGCCCGCACTATCGCCCATGCGTATATAATAAAAAAGATTGACAAAAAGACAAAAAAAAGATTTGACAAATTAACAGAAAAATACGGCTCCCTTGCGATATTCTTCCTCAGAATAAATCCGTTCACCTCGTCCGACATCTTCAGCTACCTGGCAGGTCTTAGTAACATGAAACCATCTCGCTTCGCTCTAGCCACTGCCCTCGGCCTCGCCCCGCTCATTTTCGTCCAGACTTACCTCGGGGCAGACATAATTCGGACAAATCCTGCATTCTTCACAATATTCGTGATTCTAAGCATAATCTACGTCGCAGTCTTCATCTACATGATCTTCTTCATCTTGCTCAGAAACAGAAAAGGATTAAAATCGCGCCGCGAGAAAAATGACGAGCCATCTCGCAAAGTAAAATCAAGTTAGTATTTGATTTACCCAGATAATTCAAACTGTTTCTGTTCGAGTTTCGAAATTCGCAAAAATTAGAAACAGTTTAAAATCCACATTCATTCGATAAACAATGCAAAAAGAGACAGCCCAAGTTATTACTGAAGAACAAAAAATCGAGCAAGCCCGAAAAATAAGTGTAAAAGAAGGGGCGTTCTCAAGCTTGATGGACGGCTTTGGTATCAGATATATAACTCCCTACGCCCTCGCGCTTGGCGCAACCAACCCTCAAATCGCCCTGCTCTCTTCATTCCCAGGGTTTATTGGAAACTTCTTCCAGCTTCTGACACTCCATCTGATGAACAAATCCTCCAGAAAGAAAATAATACTTTGGTGCATTTCCACTCAAGCGATGCTATGGCTCCCCCTCATCGTAGTTGGGTGGCTGTATTTCTTCAACGGACTAAGCACCACAGTCGCTTCTTATCTCGTCATAGCTGTCTACTCCCTTCTTATACTCGCCGGCGCATTAGGCAACCCGGCTTGGAGCTCTTGGATGAGAGACATCCTAACGTCAAAATGCGGGGAATATTTCTCAAACCGGAATAAAATAATAACTGGAGTCGTACTTATCAGCATGCTTTTAGGAGGAATCATCCTCGACTCTTTCCAAGAAAGCAACGTCTTCTTCGGCTTTGCGATAATTTTCACAATCGCCTTCATAGGAAGAACGATCGCAGCATATTTATTCACAAAAAAATACGAACCAAAATATGTACCTGACAAAAAAAGCTACTTCTCACTCCTAAGTTTCATAGAACACGTGACCAAAAACAATTTCGGACGATTCGTCATTCTGATTTCATTAATTTCTCTATCTACTGCGGTCGCAGGACCATTCTTCGCAGTCTATATGCTAAAAGAATTGCAGCTCAGTTATTTCTCCTACACACTGATAATCTTAAGCCCGGTCGTCTCGACTTTGGTTTTCCTCCCCCTTTGGGGCAAATTCTCAGACAAACACGGTAACGTCAAGATACTCAAAATAACAGGATGCTTAATCCCGATCATACCATTACTTTGGATGCTGTCCTGGTTATTTGTTCCAATGGGCAAGACAAACCTCGTCCTTTACCTCTTCTTTTTAGAGATACTAGGTGGTTTTACTTGGGCTGGATTCAACCATGCATCCGCGACGTTCATTTACGAAGCCGTATCCAAAGAAAAAATGCCTTATTGCACTACCTACTTAAACATCTTCACTGGCACAGGCATCTTCGTAGGCGCAATGCTCGGCGGATATTTTACCACCCTTGACATTTATCCGATCGGCATAACTCCAATACTGGCTACATTCTTTATCAGCTCAGTTATGAGATTCATCTCAGTATCCATCCTCTTACCCATAATAAAAGAAGTCAAGCCAGTAGAACCTTTCTCAGTGAGACAAAGTGTCAAACACTACTTCAAAGAAAAGACCGCAACTCTCACGACCCAGTTCTGGCGATTCGTCGGCTTCAAACCTATAAAAATAGTCGCCCCCAATCATTAATTCCCTAACCTTATCTGGAGACTGAATGACAAGTAGTGTTTATTGACTCGCGCAAAAAGATCTCCAACAGCCAAAAAGATTTAAATCCGCCATTCTGCTTGTTCAGCCATGCCAATTTTCAACAAAAAAAAGGTAGGTGTGGCTCTAAGCAGTGGCGGCTCACGCGGCTTAGCACATATAGGCGTCTTAGAAATTTTAGAAAAAAATAATATTCCAATAGACCTAATTGCAGGTACCAGCATGGGCGCACTGGTTGGAGCGCTTTATGCAATGGAACCAAATGCTAAAAAAATTGAAAAACAGGCGCTTAAACTAAAAAACCAAAAACTATTCGATTACACATTTCCAAGACACGGGCTAATCAAAGGCAAAAAAATTGAAAAAATTCTAAACGACTTAATAGAAGATACAACTTTCAAGGATCTAAAAATTCCGCTCTACATAACCGCATTTGATCTTGAAAACAACAGGGAAATCATATTCCACCGCGGCAGCGTCGCAAAAGCAGTTCGCGCAAGCATCTCTATTCCAGGCATATTCGTACCACTGATAAACAAAAACCGCGTCCTCATCGACGGAGCAGTTGTAGATCCTATCCCGACAGAAATCCTGCGCAAAATGGGAGCAGACATTGTAATTGCAGTAAACGTAAACTACATGAAAAATAAAAAACCCATACTAAATGATGAAGCAGTGCCAAAACAGTCAGGCAAAAATTTACCAAGCATCTATCAAAATGTAATGAAATCCCTGCACATAAGAGAATGTGAAATTAGCGCAGCAGATTTGCTTGGAGAAAAAGCAGACGTAGTCATAAATATTAATCTTGAAAATGTAGACGGCTTTGACTTCTCTAAGTCCAAAACTCTGATAAACAAAGGAAAATATTGCGCACGCCGTCACTTAAAGAAAATCCAAATTGCAAGCGGACATCCATTCAAAGAATTCATTAAAAGCTTAAAAGAAGACCTGGGAGTTAAAAAAATTCATTAAAGAAATCAGAAAAGGAACATGCAGGAACTCGATCACGAAAAAACAAAAGAATAGCTCGATTGATTCTTACCGCAGCTTTCCGCAATCTTATGTGCCTAAAAACCCCTACAAGGTATAACTTTGTATCCGCCCACACCAGGAATCGAACCTGGAAATCCTTGCGGAAACTGGTTCTCGAGACCAGCGCAGTACCATTGTGCCATGTGGGCTTCTGTGTTTCACATGACACTTGAGGACTTCTGTCCGACTGTCCGATTGTGCCATGTGGGCTTCCAAAACCACTAGCCGTCAATCATTTATATCTTTAACGCTCAAAAAACACATTCAGTAAACTTTAAAAACCAATTTTATCTCAGAAACATAATAACAAAATGTTCTACATATTAGATGTCGAAGATCATGTAAGAGTTGAACCCAAACATTTCGGGTTGCCTACGCAAGAAGCTATAGAAAAACAGCTAAAAGAAAACTTCATAGGCTCAGTCACCAAAGAGTTCGGCTACGTGATTACAGTCTTAGAAATAAATGAAATAGAAGAAGGAGTAATAATCCCCGGCGACGGAGCTGCCTATTACAACACAAAATTCAAAATCCTCGTCTGGAAACCGGAACTACATGAACTTGTCTACGGCACAATATCCGAAATAACAAACTTTGGAGCATTTATTCAAATCGGCCCGGCCCGCGGGATGATTCACATCTCCCAAACCATGGAAGACTATGTATCGCTAAGCAAAACCGGAACTCTCTCAGGCAAGTCTTCTAAAAGATCAATCGGAAAAGGCGATGACTGCCTGGTCAGAATCGTCGCGATAAGCTACAAAGCTGGCGTTCCAAAAATAGGATTAACAATGAGACAAACCGGACTAGGAGAACTAAAATGGATGGAAGAAGAAAAGAAGAAAAAAGACGCGGCAACTAAGAAAGCAGCAAAAGGAGAGAAAAAATCTAAAGGAGAGAAAAAGAAATAATGGCAAAACAAAAAGCATGTAAAAAATGCAAAACAATCTATTCCGGACTAAAATGCCCAAGATGTGGGTCAGAAGAAGCTAGTGAGAATTTCAAAGGGAAGATAACTATACTAAATCCAGAGCAGTCTGAAATAGCCCAAAAACTCAAAATCAAAGACAAAGGAGAATATGCAATAAAAACATAAAATGGAAATAATTTCCGATACCAGAAATCCCCTGCTAAAAAGAAGAGAGACTCTAGCAGCGATCCAATCAGAATCAAATCCGGGTTTTGAAATCTCTAAGAAAAAAATAGCAGACAAATTCAAAACAAATGTAGACAATGTGGTAATTAAATCCCTTAAGAACAATTTCGGAGCAAATAGCTTTTTAGTTGACGCCTTAATATATGATTCTGTGCAAGATAAGGAATATGTCGAACCAAAACCAAAAGCTAAAAAGTCAGCAGGTGGTGCATAATGGCTACACAAAAAGGCGGAACATCAAAGGATCAGAAAGGAAAGAAACCTCATAAGAACAAACCAACAAGCAAGAAGTATTCTTATTACAAAGACGGAAAGAAAGCTAAAAAAAGCTGCCCAAGATGCGGACCGGGAACATTCCTGGCAGACCACAAAGGCAGAGTCTACTGCGGCAAATGCCACTACACTGAATTCTCAGCTTAATTCATCCTCAATCATCACTTCTAAAAGAACACTAAGTAAAAAGGCACATCCAAGACTGTGTCCAACAACAATGCAATCTTCATTTAGATAGTCTAAAAACTATCAAACACTCTGAACCAACTTTCAAGTGATTGATTCTCCGGCGTCGGAAACCTCGGGATAAATACCTTACAGCCTTCATTCTCAAGTATTTCCTTCAACCATGGAAACCAATTCCCCTTAGGGCTTCCACCGGTTCCATGAATTATGATTACATTAGTCATGTAATTAATAAAGTTATTTCTGCTAAATAAAAAACTAAACAAATTTAGTTTCCTTGAACAGAGAAAGTCTGCTTTAATTCGAGAGGTTCTCTGATAGCAGTAATTTCAATATCTTCTCGGAAGATTTGCAATATTTCCTCATCGCTAAATCCCAAATGCTCACTTATGGAAAATATCATGCCGCACCTCCTTTCATGCTTCTTAAAAACATCACCTATCTTCCTCCTTATCCCCCAAAACAATTACCCCGACTCGCTTATCCAGAAAATTTTTTGAAAGTACCACATGTGAAGAATTCCCGAACGCGCTAGTCTCTTTTATAATAGCGTAAGGAACGAACTTCTCTATCTTTTTGCTAAGCCCCTCAATCTGCCTAGCAATTCTCTCAAATTCTCTCTCAGTGTCACTTGCCATTGTATATATAATTGTATATACAGTATTTAAACATTTCTAAAGAAAAATTTTAACAGACGATAAGTAAAGATAAATATTACAACAACCCGGCGTAAAATCAGAAAGCGTCGCGGATTTGACTAGCCTTAAGTTAGGTTGAACTTAGGCAAATCTCGATTTACCAGAGTCGAAGAATAAATAGAGTCTGGTATTCATAAAAATTTATATAGCTAAAAAACTAATCTAAGGTAAAATGTTAAAAATCAAAAAAGAAAGCATCATTCTTTCTCCAAAAGATGTAAAACCATCTTCAAAAGAATTTGAAGTAATCGGAGTTCTAAATCCGGGAGCAGTCAGACTGCCCAACGGAAAAATAATGATGTATGTAAGAGTAATCGAGAAACTAAAAAAGATTCAGGACAATAAACACTTTTTCTCTCCCAGAATGATTGGAAAAGAAAAATTCAAAATAAAAATCGATAAATTCAAAAAAGAAACCATATCATCAAACACTGAGTATGACTTCAATTTCAAAGACGGGACAAAAAGATTGACATTCATATCCCATTTCAGAAGAGTGATTCTTGACAAATCCGGCTTCAAAATAATTTCTATAGACAAAAAGCCAAGCTTCTTCGGAACCGCTGAAGACGGTGAACTCGGCATAGAGGACCCGAGGATAACCATGATAAACGACATTTATGTTATGACCTACGTCAGTCTTTCTGTGGAACAGAACGTTTCTACTGCGCTGGCTATCTCAAAAGACTGCATAAATTGGGAGAGAAAAGGAATAATATTCGGCGAGCAGGACAAAGACGTTGTTATATTCCCGGAAAAAATAAACGGAAAATACGTAGCGTTTGACCGCCCGGAAGGATCATTCCAATTTACCCAGCCGCACATTTGGATAGCATATTCTAACGACCTAATTTCATGGGGAGACCTAAAACCGATAAGCGATATTTACGAAGAAGCAGGCTTCTGTCCAAGAAATGGTGCAGGTCCCCCGCCGATAAAAACAAAAAGGGGCTGGCTACTACTCTACCACGCGGTCACAGAATTTCAGGAAAGCGAAAAGGAGATATTCAAGAAGATAAAAAAAATGATGAACTCTCCGGATAACGTCTTAAAGAAACTATCCAAACTTAAGAAGGATGCGCTAACAAAGATATCCATATATTCCGTAGGCGCCGCGCTGTTCGACCTGGAAAACCCGGAAAAACTTATTGCAAAGACAAAGAAATTCATAATAACTCCATCCAAAAAACACGAAATCACCTTTGAAAACAAAAGAGTGATATTTCCAACAGCCGCGATATTCGAAGACGAAGACGCCCTCTTAGTTTACTCCGGAGCAGGCGATGAACACACTACTGTCAAGAAAGTTAGCCTTTCCGAAATTATGAAACATCTCAAGAAAGTCTAACACGATTTCAGTTTTTACAAAATAAAAAATAATTAAAATCCTGCTAGTCTTCTAACCCTCGCGCCGAAGCCAATCAACTAATTATACATGTGTTAAACAGATGCAATCGGCATTGCTCCATTGCCACCCTCATTATTAATTATTTAGCTAACCTCTTAATCAAAGAACCCTCTGTCAAAAGCTCTTCCTTCCCCGTTTCCATGTTCTTCAACTTATACTTCTTGCTCCCGACCTCGCTCTCACCCAGAAAAACCACATACGGTATCTTCATCGCATTCGCGTAATCCATACCCTTCATAACTTTTCTAAAATCAATACTGCACGAAATTCCCTCTTTCCTCAATTTAGAAGCAAGTCTTATCGCCGCCAGGTCCTGTTCAATGCTCAAAATCAAAACCTTCGGAAACCCTTCCAATTTAACATTCGCAAATTCTGTAACTCTCTCAAGTCCAAACGAAACTCCAACTGCCGGAATAGCTCTTCCCAAATACTTCCCGACACTTTTGTCGTACCTCCCCCCGCCAGCAATCGAATCCTTACTTCCCTTAACTCTAATTTCAAAAATATTCCCGGTGTAATAACCAAATCCCCGTATTAAGTTAGGATTAAAATTCAACTTAAGCCCATAAGCCTTTCCGACCTCAAGCAATTCAAGCAATTCCTCCACCCCATCAAACCCGTTCTCCTTGAAAAAATCAATCCCCTTCTCAAGCAGTTTCAACAAAGTAACTATTTGCGTCGTCTCGGCATACCTCTTCAAATTTACTTTCACCTCATCAAGCCCTAGCTTATCTATCTTGTCCAGCTCCCTCATCACTCCCCGAGCATTCTGTATCTCCACGCTGGCGATTATCCCTTCAAGCAGCTTCCGGTTGTTCACCACAATATCAAAATCAATTTTCAATTCTCTCAAGATATCTGCAAAACATGCCAAAACTTCCGCGTCAGCATTTATCGTCGCATCCCCGATAATATCAACATCACACTGCGTAAGCTGCCTAAACCTCCTCGCAGAAATCGGCTCATCCCTAAACACCTCGCCAATTTGATACCTCCTCACAGGAAGTTTCATATTTGGGTTCTCCCTAATTATCCTAGAAAGTTGAAAAGTAAATTCATACCTCAATCCTAAATTCCTTCCTCCGCGGTCTTGTAATCTGAACCTGTCTGACACCGCCTCATCCGCCCCCTCGCTCGGCAGCGTGTCCGGCCGCATCAACTCATCATACTCAACTACCGGCGTTTCCCACGGCACAAATCCATATATTCTAAACCACTTCTCAATAATCTCACGCACCTTCGCCCGCTTCAGGCTTTCCGGCGGCAAAATGTCCTGGAACCCCTTAACAGTTCCAAACTCAAGTTTCATTCCCGCCCCCCATTTCTTTAATTACCAAACCATAATATCTATTATCTATCGCGCCCTCCATGCGTTCTCCCAATATTTCGCCAAGCAGCGCCAACATCTCTCTCTTTTTCTCGTCCTCATCCATGCACTCGCCCACGCACTCACTCGTCAATTCGACGTAACTTCCAAGCTTCTCTACGTTTGAGACCCTGACGCTTATCTTTCCCTTCTCATAAATCTCACACTTCTTCTTAACAATCGCAGCCAGTTCATACCCAAAAACTTCTACAAATCTTGCAAAGTCTTCCGCGTCATCCATCCTAAACTTATACTCCTCATTTTTCTGAATGCCATCCATATAAACCGGCACTTTAAGCACAACCTCATTCTCGTCACCATATCTCCTTATTCGGAACTCATTAACCTTCCCACTATCGTTAATATAAAAGAAATCGACTGCTTCTTCCTCCCCAACATACTTCGCTATCTCCTCAATCTTCTTTCTGGGTAAATCAACATCCAACTTCGCCTTCAGTTTTAACTCGATTTTGACTACCATTTTTTACCCCCGCCTTAAAGCATACAGTATCCCAAATATATCAAATTCCTCAATAAAATTCTTACTATACATCAACCTTGAAAAACATTCTGCTTCCAACTTCGCATCCTCCGGAGCATTATGAGATTTTTCTTCCTTAACTACTTTACCATTCTCAATTTCCAGCCCTCTTTCGATCCCGCAAAACTCTGTTATATCCGGCAGCCCAATCTTAATACAGCCCTCCCCAGTTTCCTTCGGCAGAGTAAACCCGGTTCCGTTCTTCGCTCTCCCCCACAAAAACCCATCAAACAGCGTGCTCTGGCAAATCAAATTTCTAATTTTAACTACTTTGCTCCGCTTAAAGGATTTCCAAACCTTTAGTGAAATTTCTTCAACATTATCCCTCTCAGCAATCCTGCACTCCTCAAGAAAAACATCCCTTGAGTTATTTACATCAACCACCCCGATCTGCCAGATTCCATTCCTCTCTGGAGATAAATCCCTGCTAGTCTCTAAATCAACAACTATCATCTTACCTCGAGCTTAAAGCGAAAGGGGAGAGTCGAACTCCCGTCTTACGAGCCACAGTCGTACGTTCTAACCGTTGAACTACAATCGCCATATTTAATATATCTCGAAAAGAGATTATAAAGTTATTCGTAGAAAAGTTACAGCTACCTAAGCGGAAAGATGAGCGCACAATTCGGAATTGTTTGCAATTATCATCGCGAACATCAGAAACTCCGGTCGAGAACAGTTCGCAACTATCCGGGCGGGCGGGTTGGCGCAAACAATTCCAAGAAAAACAATCAACAAATTCTAAATAAAAGTTACAGCTAGAAAAATCACTTCCCCAGATGCCGACAACTCCAATTTTTAGCTGCCATGCCATTCAGAATCATCGTAAGTTTTTAAAACTTCCTACAATCTCCTGTTTAAAAGTCAAAACAATGTATTAATCGCACCGATATTGTACATTAAAGTTTTGAAATACAATATTTTATGACATCGCGGCTTTTCGTTTTTTAATCCACGATTCTCTATTTAGCTAAATTCACCTGTGTAATAGGCGAATTTTCTTTTTAGAGAAAGTCTTCGGATTATCAGGATTGTTGAGAGCCCGCCGATGACAATGACCATTCCGGCAACGACAAGAAACAAGTCTGCGAGGGTTGCGCCGAATGGTCCGATGACTGCGCCGGTGATTCTGGAGAGGCCTTCAGAAGGAGAGGTTTCTTCCTGAGTTTGCTGCTCTTGCGGGAATGGGATTTCATCGATCGGAGTGCTAAGTGGGCGCATTGAACAAGTGCGGGTGAGAGCAGGAGTATCAGGGAACGATTCGCATTGTGGATTCTCCAAAACGCAGGAGCGATATTGGTAACCATTATCGCACGGGCCAAATTCGGAGCAAACCCATGAAGTTGTGCATTCTGTTTGAATAGGGTTATTTCTTCTTCCGCGAGCAGGTTCGAGTTGTGAAATTGAGAAGTCAGGACCGGCCTGGGAAAATTCTTTCGAGCCGATTTTTACTTTTAGGTTTGTTGAGAATGAGCCGACCGGGAGCTGGGAGGTGTCGAGAGTTATTTTGTAAGTCAGCTTTCCAGAGTTCTGGGAACCGTAGCCATAGCCGTAACCGAAGTCATAGCCATAGCCATAATAGCCGTATCCATAGCCATAGCTGTAATCTGGAGAGTTTATTTTTACTATATTGACGACGCCTTTGCAGCCGCTTTTTATTTCTCCGCTGGGATAGAATTCACATAACTGGTTTTCCGTGCCAGTGAGAACAAGAGTTAGATAATCTACCGGGAGGCGTTCTCCTTGCTGAATGTTTACTTCGGCGGTGAAGGTTATTGTTTCGCCCCGGATTGGCGATTTGTTGTTTACATCAAGGAAGAGGTTGAAAGCCTGCGCCGGGCCAGCTACAACTAAAAGTACGATTATCGCTGCCGAGGCAATCCAGGAGGCGTTTTTAGACTTCATAGTATGTTTGCCTTGCTTACCTGAGGGGCAATGGGGTATTTAAGTTTTATGTCTTTAGTGTAACTTGGAAGTTACAAAAATGGTAAGATTTAAAAGGATTTAATAAGTTTGGAAAGCATGATAAATGTGATGCAGAATAGTAGTAAAAAGCCAAAGGTTATGGTGATGATTCCGGCTTACAATGAAGCGGAAAACATCGGGAATGTTATTGAAGCTGTGCCGCGGGAAATTGCGGGAATCAGCGACGTAAAGGTTATGGTGATGGATGACCATTCGAGCGACAATACCGCGCAAGTCGCGAAAGAGGCGGGGGCAGATTATGTTTTTAGGCAGAAACAAAATTCCGGACTTGGGGCGAATTTCAAGAAGGGAATTGACATTGCGTTGCGAATGGGGGCAGAGATTATTGTAAATATTGACGGTGACGGGCAGTTTGATGCAAGGGAGATTCCTAAGCTTATCGCGCCGATCCTGAAGAATGAAGCGGACATGGTTACGTGTTCTAGATTTTTGGATCCGAGCAGGACAAAGGATATGCCTACGATAAAAAAGTTTGGAAATTATTGGTTCTCGAAACTTGTTAGCAACGTTACAGGTGAGAAGTTTAGCGATACGCAGTGCGGTTTTAGGGCATATTCTAGGGAAGCGGCATTGCGATTGAATCTTAAGGGCAAGTTTACGTACACGCAGGAAGTTTTTATCGAGCTTGTAGAAAAAGGGATGAGGATAAAGGAAGTCTCGTGTAACGTGGTGTATCGCGCTGAAAGGAAAAGTTTTATCTCAGGGAATTTGAGGAAGTATGGATTTAAGAGTCTGGGGATAATCGCAAAGGCGACGAGGGACACACAGCCGTTGACATTTTTCGGATTGCCTGCGCTGATTATTTTTATTTTAGGGTTTATCGGGGGAGGGTATTCATTTGTCTATTGGCTGATCTACTCTGCGACTACGCCAGTGAGGACGTTGTTTAATGTTTCGGTGTTTTTTATGATATTCGGGGCATCTCTGGGAATATTGGCAATGATTGCGGATATGATGAAAACAATAAAAGGAACGCAGGACGAGATACTTTATCGATTGAGGAGGAACGAGGTAGATCAGTCGCAGGCGCTCGCGATTCTGGACGGCAAAGTCGAGAAAGTTAATGGGGTTGTGAAAAAGTTGAATGGCGTGATTGAGAAGGCGAACGGGACGGCGGAGATTCTTGTCGGGGAGCTGGAGGGAGATGAGAGGGCGCGAGCGAGGAGAGAAAGAATTGAGAGAGTCAAAAAGAGGGAGGGTGTTGAAAGTTTGAGGTTGGAAAGATAATTATTTAACTCTAAATTTCTTAAAATTTATATGAATGAAAAAATTAGAGATGAGTATTATGTTTTGACAGAGAATTTAGACGAAATTGATTGGGCCCTTGATGGAAATTGTAATGATATTGATTGCGATCATTATATGCATAAAGACTTGCTAAAAAAGAAATATAAACCGGTTCTTAAGCATGGTTACTCTTGTGTTAAGGGGTTGAGGAGAGATAGGGCTGCTGTCATGAGGTTGTTGTCTATGAAGAAATTTAGGAAGTATCGTTTTGAAAAATGTGCTGTTTGCAAAAAACTTCTTGATAAATTGGATAAACATAATAAGATAGTAGGTTTTACAAAACCAATAATGGGGAGTAAGTATGTCAGGTGGGAAGGGGTTTGGACTCATAAGGGTTGTGCATCTAAATTTAAGGTTCCGGAAGGATGGAAGAGGTTTTAGGAAGGTTATGGAAAATAAACAAAGGTAAGATTTGTGAATGGACGTTTTGTTCCCATTAACAAAGTGAACTTTGAGGATGGCGAAGTTATTGATATCGAAGTTGTTTCGAGAAAAAAGAGGGCTTTTTCGTGGCGGGGCGCGTTGAAACATATAAAAAAATCTGTTGATTTGCAACACGAGATAAAGAAAGAGTGGTAAAATATATCTGATAGATACCAATGTTTATTTAGAAGTTCTTCTTAATCAAGAAAAGACGGATGAATGCGAAACACTTTGGGGGCGTGGTAGGAAGTGAGAAATCATTTATGTTAGTTCGTTTACATTGCATTCGATTGAAGTAATTATGAAAAGAAATAGGAAAGGGTATGCTTTGGGAGATTGTTTTTCTTTTATTCAGACTTTTTTCATACACTTCTTGAGATACTGCCTTAAATGTTTTTGTAACCGTTGTTTGTTGATTTCGTTTTTAATACTTTAAGTAAACTTATTGGAATTTCAACGTCAATTGTTTTTAAAGGAGAGGTACTCTTTTGGACGTTGAATATTGCATATCCTTTTTTATCACCGGTTTTCTCGTCGACTCTTACGAATGTATCCTCTCCGATTTTGTCGTAGTATGATTCTGTTGGTTCTCCGAATCGTATTTCTAGGTAATCTGATTCAGTATCATAATAAATGTGCATTGTTTCTTTCATTCTATTATTCTATTTTCCTCGTATGATGAGCTGTAATTACGTATCCGCCGCCATTTAAGTATTTTACTGATACCTTTAGGTATCTTTTCTTGATTTTGTTGTATTCATAATACCACTTTACTTGAGGATCTCTGTCACTTTGTGTTATCTTTAATGGATTTTTTAGGGCCTTTCGATTTCATATTCATTTGTTATCTCTGGATGTTCTAGTCGAATGTGCTGCCATCTTTCTTTGGATAGATGAATTTTTCTGCCAGACTTATCTATCGTTTCAAATACGTGCATTAGTTGTTTAGGAAGTTTCGATTAATAACATTAACTGATTAATTAGTTATTTTTGTTCTTCCTTGAAAGTTACATAAATAGTAAAGTTTTTATGTCTGGTTGGGAAGGATTTTTATGGATGGAAGTAGTGAAAATTGCATGAGCGAGAGCATTTGTGAGGTTTTTGAGGCAAGGCAGGGAGATGAAGATTTCTGCGACGATGAAATTAAACAAGAGGAAGGTTTTGGGAGAAGAGAATGAAAAAGAAACTGTTTGTTTTCGCGTCTACGTTTCCGAGGCGGGAGAATGATACGATACCGCCTTTGTCAGTTTATCGACTGATTTGCTGAACGAAAGGGTTAAATAACTTTGGGAACTAATAAAATTATGAAGTCCTATACTGCGATTATCAGAAAGGGAGAGAAGCAGTTTGTTGCTTTATGTCCTGAAGTTGATGTTGTTAGTCAAGGCTATACTGTTGAAGAAGCTGTTGAGAATCTGAAAGAAGCCGTCGCTCTTTATCTTGAAGAAATGGGTGAACCAGAACAATACGGTTCTCAGGAAACTTTTGTTGTAAAATTTGAGGTAAGTCAAATTGGCAAAACTTCCCAGATTGTCGGGTAAAGAAGTTATTAAAGCTCTAAAGAAGTCGGGTTTTGTTGAAGCACGGCAAAGAGGAAGCCATGTTATTATGATAAAAGAAACTTCTACTGGTAAAATTCCGACAGTAGTTCCGCAACATAAGGAAATTGATACAGGGACCTTGCTTGAGATTATCAGGCAGTGTAAAATGACTCGTGAGGAATTTTTAAATTTACTTTAATTTTTTATGTTTTTGCTTCGACGTTTCCGAGGTGGAACAAGATTTATATAGTTTAAAGGTGTATGAAAAATATGGAAAAGGAATTTGGAGTCAATATTGTTGTCAGAGAAGAAAATGAGAACGGAAAAAAAGTTTTTATAGTTAATAACGAAGAGTTGGGGGTTGCTGACTTTGGCGATACTTTGGATGAAGCAATTAGCAACTTCAGAAAGTCCGTAGTTCTTTATTTGGAAGCATACCCCGAAAAGAAAAGGTTGTTAGTCAGGGAAGAAAAACCGGTTTTAGTATCCAGAATTTTTCTCTAAAAAAGTTTTTCAAATTCTTCTTTATCAATTTCTAATTGTCTTAAAATGTTGTGATAAATCTAAACAGCAATTTCTGACCTGTGCATTGGGACATTTGTTGATCTTTTATTTCTTGGATTTTCAACAATAACACCATGGTCTGTGCCTCTCACTTCTACGCAACCATATTTTTTCAATGCCTTGAGGAATTCTCTTGCTTTGAGATTTCTGCGATTCACAACTTCCAAACGACCAACCGCATTATTAACTTTTAGTTATTCCTTGAAAGTTACATAAATAGTAAAGTTTTTAATATCTGATTGGGAAGGATTTTTATGGATGGAAGTAGTGAAAATTGCATGAGCGAGAGCATTTGCGAGGTTTTTGAGCAAGGCGAGGAGATGAAGATTTCGGCTACCGAGATACCAAACAAGAGGAAGGTTTTGGAGGACGAAGATGAAAGAATTTGATTATTACATTTTTATAGATTATTCGGAGAATTTTTTAGGATACTTGATTTTACGTGGCAGTCAAATTAAAGAAATAACTTCCAGGGCAACTAAATTTTCACATTATAAAAATGTACGACATAAATCTTCTTATTTGCATTCGATAAAGAAAGTTATTGAAAAAACGGAATTGGCGAAATATTTTGTTAAATGCAAGATAAAGAATTTGAGAGAAACCTTAGAAGTGTATGCTGATGTTGTAGATTTTATTCGGAAGAATGATAATTGCATTGTTTTTATTTCGGTGGACGATCGGCAATTTTCGAATTTTGAGAGATTGGTTGGTGCGCTCCAGAGGTGTGTAGTCGTAAGAGAAAGCCGACTTAAGAAGGGTTCTGTAGAATATAAGTTAAGTTTAATTCTTGATACATTGTTAAATCTGGAGAGAATAAAATATGCTTAATCAAAAAAACGATAGGGTAAGGGCGTCCGTCAATCCTACTAACCGCATCATCGCAGAGCGAGCACGGGATTCGTCAGGTCGCTTTCCCCTATACAATATTGAGAGTGGGAAGGAAGTTATATACTTTTCGGTTTTTGCGGGGGCGCGGAGTGGTTTAACACGAGAGGGGAGTGGGGCGAGCAGGGGGTTGGGAAGATGAAAAAGAAGCTGCTTGTTTTTGCGTCGACGTTTCCGAGGTGGGAGAATGATACGATACCACCTTTTGTTTATGAGTTGAGCAGGAGATTGATGAAAGGTTTTGATGAAGGAAAAGTTTATATACACGGCGTTATTGGAGATATTAGAATGTTCCCCAGTGATCTTAATCGGTCGCTGGATGATTTTTTCTTTAATTCTTTGCGGGGGGCTTGTTAATGAAAGATACTTTAGTTTTTATTGATGAGGGATTTATTGATAAACTCGCACAGTTTTTGGGAAGCGGTTCGCGAATTAAATTTGATAAATTGCAGTTTGCAAAAAACATTTCTGAAAAACAGGGTTTGAGCTGTAAGCATTTGTTTTACTATACTTGTCCGCCATTTCAATCTTCTCGTCCTACCGAAGATGAAATAAAGCGAAAGAAGGGATATGATCGGTTTATTGGTGCTTTGTCTAAAAGTAAGAAGATAACTATTCGAGAAGGAAGAGTTCAGAAAATAATTAATGAAAACGGAAAAGCGGAGTTTAAACAAAAAGGAGTTGATACTTTGCTGACTATTGATTTGAGTCATTTGAAGGAAGATTATCCAGAGATAAAAAATATAATCTTGGTTTCTTCAGATACAGATTTTTGCCCCATCATATTAGATGTTCAAAAGAGAGCAGGAGTCGAAGTAATTTTGTATAGTTATTTTGATAAGAAAAGAAGGTCGAAGTTTTCTCTGTCTAATGAACTAATCAAATGCTGTTCAAAATATGTTCGGTTGACTAAAGAGGATTTTATTTCTTGCATGATAAAGAAAGATGCTGCTAATGAGAAAGGCAGGGAGGATTTGAGATGAGCAGGAAAAAGAAACTGCTTGTTTTTGCTTCGACGTTTCCGAGGTGGGAGAATGATACGATACCACCTTTTGTTTGGGAAAAAATAGTTAATAGAGTAGATATTTGTGCGGGTGGAGTAAAATGAAATTCAAATATATGTATATTGATGAGAGCGGCGATTTAGGTTTCAGCGCGGGAAGCTCGAAGTTTTTGGTTATTTCGGCGTTAGTTGTTGATGATTATCGTGCTCTTGATCACATCATAAAAAATATGCGAAGAAATAAATTCAAGAAAGAGCTTGCGAAAATGAACGAGTTGAAAGCGTATAAATTGTATGATTCTCTTCGTTTTCATATGCTTGAGAAACTAAACTTGGTTTCTGGTGTGAAAATATTTCATATAATTCTTGAGAAAAGAAAAGTTTTTAGCAATTATTCGAAGCAGGATAAACATAAACTGTATAATTATATTGCCGGGAAACTGGCCAAGAATATTTTGATGAGCGACGTTGATGTAGATATTAAGATAGATAAATCGAAGGGAAATATATTTTTGCAAAAAGATTTTAATGATTATTTTAAGAGAATGCTGGAAGAGAACAGCGACGGAATAAAGTGCAAGATTGAGCACAGTTATTCTCATTCGTGGAGTGGTTTGCAATTCGCTGATTTGATTGCGTGGTGCTGTTTTCAGAAATTTGAGAACAACGATCCATCGTATCTTGAGAAATTGCGTGTTGAACAGGAGTTTTATACAGTATGGAATTAGATAAGAAAAACCAGAACCTGCATGTACTTAAAGCGAGCACCATACGGCACTCTGACATACAGGATTTACCTGTTGATTGTAGAGAGTATGAGAAGGTTATATACTTTTCGGTTTCTGAGGATAACATGGATGTTCGGGTGGTTGTTGGGTCGGGGACAGGGCAGATGAAATTTAGCGAGGAGGATTTGGAATGAAAAAGAAACTGCTTGTTTTTGCTTCGACGTTTCCGAGGTGGGAGAATGATACGATACCGCCTTTTGTGTATGAGTTGAGTAAGAGATTGACGAAGGGTTTTGAGGTGACGGTCTTGACGCCGAGTTTTCCTGGGGCGAAGGAAAAAGGTTTATAAAGTTTTGAACTATGAATTGTTATGGAAGAAAAAATAATAAGAATCTCGTTAAGGGAATATGAAGGGATGAAGGAAACTATAGAAATATTGCAGGATGCGGATCTTATGAGCCAAATCGCGGAAAGTGAAAAGAACATTAAAGAAGGGAATACAAAGGAACTTGTTTATTAGTAAACTTTATGACTTCCGACAGCTTCTATGAAAATAATCTTATTAAAGTCATCAATACTATAGATTATCCTGATGTTTGAGCCAAGCCAACAGCCCCATTTGCCAGCTAGATTTCCGCGTAACGGGTGTGCGCCCAATTCTCTTCGAGGATTTTGTTTTAAGCGATTTAATTTTTCCTGCACGTCACCGCGAATGCGCATATAATTTTGAAGCCTTTTCTCTGCACGTGAATTTGCAGTATGTATCTTATACATTACCAACCATGGTGAAGAACATTAATAAAAGTTGGCTCGCAATGATTTATTTAGTTATTCCTTGAAAGTTACATAAATAGTAAAGTTTTTAATGTCTGGTTGGAAAGGATTTTTATGGATGGAAGTAGTGAAAATTGCATGAGCGAGAGCATTTGTGAGGTTTTTGAGGCAATGGAAGAAGATACGGGGAATAAGTTCGGGGAGGATGGAGAATGAGCCGGGGGAAGCTGCTTGTTTTTGCTTCGACGTTTCCTAGGTGGGAGAATGATACGATTCCGCCTTTTGTTTATGAGTTGAGCAGGAGATTGATGAAAGGTTTTGAGGTGACGGTCTTGACGCCGAGTTTTCCTGGGGCGAAGGGGGAGGAGGATATGGATGGAGGCTTTGCGAGATGAAAAGAGTTTTTATAATCCAGAATACTCCGTTAGGTGCGCCGTTGCCACTTTCGGTTTATCTAACTGATTTGCTTAGACATTTTAAGAAAAACGATGAATTTGAAATAAATTTAATTGTTGGAAAATCGGAGAGTATTCCTAAGGAAATAAAAGAACTTTGTGGAAGAATTTATCAATTTAATGGAAGCACATATTCGATAAAAGACAATTTCAATTTTAGTTTTTTTGTTAATAAAGTTTTGAAGGATGAAAATAAGAAAAAGAAAATTGACATTGTCCATTGTTTTTATCCCAATTCATCGCTTCTCGGGGGGGTCATGTTCAAGCGGAAGAATAAAGGGGTTAAGTTAATTTATGATATCCGAAGTCCTTGGATTGATATGTCTATCGAGAGGGGATTTATTAACAAGGGAATTGCTCCGCTTTATCGTTGGGCTTTGTATTCGGAGGAGAGGCTTTTGGGGAGGTATGTAGATAAGTTTATTTTTATCACGGAAGGATTGAAAGATTACTATAATAACGATTGTAGAATTGGGAGGGGAAAACCTTTTTTGGTTAGTCCTTCAGGGATTGATACTAGGAAGTTTCAAAGGGTTAAGACAGACATTCGGAAGAAGTTCGGAATTAAAAATAATGATGTACTGATTGGAAGTGTCGGAGGAATTGCAAAGATTCGGAAGCTGGACGGATTCTTGGAATTGTATAAAGAAGTTGTTGCGAAGAATAAGGGTGTGCAGTTAATGTTTGTTGGCGAGGGTGATGCGCTTACAGATTTGAAGAGCAGAACTATGGAGCTTGGCTTAGGAGCAAATGTTATTTTTGTCGGAAGCATACCACATAATGAAGTGCCAAAATATTTGTCTGCCTTTGATTTTGGGCTTTGTCATTTGCCAAATATTTTTATCTATGAAAACAGCGTGCCTTTGAAAGTCTTAGAATATCTTTCTTGTGGGGTTCCTGTTTTGGCTTCTGAGTTGAAAGCACATTTTAAAATGAGCAAAAAGATTAAAGGAGTTTATGTTTACAAGAATGCAGAAGATATTTTGAATTTTTTGAAGGAGAAGAAGAGAGTAAAAGTGGATTTGAAGGGTTACGATTGGAGAGACATTGCTGAAGAATATGAAAAAATTTGGGGAAGTGAGAGATGAAGATTTCTAGAACTTTTCTTGTTTTAGTCTTAATTTTTATTTTGTTTTTTATCGGGCAATATCTAAACATAACCCGTCTAGGTGACGACTTAGTTGCGCATGATCCTTATTATCATAAGAGAATTTCTGATCTTTATGTCATACAAGGTAATCATATCAAGGACATACCTAACTCTGCTGTGGAAACCCCTATTGCGTATACTTCCCTTACACACCCCCTAGCAGCGATTATTTCTCTCGTCACAGGACTGAACACTTTAAGGATTTATCAGGTCGGCGGAACATTTTTGCTTTTTCTAATCAGTTTGATGATCTTCCTAATCGTTAGAAGACAGACTAAAAGAGACTCTTTCGCAGTATTGGGTGTCGTGATTTTTCTTTCATTTAATTATCTTCTTACTAGAATGAGTATGCTTTTGCCAGAAAACTTTGCATTGCTTTTTATGGCCATACTTATTTTTTTAGTTTTTGTGAGAGCAGATAAAAATTTAATTATCGTTATTTTGACAACCTACCTCTTTTATCATCAGAGGTCAATTATATTGCCCCTCTTGTTTTTTGTAATTTATTTTGTTTTAAATAAAAAAGACTTATTTTTAGATAAGAAACTTTTCTTCAGAAACCTACTTTTTACAACCCTATTGGTCTCTTTATTGTCATTGCCAGTTTTAATTGAACTAGCCCCATCTTATTTTTTCTTAGCCAAAAGTTTTCTTGGAATTAATCAGGATTGGGGTGTTATCGCTCTAGATAGGTCGGTCTATCAGGCTTTTGGATTGAATGATTTAAATACTTATCTCAATCCTCTCGTACTTGTGCTTATTCTCTTTGCCTTTTCTGGGCTCAAAGAGCGCGAGGCAAAGAGAAAAGAGATTTTGGTATCTGGGACAATGGTCGTTTTATTGTTGGTACTTTCTCTATCAACTTTGGTTGCTTCGAATATTCCTTCTAGCAGGCTGGTTATTTATTCTTCAGTGTTTATTTCAATATTTGCTCCGATAGGCTTTAATGTTATAAACAAAAATATTAATATTCTTGTTTTCTTATTAACAGTTCTTGTCTGTTTAATGGCTTTAAATTTATTTAGTGAGCATGGTTGGTCTGGAGTATCTGGGGCAGATAAGGAAACAATAAATTATATTAAAGTTCATCAGGGTTCTTCAGTTGTGGTTTCTTACGGCACCTTTTACTATACATTTTTAGATAATGCCGAGTGGGATCCTGAATTTCCCTTACAGGTCTTTAGACAAGACGACAGAAAAGAAGTTTTGTATCTCTTGAAGAACAGATATGGGGATCGTAAGGTAATTTTGGCAATTACTTCTAGCGGATTTAACTTACTTTCAAAAGATAATCCTTCAATTTTCGAAGTTTTACAGGATGATCAAATATTTGAGACATGGAACACAAAAGTTTATCAGATAGATCTCGCAAGAGAAAAGTAGACTTATCTATAATTGTAATAACAAAAAATGAAGAAAGGGATATTGTGAAATGTCTTGATCAGCTTTGCAAAATAAATTTCTTGAGCAAGGAAATAATTTTGGTTGATTCTAATTCCTCTGATAAAACTAGAGAACTAGCTCGTAAGTATCCGATAAAAATAATTAATATGGTTAAGAGTAATGTGTATTCGGCCCCTGCAGGTAGAAATATCGGCTTAGATAATGCGAAAGGCAAGTTCATTTTATTTATCGATGGAGATCAAGTTTTGAATATTCCTTGGTTGAGGAAGTACATTAAGTTTTTGGAAAGGGAGGACTACGATGCTGTCTTTGGACAATATGTTCATATTAATGCAGGGGAGGACTTTAATGGTTTTCAGAAGTTGGCAAAGGAAGTTAGAGGTTATAGAAAAGTCGGACTTGTTGGGACATTTCTTATAAAGGATTCAATAGATCTCCGGAAAGAGAAGTTTGATCCTTTTATGAAAGGGGAAGAAGAAAAGGATTTGGCTTATCGTTTAGATAGCAAGGGAAAGAAAATACTTTGCTCTGATGAAATAATGGCTGCACATTTTCTTAAAAAAGAAGATTATACTGAAGTGTCTGAGAAAGTTAATTTTATCCAGGGGATTGGGCAGATGTTCAGGAAATATTCTTTTACCAAGTACATTTTCAATTTGGTCTCTGACTTTGCAAAATATTTCTTTTTGTCTTTTTTAGCTTTGACATCAATATTGTCCTTAGTTTTTCTCAATTCAATTTATTATAAGCTAATCTCTCCTGTAATCTTTTTTTTTGTTGTCTTTTACAAAAATAAGTTTATCATGGACCGGCATTATTTTATTGTTTTGTTGAAAGCTTTCGTTGTGCCAGTCAATGTAGTGAGGGGGCTATTTTGTAAGGATGGCAGAACACTAAAACATACATATAAATTAGAGGTATTGGGAAAATGAAGGTTAAACAAATCATCTCAACAAGTAAATTGCTGCAAGAAGCAGGTTTCAAGGTCGCTAGTATTGAGATAAAGAGAGGGTTTACCGAGTTAATGTCTATGAATGCTTATTACATATTCAAGAATGTATTCAGGACAAGAAAATATGGTTCAAATTTGTTCAAAACTAAAAGGAACAAAGGTTATTTAGACAAGGATAGAAAAGGGTTCGCGACTTTGTTTATTGTTACAGAAAAAATGAGGAAACCTAGAAAATGAAACACTCCAAGACTAAAATCAATAAACATAAAACTAAAAATCAAAAAGGGAAAAAGGTAAAAGAAGGAATAAGTATAAAAAGGAAACAATTTATCAAAATAACAAGTCTTCTCTTAATAATGGCCTTTTTAATCTTGCCTGTCTATGCTTTTTATAAAATAGAACGTCCGCCGGAGATACTAATATTCAGGACAACCTCTGAACCGCTCAGCAATGAAAATGTCTCTAAATCCATATTTAAGGAGTTTATATTTGCTAAACCGAACGGGGCGTTAGAAGTAACACAATATTACCAGCTACATAATTTAACTTGGCAAAAAAATCAGGTTAATATGAATTATTCTATAAGCGAATTAATACATGCAAACGTGACCTATCTTCATTACGGAACTTGTCAGGCAGGATGGCCAGACAAGTATGATGCAAATTTTACAAATAAATGTGAGTTGATTGATTTACCTGTTGGCAATCAGAATTATTTTGGAATCATTTATGATTTATCTTTTCCAAATAAGAGAGGAGATATTTGGTATATACAGTTTGAAATTACTCCGACCAGAAAGTCAAATTGGTTAGATACCAGACGAAGTTTCATAGTTAAAAGTCAAATAGATAATGAGATTATCGGTGGCGCATTTTTTAGGGAGATAATCTTAGATAACAAAGCAACATTACAAGAATATAATGGATATTCAGAGGTTGGTAATTATCCAAACATCCATGCAAAATCCTACAATTATCAAGATGTTAGTTTTAAGGGCGTCAATGTTTTAGAAACGAACTATTATTTTCCGCAAAGAGAATCTATTCTAATTCCATCATTCTTAGCAATGATGGTATCCTTTATTACTGGACTCGTAATGTTAAAATTTAATAAGGTTGCGGGCTGGATTTATGATAATGTTATAAGGAGATTTCCGAGATGATTCTAACCCAAACCGATATCTTGGCAATTTTATTTACACTTACGATAGTTTGTGCAGTTTGGGTTGCCGCGCTGATTTATTATCGAAAGATGCGAGCACTAATAGCTAAGGACTTCTCAAAGCTAAAAGAATACCGAACAGGAATAAATGCAGGGTTGGCTTCGGGGTTTATTGTTATTGTAGTCGATAGGACAATAACTCTTTTTATGAATAATCTCCCAAAACTTAACTTCCAAGATGTAATCTTATTTTTAGTATCTCTATTTAACTCGGTGTTGGAGATACTTTTGGTTGCAGGGATTATTTTATTTGGACTGAGTTTTGTCGTTTACATGTCGTTGAGGCCTATGAAATGCAATTAGTTCTTAATAAGAAGGATATCGAAACAAAAAAACTTATTTGGAAAACTGAGTTTGAGAATGGTTGGAGAAATTATCAATTTGTATTAGGAGAATACGAGGATAAAAGACGGTTCTTTTGGATTCTCTTTTCGATTAGCATAACCTTTTTTGGAATAATGTTGAATGCCGCGCTTTTTGTAAGCAAGGAGATTAGTTGGATATTTTATCTTATAATACTTCTTTTAGGATGCATTATTGTTTTGGGATATACAAAATATAGAAAATTGAAAAAGCCGAAAAAAGAACAGTTTGTTAACTCTTTTGCTTTTCTTAGTCTGTTGAAGAGGATAAATGAAGTTTGGTGGGCAACTCCTAAAATCTCTGAAATTTCTCAGGCGGGAATTATGGAACTTCAGTCTTTTAGTATCGACACTGAAGGCCGTAGAAATGAAGTGGCGGCAGTGTTAAGAAAAAGAAGAGATCATCTTATTTCGAAATCTGGTAACTTGATTGATCAATTAAAAAATGGCGGGTTGAACGGTGGCAAAGTCAAAGCTTCAGTATTCAACGAAACGAGAGGGTATCTCACACATGGGACTGAAATAGTTAGTTACTCTTTTGTCCAGGATCAAAGCGGTAGTATTTTTGCAGTTGCAGATTCTGACCTCTTATGGAAAAGAATATACGAGGGTCTTGTTTCAGTTGAGGGCTACATTGTAAATTCGAGAGAATATAAGGGAAAAATTTCGATAAAAGGCAAAGGAGATAAATTCTTAAAGATAACTAAAGCAAAAATAATCGAGCCATTTATTGATGATTTTACAGAAGATGAACTGAGGCAAATATTCTGAAAAATGAAACCATCACTTAAAACCCCGGCGTCGGCAATCGTCCTAATCGTCCTCTTAGCGTGGCTTGGCTACTACATTTATCTGAATTGGCATGACTTCGAGCAGTTGAGTCTTGTAAGCCCGTGGCTGCTTGTTGCGTTAATTGCGCTTTTTGTTTTGACGTATTTTTTTATCGCTGTGGTGAACAACGCACTCCTCCGCGCACTCAATGTCAAAATGCCGCTCGGTGAATCCTTCATGCTCTCAGTCGTAACCGGCTTCTACAATTTGATAACTCCATTCCGAGGCGGGATGGCGGTGCGGGCGGTGTATCTAAAGAAGAAATATAACTTTGCATATGTGCATTTCCTTGCCAGCTTGTCTGCGGTTTATGTTTTAACTTTTCTTGTTGCCAGTCTTTTGGGAATTGTTAGTACATTTTGGATTTATTCCGAAACGGGAATGTTTTCATGGATTTTGTTTTGGGTGTTTGCGGTGGTTTTTGTCGGGATGCTGGGGATCATATTTGTCTCACCGAAATTCAGAGAACACAAAAACAAATGGCTTAACCGTTTCATCAAAGTTATCAACGGATGGCACCTGATTAAACATAACAAAAGAGTTATTTTCGTTACCAGTTTTGTAACTTTAATCCAAATTCTCCTCGGAAGTTTAATGATGTGGCTGCAATTCAGGGTTTTCGGAATTGAGGTTTCATTTGTCAGCGCGATTTTTCTGTCTGCGATTGGTTCGCTTAGTTTGTTGATTGGGTTGACGCCGGGAAACCTTGGAGTGCAGGAAGCCGTTGTTGTGTTTTCTGCTTCGACGATAGGGATTTCAACTGCGCAGGCGCTTTCGGCGGCTCTGTTGGGGAGAGCTGTGGGGCTTGTTGTGCTTTTTGCGTTGGGACCGATATTTAGCTGGGTGTTGTTCAGGAAAGGAGAGAAGGGGAAAAACTGAGTGAAACGAATAAATATGGAGGAAACATGTTAGCTTTAATTAACTCCCCTCCTTTGTTAATACAACGGAGGGCTCCTTTTTATGAATGAAAACAAGAGAGTTTTCGCTTATTTTGATGGAAGTAATTTTTATCACCTCTTGAAAGCTAGTTTTAATGAGACAAGAGCAGATTTTGTTGAACTGAATGACGCTTGCGAAGAAAACGAGATGAGGGCGAAGAACGTCGAAAACTACTTTTCTTTGTTTTCTATCTTTGAGATATTTTCAATTTGTTTCTTTAGTGTTGGAAGATTTATCGTTATTATTTCCCAGACTATCTCCAAATCAACTCCGAAATAATGATGGATAATTTTGTCTCTTGAGCCAATTATTTCTCTCCAGCTAACTTCAGGATATTTTGCCTTAAAGTCTTCTGAAAGGTTTTTTGAGGCTTCTCCGATTATTTCTATTTGTCTAACTACTGCGCTTTGTTTTTCTTTGTTCTTCATGAATGATTCTTTCGAGACGCCGGCAATGAAACTTTCGATATCCCTTATACTCTCTAATATGTGTTCTATGAATGTTAATGGTTCTCTTTTTGTCATAAGACCCTTATCTCTTCTTTCAATATCCTTTTTTTTAGAAGAGCATTAATTGAACGGTACGTTAACAGATCGACTCTTTTTTTTAGTTTGTCTTCGAGTTCCAGATTTATAGTCACAAACCCAAGGCCAAGACCCTTGGGCGGCTCAATGAGTATATCAATATCGCTATCTTCTTTTTGTTCCCCGGTTGCGTAACTACCAAATATTCCTGCTTTCTTAACGCCGTGTTTCTTTAAAGTCTCTGCTATGATTGGCATTACTTTCTCTAAATCCTTGTTTTTTGTCTTGTTGTTTTTTTTCATTATTACAATAAATTGAAGAGATTTATTAAGTTTGCGTTAAATCTTTGGACCTGTCGTTTTCGTGTTAGGGCCGATATTCAGCTGGATATTATTTGGGAAGGGAGAGAAGGGGAAAAACTGAGTGAAACGAAAGGGTTAAATAACAAAAGGTGTCTAAATATAACATGGAAAGAATTGAAGTCAATCGTGAGGTTTTGGCCGGAAAGCCGATCATTGCAGGAACCAGAATATCTGTTGAGTTTGTATTGGAAATGCTGTCTTCCGGGATGAGTGTCGAGGAAATTATTAAAGAATACCCGCATCTTAAGAAAGAAGATATCTTGGCGGCGATTGCATTTGCGGTAAAAGTTCTCAAAAAAGAGGAATTTTATCGCCTGAACTAAAATGAGGTTCTTAACAGATGAAAATATCGCAGTTTCTGTTATAAGGTTTTTGCGGCGGGAAGGTTTTGATGTTGTAGATGTTAAGGAAGAAAAATTATTCGGGCTTTCTGATAAAGGGATATTGGATATTGCACGAAAAGAGGGAAGGATTGTTTTGACTCATGACAAGGATTTTCTTGGCATAATGAGAAACTATAAGTTCGATATTGAAGGAATTATATTAATTCGTTGCAAAAGACAAAATCCTGAAAACGTTATTGCTGCGTTGAGCGGGCTTCTAAAGATGCCAGAAATTAAGAAAACAAGAAATAGTTTGTTTATCTTAAGTGAGGGGGAATTGGAGATTGTTAAAAATGAAATCTAAACAAATCATCTCATCAATCTTCCTAATTGTTCCCCTATTCCCTGGGGGCGCTTTTTGTAAACCCGTGGCTGCTGATGAGGTTTGTGTGTGAGGGGAAAGGGTTAAATAACAAAAGGTGTCTAAATATAACATGGAAAAGAAAAGATTTGTTTTTATGTACGATGATTTTTCAGATAGGCTTTTGATTTCAGGCAAGTCAGAAGGAGATATTATTGCTGGCAGCGCGAGGGTTTTGAATTTAATCTTGACTTTTACAACCAGCAATAAAGTTGTTGGTATAGAATTAAAAAATGCCTCGAAATATTTAGAATCTCTCAATATAAATCCAGAGATACTAAAAAATTTAACGGGTGCGGAGATAGTTTTTCAACAACAGAGGGATGGCTACCTAATTTATTTCATACTCTACTCGGGGGAGAGAGTTGAGAGGATACCCTACAATTTGATCTCTGAACGGCCAATATTAAGTTAGCTTTTCTTCTTGAGTCGTTTATCTAAGCTTCTTTTATATTCTACCGCATGAATTATTAAAACTTCTTTGTCTTTGGGACAGGTCGCGATTGAAAAATAAGTTTCGTTGCTTAGATTGTAGAATAGTTCGTAACCTACATCTCCATATTTTAGTTTTTCTTTTTCTATTTCAGTTACTTTGTCAAATTGCGGGAATATCTCAAGCACTTTTTCGTGTTCTATGCCCTTTTGAGCAATGCTTAAGCGGTAATAGCTTGTAAAAACTAATTTTTTCCCTTTGATATTTTCAGATATTATTTTTTGTATCTCTTCTTTTTTAGAGATTATTTCAGTCATGCTTTTATTAACTAATAGTCAATTATAAAACTTGTTGAGGTCACGGTTGTAGTTCAGGGTTTTTGGAATTGAGGTTTCATTTGTCAGCGCGGTGTTTTTGAGTTTTTTGGTAATGGCAATCGATATTTATAGTACTCTTTGCCTTTGACTTTCTTATCAAAGACCTTCGTAATTTTCATAGATTCTATAAAATTCTTAATATTTAAACGAATTGGTCAAATGATTTTGGCGATAGCAAGGTTTAAGTATGTAAAATTGAGTTGAAAAGTATGGAGAGAATACTCAGTTTAGGTAGTAAAATTATATTAATCGGATTTGTTTTTAGGGGTGGTGGGAACGGTGGCAGATGAAGACAAACCTAAAACGTGGAGCGAAATGCGTGTTTGGAAACACGTTTTGGCAGTTGGCGGCCGTTTATACGGCGCTAGTTGTTTTGATTTCATTTAGCCTGTTCTGGAAATATACTTTGCACTTTGAGGTTTTTGCTGTGATTCTTGCAGCAGTCGGGGCGCTTGCGTTGTATCATTATGAGCCAGAAGAAAAAGAAAAATTGAGTAAGAAGTTGCATATTCTGCTTTTTATTTTTGGGCTTGTTTTAGTCTTTACATTGCGGGCGATTCCTTACCTTGGAAATGAGATTCCTTTGGGTTATGACGCGGGGATTTACAAATATGGGCTGGAGAATTTTGCTCAGAAAGGGTTTAGCGCAGATTCTTGGGTTAAGGGAGCGATGTCGCCGGGACTTTTGTATTTGGCTGCGCCGATATTAAAGCTGGGAGTGTCAAGTCAGTTTATTTTGACGTGGGCATTTGTTTTGTTGGGGGTCCTACTTGGGTTTTCTATTTATCTGACAGCGAAGGCGTATTTCGGAAATAAGACTGCAGTGATTGCTCTCTTGCTTTTTGCTGTCAGTTCAATTCAGTTTAAGGTCTTTACCTATATGTATTACAAAAACGTGATAGCCTTGATGTGCATGTTTTTTGCGTTGTATTTTCTTGAGCGATATTCTCAAAATTCAATTGATTACCATCACCCTTCCCAAAAAATATCTAACAGCGCCTTTTGGGCTGGGCAGAAGGGATGGAATTGGAATCGGATTTGGTTTATTGTGTTTGGCGTGCTGGTGGGAATTATGCACCTGCCTACTTTTTTCATCTTCGGAATTGCTTATGTTTTATTTATCGTAAACAACAGACAAAATTTCGGGAAAAAATTTGTTGATGGGCTTTTAATTTTGGCTTTAAGTTTACTGCTCTACGCCGGATTTTGGAATGAAGCTATTTTACCATTGATTGCGCCGGTTGCGGAGAGTTTTGTCGAACCCGGAACTGCTCCAGGGACGTTTGTTTCGTTCTTTGTTTACCAGTTCTCAACACTTTACATTTTACCTTTCGCGATTTTAGGATTTGTACATTCATTCTGGCAGAAGAAATTCAATATGTTGTTTTTCCTGACTTTTGTCGCGGCTACGATAGTCTATTTCCAGTTTTTCTTTTTTAATCGTTTCATTATTCATCTTGATGTATTCTTGATTGTTTTAGCGGCGAGTGCGTTTTCATTGATGATCGAGAATTCCAGGAAATTGGGTGTCGGAGTATTAGTCCTAATGATAATCTCCAGCGGATATGTAACCCTAAATGATTCTTTGAACGCGAAGCCACTTATAACTTCTGAGGGGCTTGAACTGATAAAGAGTATTAATCTGGAAACAGAGGGAAATGCGAAAGTGATTGCTATCTCCTCGGAGTATTCGCCGTGGGTTCTGGCTTATTCCGGAAGAGAAACTATCGCGCCCGGGCTTTTTGAATCGAACAAGTGGAGCCAAGCAGAGTGGGAGATTTTTTGGAGCAGTGAAAGCGAGGAGGAAATAAAAAGACTCATGAGTGTTTACGGGGAGAAACCGGTTTATCTTTTTGAAGGAACCAAAAGGTTTAACAATGCGTGTTTTGAGGAATTTTCATCTATTGGAAGTAATAAACTTCTGAGGTACAGGTGCAATGAGTAAGGAAGATTATCGGGAGAAAGATTGGGATGAACGATTTGAGGAATGGAAGAAGCGAAAGCAGCAAGGCGAATGGAAAAAACACACGACTGCGCACCATGCGGAGGAAGCTGTTGAAAGAGTCGAGCAGGACATTGACCGAATTGAGAAAGAGATTACTGAAGTCGAGAAAAACATAGAGCAGTATGTGAAGAAGACTCCGGGACACGTCAAGGTTGTGAAGGGGCTGGTAGTTTTAATTCCGGTGCTGATTGTTGTTTATCTGTTAAGTGCTAATTTTCTTGTGCCAAGGGATTTTGAATATTCGTATGACATCGGGGCGGCAGGGGAAAAATATCTGACGCCGGCGGAGAGAATTTCTCAGGCGGGAGAGATTGAAGGTGTGACTTACAGGAATCTCACAGGGCATTTAGTGTATTTTGATGTGCCGATTGCGCGGGGTGCGGAAACAGTTGATATTGCGATAGCGTTCAAAGACAATTTTCCTGTGCAGAACGGCAGGTTCAGTCTTGGGGCAAGGGATCAAGTGGAGTGGCATTATATTTACAAGAGGTTGTATAATCCTTCTTTGGCACTTGGGGGATATGAACAGAAAGATGGAATCTATAGGGTAAACGAGAATCTTCCCGTGGTGGACGAGATCGGACTTTGGAACATGGACGATATAACCATTGCTTCGGAGGATTTTCAGCCGCGGGCGAATGTGGTGGCAGGATACCAAAAGACCGATACTGTGATTGATTCAGCGCTACGAGGAAAGCATGTTTTTTATGTTTATGCTATACAGGACCTTTTGGTCGAAGTCGAGAAGCGAGACATAAATTGGTATGAAGGGAGCGATGAGCTGTTCATTGCACTTTATGATTTTGATGGCAAGCTTGTTGAGTTCACGCAGATAGGAGATGACGGGGTTAAGGATGCGAGTACGGTTACCGGGGCAGTGCAAAAGGCGGCTTTGAACGCGAACGGGCTAGATGAGGGAGTATATCGGCTTGAACTAAGCGACTTTGATGGACTTATTACAAAAATGAAAATAAATTCTAACAAAGTTGTGGCAGATAAGGTGTTTTTAGCAGATAACGAGATTTATGGTGTAGACACGAAGCCGAGCACGCTTTATTTTGATTACAAAAAAGATATAACTCTGAGAGTTATAACATATCATAAAGACGGGCTGCAGGTGATAGACTTCAATAGAGGAGGAAATGTGGAGAAGTTTGATTTCAATATAGAAGACGAGCCTGTGCACAAGAAGCTGACCAAGGGAAGTTATTCGGCTACTTTTCCGAAGAACGATATTATTATTGAAAGCCCGGAGTATTTTGCCTTCACGCCGAACGGATACTTTAGGCCGTTTAGACAGAAGGTTGTTTCGGTAAATTCGCCGGACTGGGTGATGGACAGCGTTGATTATGCGATAGTTGATTATGTAGCGCCCGAAGTACTAGGAGAATGGATAATCGCAAGAACGAGCTTTAATATAAAAAATGATAGTCTTTATGTGACAGATAAGGGAATGTTAAGTCTTGTTTTCAATACTCCGCATTTGGCAGAAGCGGGAAGCAATTATACCATACCGATAGATTGGATAGAAGTCAAGGTGCACAAGCCAGGAGTTTTCGGATGAAACTACTGAAAGGACACAATGCGGAACTTGTAAACCATATTTTTCAGACGTTGCTTGTGACGTATTTGGTGTTGCTTTTGATTGAGCAGTTGTGGGAAGGAGTGGTCTCTGTTTATCTGAATCTGAATTATCTTTTGATTGCAGTGATTCTGATTGGAGTTATTGATATATTTTCAGAGGTGCCTTATCGAGGTCCGGAAAAAGTTAGGAAATGGGATTATTGGTTTGTTTATATTCTAGGAATTATGGGGTTTTTGATAATCAAATTTAAGACGGGCGGACTTGGGTGGTTGAGTTGGGTGATTTCGCTTATAGCTGGAGTTTTGATTGTGCTTTTGAGTATATTAGTTTTGGAGGAGAATCATGAGGCGAGATAAATTGATTCTTTTGGTAGCAGGAATTGTGGTTGGGCTTTCTTTAGTGTCGTTTACTCTGGGAGGAGTGAGCGAACTGAATATTCTTGAGAGTTTTCGTATTGTGTTCGGAAGCGTGTTCGTGCTTTTCCTGCCGGGATTTGTTTGGAGCTTTGTTTTCTTTCCTGCACGCAGAGGTTTGGCGGAAGATAAAGGCGGGATTGATTTGATTGAAAGAATCGCGCTGAGTTTTGCTTTGTCAATTGCAGTTGTGCCGTTGACAGTATTCTATCTAAACTTGATTGGACTGAAGATTAGTGCGTGGAGCAGTTTCTTTGTGGTGTTGGGGTTGATTGTTGTGGGTGCGGGAATTGTATTTTGGAGAAATCAGAGAAAAAGTAAATTTTAATCGCTGTCTAAATCTTTTTCTTCCGTGTGTTTCTCTGTGAATGCAGCTCTCTCCGGGACATCATCCTCGGCTTCTTGGTTTTTGTAGGAATCTTCCTGAACTTGTTCGAGGAGATCTTTCTGCATTTCGATTTCAGCCTCGCGGCGCATTTGTTCCAGTTCTTCAGCGAATTTTTTATCGTGGACTTCTTTCGCCCAGATGTATATTTCTTCAAAGTGTTTTTCCTGTTCGAGCAAAATTTTATGTTGCGTGTCAAGATGTAAGAGTGGAACGAAATGATTGACGCGTTCTTCTTTGTCGCAGTTTTCGCCCAGGAGTTCGGAGAAAGCAACCGGATGTTCTCGGTCTGGCGTGAAGAACATTTTGACCTTACTATAAACTCCGGAAATCATGTCCTTGAGGTTTATCGTCGCTTTTGGTATAGAAATAGCGGTTTCGATTTCTTGCTGTTTTGCTACCACGACTTTTTTGATTCTGCGATTTTCGGTTGTGATGGCTTTTCCGAGTGCAGAGAGAAGTTCCTGGAGCGAAACCTTTCTGTGTCTTGGGAGAGGGGTTCTTTGGACAAGGTCCGGGATTTCGTCTTCAAGTTCGATGCGTTCCTGCTCGTAGCGCTTTTCTTCTTTCCTGCCGAAGAGAATGTCGTCGAGCGAAGGAATATATTGATTGAGGAGAATCTCTGATTTAATTCTAAGCAAGAGAGCTGCGGCGAAAAGAACTTTGGAAGAAACGAAAAGGTTTGCCTCTTCAAGCTCGTGGAGCTTCTCAAGATATTTGTTTGTAAGGACGATGAGGTCAATGTCCCACGGATCGAGCTGCTCAGAATTGATTAAATCAAGTATTATGGAATGCCAGCTAAGTTGTTCGCCGAAAATCAGACCGTGAATCTGTTCCTGACCGACTTTGTCTTTTTTTTGTACGACCGCCTGCTCTGCGTTTGAAGATTCAGAATCCATATACGAAGTTAGAAAATCAGATTTAAATTAGTTTGGATTTTATCTTGATTCTGGATTTCGTCGTTATATATTTTGGATTTGCATAAGATATATAAATGTGTATTCAGAGAGATAAGTGCTGTAGTAGCTGAGGAATTTCGGTGTACCACTCTTAAAGGGCGGGAAAACACTGTTCCCATTGAGAAGTTACAACAAACCGAAAAGTTTAAATACCTTTTATTACTCTAAATAGTATCACCTCTTTTTGCCCGGGAGAGGACGTTTAGTTCATCTATTTTAGCTTGAATTAAACCTCCTCTTCAAGGGTTTACTTCGTAAACCCAAAGTCGATTTCATGAAATCGCATAAGAGTTTAATCATAAATTAAGCGATGGTAAGCATTCTTCAAGGCTGTTCACAAGTCCGCTGATGCGGCAGAACGGCATATCCGAATGCAGAGGTGGCGCTATTCTCGTCTAAAATCGATGAGGGTTAGAAAACGGCTGCTCTTTTTGCCCAGGGTTATGAGAATGGTAAAGGGTGATCTTCTGTGTAGAATAAGGACAGGGGTAGCGCATCACAATTATTTTTTCTTGTTTTTTTGCAGGCACTTCTTTGATTTGGATTATTTTTGTTGTGGTTGGACAGTAAGATGCAGAGCAGTATGTTCGATAGACATTGAACGGTGTATAAAAATATCTGCTCTCGGAGCAAAGTCCTTGTGAAGATACATTGAATCGTCATAGCCGTGAACGTTCGTTGTCAGTTCTACGTAATGCTGCGGAAGCAAATGAGACGCTGGTAAGCACCAATAATAAAAATACTAGAGTTGTCCGGAATCTCATCGGCTTTCAAGCAGCAGAGATTAAAAAAATAGTAAATTCAAAGGCCAAAATCATTGATGAACCTTTTTATTACGGCATATTTCTCTAAATAGTACGTTCCTTTTTCGGTAAGCGAATAAAATTTTCGACCTTTTTTATCGACTTTTTCCCAGATGAATTGTTTTTCGAGAAGTTCTGAAATGTACTCTGCGAAACGTTGAGAAGAGAGGTTTGAATATCTCAGAAGAGGAGTCGGTTTGATTTCGTTCCTGTGCGATTGTATGACTAAGAGAATATCCCTAATTACTTCTAAGCGGTCGCGTTTTGGTGCCATTATGTTTTTTTGATGACCTTTTGCAGGAGAACAAGAAAGAGGCTGATGGAAGCAAGATAAATGATTAATTGAATTTGGGATAGAAACTTTGGAAGGAGCAAGTCTATAAGATTTAGCGCCCAGAAGATTGCAAGCAAGACGTAGAGAAAGCGCAGTTTTTGCGCGTCTCTGTTGTTCTTCTGGTAAGATGTCAGAGCCAAGGTCGCAATAAGAATTACTTGGACAGTGCCGAGGAGAATCGCATTTTGAGTCACTATGCCAAGAAAAGAGATTGCGAATGCACAAATGTGAAGCAGAAGTGTTGCCGACGGTCTTTCGAACCAGCGCCAATGATTTGATGCCCAGAGGTAGAAAATCGCGGCGGTCGAAGCATACATAAAGAAGAACAGAGAGGTAATACTACTGATCGCTCCAGGGTCGGTGCCGAGAGAGCGGGGGTGACCGAGAAAGAGCACGATAAACTGAGTTAGAAATCTAAACGCATAAGCAAACGCGAAAAAGAGGAAAGCGAAACAGAAAAACTTTATGCCTTTGTGCTGAGACAAGTCGTAGAGTTCTTTTGTCGCTCTGAAAATCATAAGACTAACAAATATGATAACGAATGAGTAAATCGTGTCAGTCCCGATGCTGCTCATCATTCCCATTCCCGGAGGCATCATAAAAAGAATAGGCAGGGATATAAAAATGAGATGGAACTTAGATTCACATCTTTTTTATAGTGAAGATTACTGTTTTTTTGATGTTGCATCAGAAAACTCCTTACCAAAGCATTTTGCTCTGGACGGTCGTAATCGTCCTGGTTATAAATATCGCTTTTTTTAGTTACACTATTGTTGGAATCAAGGAAGATTACGGTTCTATGTCAGCCGAAATCGGAGCGCTGAGATCAGACATTCTTGAGAGACAGAATGAAATTCTTGCTCTGAAGTCTGAGATATATTTGCTCAATCAGCAGCTTGTCGGGATAAGCTACGACTTCGGAACAATAAGTAATAGAGTAAATCAGATAGACAAAGACTATGAAATGCAAATAAGCCGACTCGACCAGAAAATCGGCGACATACAAGTCGAAAGCGAGACTTTCAGCGGCGTGATTGCTGACATGATTGATGCGACAGTGAGCGTCAACACGGATGTCGGGCAGGGTTCGGGCGCGATAATCTCGTCTGAAGGGCTTGTCGTAACGAATTACCACGTTCTCGTTAATGCGCGGAGAGCGAGCGTCACTACCTACGACGGAGAAGTCTATGGAGTCAAACTTATCGGATATGATGAAGCCAACGACATTGCGCTGCTGCAGATAGTGTCGAGTGAGAAGTTTAATTATTTCAGATTTGGGGATTCTGACAGACTGAGGGCTGGTCAGAAAGTTGTTGCTTTAGGAAACCCTGCAGGACTTTCTTTCACAGCAACCGAAGGAATTGTGAGCTCTCCATCCAGAAGAGCCAGCGACGGTTTCGATTACATTCAGACTGATGTGACCTTGAATCCGGGGAATTCCGGTGGGCCGTTGATAAACAGTGCGGGCGAGCTTGTCGGGATTGCCAATTTTAAAGTTGCCGGGTATCAGGGGCTTGGTTTTGCGATACCCAGTAACAGGGTGGAAGAAGTCGTGGACGGAATATTGAATAGTGGAACATAAATCCATCTTATTTATATATCCAGTTTTTGTTATGTTAAGATAATGCGAGAAAAAACATTTTTTATGCTTGACGAAGAAGACAGTCCAAGGAGACGAGGATGAGCGCAGTTATTTCTATGGAAGACGTGTGGAAGAGATACAAGATGGGCAGAGCAGGCGACCTTGTTGTTCTGAAGGAAGTTGATCTTGAAATTAGGAAGGGAGAGTTCGTTGCAATCACCGGTCCCAGCGGGAGCGGGAAAAGCACAATGATGAATCTCATCGGGGCACTGGATATTCCCTCCTATGGAACAATATACCTTGATGATAAAGATATAATGAAAATGAAGGAGTCGAGATTGGCTTCGCTGAGGAGTAGGAAGATTGGTTTTATATTTCAACAATTTAATCTGATTCCGACCTTGAGCGCATTGCAGAATGTGATGCTACCGATGGAACTGACAAATTTATCTGAGAGTGCTGCGCGAAAAAGAGCGCGCGAGTTGCTTGAAATGCTCGGGCTTGGCGACAGGACGCATCATAAACCGACTGAATTGTCGGGAGGGCAGCAGCAGAGAGTCGCGATTGCGCGTTCGCTTGCTAACGATCCAGATATTATTCTGGCGGACGAACCTACCGGAAACTTAGACAGTAAAACAGGGAAATTTGTTATGGATTTTCTTGGGAAGTTACACAAACAAGGGAAAACAATTATTCTTGTTACGCATGACTTGGAGCTTGTGCATTATGCTAAAAGAATCGTCTATATCAAGGATGGAAGGATTGAGAAGGATGTTGTAAACGGGAGGGGAAGATGAATAAAAAGTTTTTATCTGTTTTTATTGTTCTGTTTATAGGGGCGGTTTCTGCAGAGACGATTGAATTCAATTATAATCCTGACTATTCCGGAATTCAGATTACTCAGTTGAAGTACGAACCTTTTCCTGTAAATCCCGGCGAATATGTTGATCTGTGGGTTAAAGTTAATCTTGGAACTTCAGCGAGGGACGCCACCATTGAGTTGATACCGCAGTTTCCGTTTTCATTGGATCCGAATGAAGAAGCGGTGAGGAGTTTTGGTAGCACTGCTACTGAAATCATCGTTAAGTACAAAGTTAGGGTGAGTAAAGATGCGGTAGAAGGAGTTAATACATTGCATTTAAGGTATAGCCCTGACGGCAGCAACGACAGAGGGATAATCAAGACGTTCGATATCGATGTTGCCAATGTCCAGACAGATTTTGATTTAATTGTTCAGGAGTCTTCAGGAACAGACATTTCAACAGACATTTCATTAGCTATTGCGAATATCGGAAAGAACGTAGCTAATTCACTCATAGTAAGAATACCCCAGCAAGAGAACTATAGAGTGTCTGGAACCAATGGGCAGATGATTGGAAATCTGGATTCGGGCGATTATACAATTGTAAGTTTCAGTGTTATGCCTACAGCAAGAGCCAATGAAAAACTGAAAGTTCAGTTTGATTATACCGATGCTATCGGAGAGAGGAGGAGCGTCGTAAAAGAGGTTGAAGTTGTTCAATCATCAAGCGGGTTGAATGCAACTAGACAGCTGCCTTCGGGAGCTACTTTCCAGAGAAGCACCACGCAACAGCAGAGCAGTAGTTTATACAAAAGTTACTGGTTTTGGATTGTGGTTATTATTTTAGCAGCAGGAATTTATCTTTGCATAAAATATTCAAAAGAAGTGAAACTGTTTTTTTCTAAAAGGGGCCGGGAAAAGAAAGATTCTGTTCCGGAGTGGGTAGCAGCAGACAGAAAGAAAAGGAGATAACGATGAGAGTGAAAAAAGCATTGCAACTCTCGTTGAACATGCTCATACACAGCAAGCTGAGGAGTTATCTTACTATTATCGGGATCGTAATAGGCATTGCGGCGGTTGTTTCGATTGTGGCTGTCAGTCAGGGCGCGCAGAGACAACTTGAGTCACAACTTGGCTCACTCGGAGCAGACATCCTTACTATCAGTCCGGGGTTTTCCAGAGCAACAGGAATCTCAGGATTTAGAGTAGCCGGGCAGGGCGGCGGACCATCGGGCGGCGGCGGATTTCCCATGGAGTCTACTGTAAATACTCAAAATCTTTTTGTAAATCTCACAGCAAGAGACGTTACTGTGCTGAAGGGTATTGCGAATATTAAATCAGTTATGGGAACAGTTTCCAGCAGAGCAAGCGTAAATTATCTGGGAAAGTCTGCCAATATTAATATAAAAGGAATCGATGCAGACGTTTGGGGAGATTTCACCAGTGTTGAACTTGAATCAGGAAGATATTTAGTTAGAGGAGATACAAACGCAATTGTCGTCGGGAATCGGGTGGCGAATTCAATTTTTGATGGAATGCAAATAAATAGACAGGTTACTATCGAGGGCAAGACTTTCAAGATTGTGGGAATTCTGAAATCAAGCGGAAGCGATGATTCAACTATTTTTATGCCGATTGCAACAGCTAGGGACGTGCTGGATGATGTCGGAAGAGATGAGTTTCATTCTATTGCTGTCAAAATAAACGATGTCGAGAAGACTGATGAAACCATTGCTGAAATTGAGAAGAAACTGATGACTTCGCGCGGGATATTGCAAGAGAGGAACAAAGATTTTTCTGTATCGAATCCGTCGGCAATGCAAGAGACCATAATTTCTTCAATTAATTCCATTGCACTATTCCTTGCAGCGATTGCGGCAATTTCGCTGATTGTAGGAGCAGTGGGGATTGCAAACACGATGTTTACTTCAGTTCTGGAAAAGACGAAAGAAATCGGAATAATGAAAGCGATTGGGGCGCAGAATAAAGATATTCTTCTTATCTTTTTGTTCAACTCCGGATTGCTTGGGTTGGTTGGAGGTATCGGAGGAATTATTCTGGGTATTTTTGGAGCAGGCCTGATTGGGAGTATGGCGAATGGCTCTTTTGGCAGAATGTCTTTTGGAGTGACTTATTTCAGTCCGGTGTTAATAGGCGGGGCGTTTCTGATTTCAATTGTCGTCGGGATGGTAGCCGGAGCGATTCCAGCTTATAGGGCTTCAAAGCTTAAACCCGTTGATGCATTGAGGTATGAGTAGAAAAATGCGGTTGCTGATAGGTTCAGTATTGCCTGCGTCTTTCTCTTCGGGCTTGTCCGCGAGATTGTCCGGTTGAGCGGTTACGGCTGTGAGAACGAGCAGGGCGATCTGTTCTATAACTACTAGCAGGACGGTTTTTACTGCCATAGCTTCTTTTGCTATCCGACCTGCCGAATGGTCTTCCTCTTCCGAATGACCTGCCTTGCCTGCGATCCATTCTTTCTTCTCTTTTTTCCGGCATCCAGCGGATTTTAGCACGCTCGATGAATGGGGTTTCTTCCTTTTTGATATTAAAATCTCCCATCATTATCTCCTGGAAGTTTTCGTAATCTCGACTTGAAACCAAATTTATGACCTTTCCTTCTTTGCCTGCGCGGGCAGTCCTGCCTATGCGGTGAGTATATTCTTCGATTGATTTTGGCGCGTCGTAGTTGTAGATATGAGAGACACCTTTGATGTCAAGACCTCTTGCGGCAACGTCAGTTGCAACAAGAATATGAACATTCTTAGCATGAAAATCTGCAATCATCTTGTTTCGTTTCTCCTGAGAGAAGCCGCCGTGCAGAGGCACAGAATTTATGCCGTTGAATTTGAGATTTTTCACAACGAAATCAACATTTTTGCGGGTATTGCAGAAAATCATCACGAGATTTGACCTTTCGCTTTCAAGAAGATGTTTGAGCAGGGAATATTTTAAGTTGTTGTCCACGTCGTAGTATATTTGTTCCAGTTTTGTCGGATCAACGTATGCTTCCGCATTCACTTCTATCGGATCTCTCATGTGCCTTTTTGACAGGAAGGATATATCCGGAGAGATTGTTGCTGAGAAGAGAAGAGTCTGCCGTTCGGTCGGACATTCTGAAATAATTCTAACCACGTCGTCGCGGAAGCCCATGTCCAACATCCTGTCGGCTTCATCGAGAACCAGAGTATTGATGTGCGAGAGGTTTATTGAACGTTTGTTGATATGGTCAAGAATCCTTCCGGGAGTGCCGATAACGATGTCTGCGGTTTCAAGATTTCGGACTTGCGGCTCAAAAGAGACACCACCATAGATTGCGACTACTTCAAGTCCTTTTGGTTCTGCGAATTGCGAGACTTCTTTTGATATTTGCTCGGCGAGTTCTCTTGTCGGAGTGAGAACTAATCCCTTGATTCCGTGTCCGCGGGTCGCGTTTTTTATTAACCCTGCAGCAAAGACGAGAGTCTTCCCGGAACCGGTCGCTGCTCCGCCGATAACGTCTTTTCCTTCTAGGATTAAAGGGATTGCTTTCTCTTGTATTTCCGTCGGTTCCTGAAAGTTTCTTGCTCTTATTGTTTTGAGCAAGGGGCTATCAGGCCCGAGTAGTTGTTCGAATCTATTCATATTATTAGTTAAGAAATAGCAAACGTATTTCTTTAACGATAAAAAAGATTGCAAACCAGGGTTTTTAATGCTTTTGATTTATGGCTTTGTTGAAAAAGTCAGGAACTGCAGGTTTACTAACATTTGGGGCGAGCGCATTACGCACCAGTAATTTTCATCAATTAAGGTGCGTGGCTGCGAGCAGGGTTTTTGCCGTAGACGAAATCCAAAGTGGGAATCTGAAACCTGCGCAAAACTCGAAATGTCTGCTATCAATTATTGATTTGCGAAGCAAATCAGACTATC
>DAIF01000007.1 GCA_002496015.1 Candidatus Pacearchaeota archaeon UBA73 | reverse complement strand
GCGCAGACATTTCGAAAAGATTTTCAACAGAGCCCCTCAAATTTTCATCAAAATCAAGTAGTTAACCCCCAACCACTCTATTCAAAATCTCCATCGCCTTCTTAGCATCAATCTTCCCCTTGAACTTCGCCATCACCAAGCCCATATATGCATTCGGTCTCAACCCCGGCTTCTCCTTCACAATCTTCGCGATTTCCTCCTCCAAATCGTCGTTAGAAACTTTCTCAATTTTCAGAGCATCCTCAACCTTCTTTCCCCTTACGATTTCAGACATTACATTCTGAACGTCTTTCTTATCAATCTTACCCTCACGCAACGCCTCAAGAATCTTCTCGAGAACCGCCTCTGTCAAAACATCCCTGATTTCTCTGAAACTTTTCTTTTCCTTTGATGCAAGTTCTTTCATCCACAAAGTAGTCATCTTCGCAACCAAAGGCCCGTCAAGTTCATACACGCTCATCAAAACCTCAAACTCATCAAGATTCCCGTCCAGCACAAGGTCAATCAATTCATCAGAAAGCCCTTTCTTTTTCAGTTCATCCCTGATTTCCCCCTTCAGCTTAGGCAAAACTTTCTTTATTTGATTAATCCGCTCCCGTGAAATTCTAAGTAACGGCAAATCCGTCTCCGGATACATCCTCGCCTTCCCAGACATTGGCCTCAGAAATTCTGTCTCACCATTCGGCAAAGCGTTCCGCACTTCGTGACTGTCCTTCCCGCTGGCAAGCTCTGCCTGCTGTCTCAAAACCTCTTTGTCAATCGTTCCAACCATCATCTTCGGCTCCTGAAATCCTTTTATTTCAATTACCCCGTGTTTCTTTATATTCACATTCAAATCCTGTCTTATCGTTCCGATTCCCCTCCTCACCTTGCACGCCCGCAAAATCTCCCCAATCTTCAGTGCTGCCTCCTTCACCTGTTCCGGTCGTGTCATCGTCGGCGCAGTAGTGATTTCAACAAGCGGAATTCCAAGACGATCAAGTCTGTATCTGGAAACTTTCTTGTCCTTCAAAATCGTCCGCGCAGAATCTTCTTCCAAATAAACTCCGAGTATCGGAACGTCCCCAAACGAAGTCTCAATAAATCCATCCTGCGCAATCATCACCGTTCTCTGAAATCCCGAAGTGTTGCTCCCGTCAACAACTGTCTTTCTCATAATCTGCGACGTCTGCAAAATCTCACAATTCAAAAGCAGCGCAATCTTTATCGCCTCGTTCAGCGCAGCTTCATTTATCTCCTTCGGCGGCTCCTCATCTAGCTCCACAAGACAAGTCGAATCCCTGTAGCCTTCGTACTCAAAAACCTTACCTAACGAGCTTTCGTAAGCAACAGCAGCATCTATCTCTCCTGTCTCTCCCGCCACCGCGTGCAGTTTTCTCCGAATCGTAAAATGCGGCACTTCCTTTCTCAAATAACCCGGACACCTGCAGAATAACTTCCCGGTATCGAGCTGCTGATGTATTTCAAGCCCAACCATCAATCCAAGTTTATCATAATCCATCCTTCTCCAAAACTTAGACAATTATTAAAACTTACTAACCCTCGGATTCTGTTGAAAAAGTCGCAAACTGCAGGTTTACTAACATTTGGGCGAGCACATTACGCGCCAGTAAATCAAAATAATTAAGGCGCGTAGCCGCGAGCAGAGTTTTTCTCCGCAGAGAATCCAAAGTGGGAATCCGAAACCTGCGCAAAACTCGAAATGNNTTGCGAAGCAAATCAGACTATCCGGGCGGGCGCAGACATTTCGGAAAGATTTTCAACAGAGCCCAACCCCAGGATTCTATTAAAAAAGGTTAAACCAGCGCTGCGGACAAAAAATTTTAGCGTTACACCCCTGGTAACATCACGAAAGCTATAACCTCTCCAGATTTTTTTCAGTATATTTGATCGTAGTATTCATAACTTTAACAGCAAGCACAGGATGTTTTCCGATTGCAGTTTCTTCTGAGAGCATTACAGCATCTGAACCATCAAGAACAGCATTTGCAATGTCGCTTATTTCAGCCCTTTCAGGAGATTTTGAATTCATCAGAGACAAAAGCATTTCCGTAGCAGTTATTACAAACTTTTTCTTTGCATTGCATTTCTTGATTATAATTTTTTGTTCAATCGGAACTTTTTCATAGGAAATATTTTTCGACAGGTCTCCTCTTGCAACCATGACCCCAAAACTTTCATCTATAATTTCATCAACTTTTTTCAGACCACTTTTAGTTTCTATTTTTGCGATAACTTTTATTTTCTTGGGCAGAAACAATTTTTTTACTTTTTTAATGTGGCCTTTATCCTTTGCATTTGAAACTGCAATGTAATCAAAATCGTATTTCTTAATCCATTCAATTTTTTCAAGATTGTTTATGTCAAAAAGAATCTCGCATTTTGTCCTTTTTGCGTTTTTGAAAAGAGTTTCCCATTGCCCCTCGTTACCATGCTTTGTGTTTATCCTACAAATATCCATTCCATTTTTCTTCATGTTTTTCAAAATTTCAGAATCAATGCTCGCAGGTCCTATCGTTGCAATTATTTTTGTTTTCATATCGGATTGAAGCCTCAACGTTTTCGATTATTAAATCTCCTTAGTCGTTTTATACCCATTTTGTTAACATCAAAAGACCCAACTTTAAATCCCCCTTGTTTATTCATACTCTTTCAACGAATAAGCTACTTAAAAGTCTTTTGAAAACTCCCGCTTATGCAATAATGCAAGCACAGGACAACCTTTAAATAATAGATGTCCTAATTAGTAATTATAAAATGAGGACGGACAAACTTTTATTTGCAGGCATTCTGTTAATCTTCCTAATAACATCTATATCTGCAGTAGAATTCGGGATGTACGTAGAAGTCAAAAACGCAACTGCACCGAACAATCCAATTCCGGGTGCCTCCGTAACAATTTCCGGACACGGCGCTTCCTGGCAGAGATTAACGAACGCACAAGGCAGGACACCGGAAATCATACAAATTCTGTCCGCAGGACCATATTACTTTAATATAACTGTAACAAAAGAAGGATTCCAAACAAGAACACTTGAACATGTTGAACTTAACGTCCTACCTTTTCCGTTACAAACATATAACCTCTCAACAGTCCTTCTGACTCCCCCGTCAGTTTGCAACAACAACGGAGTCTGTGAAGCAAGCCGCGGAGAGACAACTGAAAATTGCCCGGCAGACTGCCCCCCACCGTCATTAAGTTCAGGAATGGTAAGTGACATAAGAATGGAGATACAATCGGGCCTGAGTCCGGTGCAATGCCCGGAGAATTACGCTGAAGCAGGAGCATTTAACGATGATGTTTTCAACAGAACCCACAAGCTCTGCATAAAATATGAAGGAGGATTCGTACCTGGAAATATGTATGTAACAACAGCCTATCTCGCCCCGTATCTTAGTGATGGCGAGTCTTGTGAAGAAGGAAGTAACCCCGTAGGCACACCATTTGCAGGATTGCCTGCTATTTATGGCTCCTCGTATATGACGCTATGCGTAGGAAAAGCAAACATCCATGACCCAACCGAAGAATACGTAACAAGAGCTGAGATTGTAAATACTGCAAATTGCAGATCTTCATTGGATACAAGCCAATTCAACAGAGAATCACCATCGATAGCATTCACAGATTATACTGGAGGTCTCCATCGGATGTGCACTAAAATCCAGAACTACGCAGGCGAGGCAAGCGGCTGCCAACTAACAAACCCTCAATGGATGATACGCAACCCCCTAAACCCAATAAGCACCGCTTCAGGATGGGTCGGGCTAACAACCTCCTGTAGAGATGTAGATTATGGAGAATATGAATACCAAAACGGAACAAGAGATGTAATTATGTACGTGCAAGCAGCAGGATGTATGAATGAACAAGTTAAATTCGAGATTTATGAAGACACTTCAACAATTCCTGGCACCGGCACAATAAAGCAGACCATCCTATTCAGTGACTGGCAAAGTGATGGTGGTGGACGCAGCTACGCTTCATGGTGTCCTGAGTGGGCTCCAGCATCATTAGGCCCTGATTCGGATAAGTATTACAGCTTCAAGGCAATAGTGGACGGATCCGCGACAATCCAATCTCCTTTCTCGAACAGCTTAACTGTAAAAAAACCTCCTGTCGCGGAATGCCAGTATCAGGAATATTCAAATACCGATGACGAAGTCTGCAGAGAAAGACGCGGAGAAGGTTTCGTCTGTGTCCAGGGCAACTACTGCTCAAGCTTTCAATGCTCCTCAAGTCAGGATTGCAGGAGCGGCGAAATCTGCTGTCCTGCCGGAGAAAGTAACTGTCGGCAGGGAACCTGCGTCCAATGTTACAGAGACTCCCACTGTACTAGCTTGGCAAACTTCGGCGAAGACTCAACTTGCAACCTCACTTCAAACAGATGCACAGGATCATGCGAAATAACAAAACCAGTCTGGGTAAGTCAAGCAGATAATGAACTCCCCCTCAGAGACTCAAACAATAACCCAATCACATACCCCGGCTTCATCAACACACAAGACTATCAAAGAGGAATACGCGTCAATATCCAAGCGACAACAATCAGATGCGAAAACATAGAAGACATTGTATTTGTCGTTACAGAACAGAGTGGACGTATTCCCATAATCAACAGTAAAGATCCCGGAGTTATATTGGACGATCCAAGCCGATTAAGCTTTATACGCACCATAGACTCCGGACAGATTCAATATGTAGGATATGAACCATTGTGGTCCATCAAACTAGGAGCGAGTGTCTTTCAGTACAGAGTATATGCTGCATATAAATCTGATCCCAGCACGCCCATAAGCCCATACTCCGATACTATATATATCGGAAAACCAAATGTAGCACAATGTCATTACACAGAAGAATCAGACAGCGACGATGGAGAATGTCTTGACGATCGATACGGCGGCATAGGAAAAATTTGCTCTCCAGACAATGTATGTGTAAATCAATGTGAATCAAACGCTGCCTGCACTGCAATAGGCCTTCCCCCAATATGTGCCATAACCCAAAATGGAGTCGTCGGTGCCATATTCAGGACAAACGAGGACGCTCCATCGGTATTCAACGCAATGCCCGGAGCAACCAGTGGAAAATGCTACGAATGTTTCAACGATAACCAATGCGCCCTCTTCTCCGCTATAGATCCCGAAAGGAAATACTGCGCCCCCGCAGACCATTCAAAAAAGTTCAGATGCGTAAAATGCTATAATAACGGCCACTGCCCAACTAGCGAGGACGGCACCCCAGGAATCTGCCTAAACGGCGAATGCACCAGAACATGTGACCCTACAAAGGATCAAAATAATCCGAATATTGACTGTCAAACATTCCAAGTAACAAAAACCGAAGAAGAGTTAAATGCAATGAGCAGACAAGCAAGAGCAGACGGAAAAGGAAAAGAAATCTGCGACCCCGAATTAAAAGTCTGCGTGCAGTGTAATGACAATTGGAACGGAAGAACTCAATCAGGATGCACTGAGCCCGGCTCATGCTGCTGGGAAGGAACTGCCTGTTTAATAGAAAGAGGAGAACCGAATAAATGCGTGCAGTGTATAGAAGATTCCATCTGCGGACCCGGAAACCATTGCAATAGTGAAACAAACAAGTGCGAAAGTGGAACCGGAGGATTTGGCCAGGTCGGAATAGAAATGGCTATCATCGGAGCCATTGGAGGATATCTACTAATGGGCCCAATGGGTGCAATCGCGGGATTATTGCTAGGAAGTCTCGTAAGCGGTTCAGGCGGAGGGTTAAGTGGTGGGCTTGGCGGGCTTGGAGGACTAAGCGGCATCGGAAGTCTAATCGGCAGTATAGGCTCATAAACTCCATTGAAAAGTCTAAAACTCACGTGCCGCGCATGATTGCGAGCAGAGCACGATACAAACTCTGTTTTGTCTCTCTCCAGATAAACGCTATTTAAATAATCCTGATACCTTCTCTAAGTTACAGTTAACCACTCTCCAGGAATTCGCTATATAAACTATTTTACATGAAGAAATAATCATTATTCTCCGTCATATATATTTAAAGAACAACGTTTTAGATAACAGATGAAACAAAAAACATATGTGCTGCCAGTAAGGTGCAAAGGTTGCAACACGATGTTCGATCTTTGGCCTATATTGCAGGAACAAGAGCAGGCATCAAGCGTAGTTCTGGCAGAGAACCAGTTCTCGCGCCTCTTGAAGCAGTCGTTCTGCCTAGACTGTAAAAGAGCAGTCTTGCTGGGAATGACTGAACAAGAGGAAACCGAAGAGAACGAGCTAGAAATGACACTCGAAATTGACTAGAATTCTTTTTTCTTTTTTATTTTTACATCAGGCAAATTATTGAAGAATCGGTGCTGCAAGTTGAAACAAACAAAGCAGCAGACCAATTAATTTTATTAACCCACCTTCTGTTCCCAATAAATGAATGAACTACTCGCTTCTGTAATTATAGCGATTGTACAAGGAATCACCGAATGGCTCCCGGTTTCTAGCTCGGGACACCTGGTAATCGCCGAGAGAATCCTGAACTACAAGGGAGGCATGACATTTGACGTCGCGCTACACTTCGGAACGCTTATGGCAGTATTTGTCTACTTCGGTAAAGACATAGTAGACATAGTCCGCGACCTGATTACCGGAAAATTCAAAACAGAGAATGGAAAGTTAGGTGTTTACATAATCATCGCAACAATCCCTGCTGCCATCGCAGGCTTCCTGCTCAAAAGCATATTCGAAGAGGTTTTCCAAAGCTTGTTCATTACCGCCCTCGGGTTCGCCATAACAGGCATATTCCTCCTGATAGCTTCTTTTCCAAAAAAGAGAAAAATTCTTGATGCAAAAAAATCTCTTACAATAGGGCTCGCCCAGATCGCATCTCTCACCCCCGGAATATCCAGAAGCGGCACCACCATCGGCACAGGTTACCTGCTCGGTTTAGAAGAAAAACAAGCTGTAAAGTTTTCCTTCCTCATTTCTATCCCAATGATCCTCGGAGCCAACATACTCGTGATAGGCAACCAAAGTCTCCCCAGTGAGTTGGTCTGGGCAACACTAGTGAGCTTTATCGTAGGATTAATAACAATACATCTCCTCTATGGAAAGATCCTTGTGAAGAGAGAAAACCTCAAGTGGTTCGCCCTTTACGCATTAATCCTTGCAGCGATAGTCGGAATATGCGCAGTCTTCTTCTAAAGAATTGAGTAAGTATGACAGCCATAGCAAGCCGCGGAAATAAATCGTTAAATAAAACATACTCTCGACTATGTCGAAAAAGTCTGAATGTGAATATAAAACAGAGTGATTCAATTTTGTAATTAATTATCTTAGTAAATAAGTAGATATTATCTCTCTAGTTTCCAAAAATCATAAAACAAAAATCTTATAATTGCGCTTAGTATTTGAAAATACATAAAAATTCTTCTGTATAATCCTCTAAAAACTCCATGCTTTGTTTCTTTAATTTCATGTGAATATTTTAATTTAACTATTTTGCAGGAATTTGCAAATAGATATTGGTGAAGAATTTACAATAGGAATCCAAATTGAAAACTGCGGTTCAAAAATTCCTGAATTTGTTCAATTTGAATTAATTAATCCTCCGACAGATATTGAAATAAAAGAGTCATTAGTTATAGAAATTCCGAGATTAAATTATGCAAACAGCGAGAGATTTATTACATATCACATGAGGATCGCAGAAAACGCAAGTCCGGGAAATTATTTAATTAAAACAAGATTAACTTATGGAGAAAAGGATTCTCTTACGGTTGAAAATGACAACATCTCTTTTTTAGTAAGGGGCGAAAAAGCAGAATTAAATCTTGCTTCTGTAAAAGTAAACCCCGTTTTGCCAACTGAAAAAGAAACAGTTGAACTAACAATGAGAATAGAAAATACAGGAAGAGGAGCAGCAAAATCAATTGTTGTTTATGCAGAACATCCATTTCAAGGAACTAAACAAGCATTTATCGGCTCTTTAAATTCAAATGAAGAAGGTCCTGCGATTTTCACTTTTATTGCAGATAAATCAGGAACGTTTAATATTGCGTGTTCGATGAATATGTATCGCGGAACGTTTGTTGTGCTGGAAAGCGACGGGACCAAATCAGATTATGTTGAAGAAAAGTCAAGTGCATCCGGCGGTTGTGGGATGGGCGGGGGATGTGGCGGGTGCGGGGGATTTTAGATGAAGAAAAATAATACGATTTGGTACGTTGCAGTCGGAATCGTCATAATAGCTCTTGCAGGGTTTTTCCTGATGCGCGGCGGAGAGAGTTCTCCTATGGAAGCGACCGGGAACGGAGGAGAACTTCAAAAGATCACAATCGGAATGCAAAATTACAATTACTACCCGCAAGAAATAAAAGTTAAGGTTAATCAGCCGGTTGAGATTACTTTAGATGAAACCGTGGGCGGATGCTTTAGAGATTTTACAATCAAGGAATTTAGCGTTAGGAAATACTCTGCTAATCCGAGTGAAAAGATTACGTTTACTCCAACGAGGACCGGAACTTTTGTTTTTGCGTGTTCGATGAACATGGGGACTGGAAAATTGGTGGTGGAAGAATGAAGTCAGATAAGATGGTTTTAGTTGTAGCTTTAATTGTAGTTTTAGTTATTGCCCTTTTCGGATTTGGCAGAATAAACCTTAGAGGATATGGCGCGCAGGGAATGTGCGGGATGATGGGCGGAATTTGGTGTTATTGGCCTTCATTAAATTTTGTGATTCAGATTTTAATTGTCGGAGTTTTGGTTTTGTTGATTTTTTGGCTCTACAAGGAATTGAACGGAGGTGCGAAATGAAGATGAAATTGACAATTCAGGGAATGCATTGTGCGTCGTGCGGTAATAACATCGAAAGAAGCCTAAAGAAAATCCCAGGGGTCAAGGATGCGAGCGTGAGCATGATGACTAAGAAGGGATTTATCGAGGTTGAGAAGGAGATACCGCGAGGCGAGATTGAGAAGGCGATTTCCCGGGCTGGAAATTATAAGTTAATTGAGCTGGAGAAGGAATAATGGAACATCATCACGAAGAACCTATAGAAGATTTAGAAATTAAAAGTTGGAGAAGGAAACTCATTTGGAGTTGGGTGCTGACTATTCCGATTGTGATAGTTATGCTTATTCAAAGATTTTTTGATATGATTATTCCGGAATTATATTCGATGATTGGAATTTTAGTGTTTGCGTTTTTTGTTGTTTTTGTTTTTGGGTGGGGGACGATTAAGAGCGGACTTCGAGGGTTATTTACTTTTTACTTTAATATGGACTCGCTGATTGCTTTGGGGACAGTGATTGCGTATGTTACTGGGATAATTGCGTTTAGCGGAGTTATTGCAGATTACTCCGGAGTTGCAGCTATGATTATGGCTTTTTTTACGACAGGGAAATACGTGGAGGCGAAGGCGCGAGGTAGAGCTTCGACTGAGATAAGAAAGCTGTTGGAACTTGGAGCGAAGAGGGCTACGGTAATTCGGAAAGGGCAGGAAGTTGAAGTTGATGTTTCTGAATTGCAAGTCGGAGACGTTTTTGTCGTGCGTCCGGGAGAAAAAATTCCGACAGACGGAGTTGTAGTCAAAGGCGAGAGTTCTGTTGACGAAGGCATGGTAACCGGAGAAAGCCTGCCTGTTGATAAATTAAAAGGAAACAGCGTTATCGGCGCAACAATAAATCAGGATGGAATTTTATATGTTCAGGCGACGAAAATCGGGAAGGATACATTTTTAGCACACATTATTAATCTTGTTGAAGAAGCGCAGGGCACGAAGGTTCCGATACAAAAGTTGGCTGACAAAATAACAAGTGTGTTTGTGCCAGTTATTTTAGGAATAGCTATTTTGACTTTTGCTAATTGGTGGATTTTCACTCAGGACATCGGCCGCGCGCTTGGTGTGGGAATAGCGGTTTTGGTGATTGCGTGCCCGTGCGCTTTGGGCTTGGCTACACCGACTGCGCTGATGGTGGGTTCGGGGATGGGCGCAAAGCGCGGAATTTTAATCCGGAAGGGGGAGGCAATTCAGACGATGAAAGAAGTAAAGATTGTTGCGTTTGATAAAACCGGGACGATTACTAAAGGAATGCCGGAAGTCACGGACGTTTTTGCTAATGGTGTAAAAGAGGATTATTTGATGGAAGTTGCCGCGTCAGTTGAGAAGTTGTCTGAGCATCCTTTGTCGAGAGCAATTGTTTCTTATCAAGGGGGGAGGGGCTTGAAGGCGGTGAAGAAGTTTAAGATAATTCGCGGGAAGGGCGTTGAGGGCGTGATTGGGAGAAAGATAGTTGTGATCGGGAATAGGGCGCTGATGAAGGAGAGGAGAATAAATGTCGGTGTTTTAGAGGCAAAAATTAGAGGTTTTGAGGAAGAGGGAAAAACTGCGATGATTGCGGCAGAGAACAAGAAGATTCTAGGATTAATTGCAGTTGCTGATGCAGTGAAAGAAGATTCAATAGAAGCGCTGCAAAGATTGAGAGCGCAGGGTTACAGGACTGTAATGATTACTGGAGATAATGAGAGAACTGCTCGAGCTATTGCCAAACAAGTCGGGATTGATGAAGTAATTGCGGAAGTTTTACCTGAAGATAAGTCAAAGAAAGTTGAGGAGTTGCAGAAGAGTGGAATGGTTGCGTTTGTTGGGGACGGAATTAATGATGCGCCTGCGTTGAAACAATCGAACGTCGGAATTGCGATGGGCACAGGTACAGACATTGCGATTGAGGCAGGCGATATTGTTCTTGTGAAAGGTTCGTTAGTCGGAGTCGTTTCTGCTATTAATTTGTCCAAGGCGACTTTTTCGAAGATAAAACAGAATTTGTTTTGGGCTTTTGCTTACAATGTTGTTGCGATTCCTCTTGCTGTTGCGGGCGTTTTACATCCAGTCATTGCGGAAATTGCGATGGCTTTGTCTTCGATAACTGTTGTGACGAATGCGAATTTGCTGAGGCGGAAGAAGATTTAGTTAATGGCGAAAATATTCTCTCAATTGGGGCTGCGAGCACTGCTTTTGATTTTATAGACGGCGAAATAATTAAATAACTCTCTTTCGACGCCAAAACATGAAAAGAAATGAAAAGGAAGAAGTTTCGTCTGTAGGTGTTTACTATGATGCCGATGATTTGGGATCATTAGTTGGTTTGCCCGGCACTGGTATCGTCGGTTTAATATTAGGCGATCAATTGCATCCTCCCATGGTGAATGACCCATACATTTGGATGGAAGGCTGGAGATGGAGAGATGGCGCCTTAATGTGCACAAGAAGACTTGCGGAGATGTTGGCAGTTCATGAAGACCATGTGTTAGATGTTGGAGCAGGAGTTGGTGGTCCTGCTATAATATTAGCGAGAGAATATGGATGTCAAGTTACAGGAATAAATGTAAGCAAGAAACAATTGGATTTTGCAACGAAGAGAGTTAAAAATCAGAAACTGTCTCATAAAATAAATTTTGTAGAGGGAGATGCTCAAGATATTCCTTTTGAAGAAGCGTGTTTTGATGTGGTATGGTGTTATAATATGTTTTATCATATTCCGGATAAGAGCAGGGCATTAGGGGAATTTAGAAGGGTTCTGAAGGGGAACGGGAAAATTGCATTTGATGATTGGTTACTAAGTGAGAAAATCCGACAAGATGAAATACAAGAGTTGCAATATCATTGGAATCCGGTCCCTATTGCTCCACGATGGATTAGTGGGGAAGAAATGAGAACAGAACTTGAAACAAAGGGTTTAGAAATAAATCAATGGGAAGATCACACGCACGTAGCGAATTTAATGAAACAACATTTTGAAAAGGTTTTTGAAAGAGACTGGAGACCGCCAATCAAGAAATTAGCAGACAAATCGAGATATGTTGGAATGGGTGACCGTATGGCAGATGATTTCAAAGCTGCAGTAAATTGTACAATACGCCTTTATTTGGAAGACAAACTGAGATATGTTCAGTTTGTAGCAAATGTTAATGATTAATATACTCTATTGAAGGTATAGAGTTTGTTAAAGATATTTTTGTTACACTTCCAAAGTCTACTTTAATACGAAATGACCTTTCCAGAGGGATATGAAGAAAATGAGAAAGTATGGCTCTAATCACTCCCGCATGTGTTATTATTACAACAGATTCCTTGTTATGGAGCTGATCTTCTACGAACTCGATAACTCTTTTGTATAAATCAGCGTAAGATTCTCCATCAGGACATCTTACATTTACGTAATCGTTCATCCAATCATCAAGATTTTTTTTATCTATTTCATCCCACTTTTTCATTTCCCACTCTCCGAAATTAAGCTCCTTAAGTCTATCGTCGTGAGTTATATGCTGGGCAGGGAAGATAATCTTGGCAAGGGAGGCGCATCTTTTGAGAGGGCTTGAAAATATTTGAGCTTTAGAAGGCAATTTTTTAGATATTAATTGCGCATCTTTATCTAAAGAAGGACTTACTTCTAGATCGTATTGTCCGTAACACATCCCTTTTTCTAAATTTACTTCTGCATGTCTTACTAAATAGATGTCTGTCATAATACTAAAAGGGCGCCGAGGTAAAACAACACCTCTGTTATTTGCTGAACTGCTCCAAGACAATCGCCCGTATATCCTCCGATTTTCTTAACAAAATAAAATCCCATCAGAAATTTAATGAAAAATAGGAAGAAAACAGTCACAACGATCCAAAGGATATTGGGAAGCAGAAGGATAGGTAGGAGACCGAATAGAGCAGCTAAAAGAAGAGATGGAAGAGAGAGCGATTTCGCCATTGGTTTTGCTTTAGAGTCCTCGTTTTCTCGAGCATAGGAGTGAGTAAACAGAAAAGTAATTGTGATAAAACGACTTATACTATGGCCTGCTATCAACACAAGTGGAATAGTCATGGGGTTCATTTCATTAAGGATAGAGAATTTTAATAGAAGGATTAATGTTATTCCTATCGCTCCAAAACTTCCAATTCTAGAATCCTTCATTATTCTCAATACTGATTCTTTGGTGTAACCTCCGCCAAAGCCGTCAACAAAATCTGAAAGACCGTCTTCGTGGAACGCTCCTGTCAGAATTATGGAAAATATCATGCTTATGATTACTGAGATAGAAAGAGGAAAAATAAATTGGCAAAGAACAAATACTGCAGCAGTCAGAATCCCGATAAATATTCCGACTAAAGGAAAATACTTAGAAGCGTTATTTAGATCAGATTCAGTTATTTTTCCAGGCACCCTTACAGGAATTCTAGTAAAATAGCTTAAAGAGATGAGAATGTTTCGCCATTCGCTCATTTCTCACTTACTCCCGCTTCTTTAAACGAGGCCATTTCGTTAAGAAAATTGACTGCAGATTGAATTATAGGGAATGCTATTGCTGCGCCAGTTCCTTCGCCGAGTCTGAGCCGCAGATTGAGGAGAGGTTCTGCTTTTAAATATTCCAGCATCTTTTTGTGAGCACGTTCATTTGAACAGTGAGAGAAAATGCAATAATCTAAGACGGATGGATAAATTTTACTTGCTGTTAAGATAGAGGATGTAGAAATGAAACCGTCAACCAATATTATCATTTTTAATTCTGCAGCTTTCATCACTGCTCCAACCATCATTGCTATCTCAAATCCTCCGAAGTAAGATAATATCTTTAACACTTCTTTTTCTTGGGGGTAGTTCTCAATCGCTTTTTTAAGAATTTCTTTCTTTTTTTCTAGTTGGTCATTTTCTAAACCTGTGCCTCTCCCCACACATTCTTCTATCGGGAGTTCGCAAAGAAGACTCATGAGCGCGGAAGCAGAAGATGTGTTTCCAATACCCATTTCGCCTAATCCGATTATGTTGCATTTTTGATCAGCACATTTTTTAACTAACTCCGCACCTTTTTGAATTGCGATTTGTGCCTGCTCTAGGGTCATTGCGGGCCCCTTGAGAAAATTTTGTGTACCGTAGCTTATCTTGCAGTCTATTAATTGAGGATTTTGGGGAAAATTGTGATTTATTCCAGCATCTATTATTTTGAGGTCTATTTTATGTTGATTGCAGAAGACATTTATTGCGGCTCCGTCTTTTAGAAAGTTATATACCATCTGCGCAGTTACTTCCGGAGGATAAGCACTGACACCTTCTTGAGCAATACCGTGGTCTGCGGCAAATATTAAAAGAGAAGGGTGTGATAAAGAAGGATTGAGAGAATTTTGAATGAGACCTATTTTTAATGCTATATCTTCAAGTAGGCCTAGAGCTCCTAAAGGTTTTGTTTTTGAATCAATTTTTTCTTTTAATTGATCTTTCAACTTTGGGAAAGGGGTATTTATTTTGAATTTCATTTCCTGGATAATAATAACTTTTATTTAATCTTTATTATAGTTCAGATAAAATATATTTAGAGATTTAACCATGACCCTACTAAAGAATCGAAGTCTTCCCCGAAGGTTTGTTTGAATTTTGCCTTGAAAGTTTCTTTTTTCTCATTTTCTTTTATTTCCTTTAGCAGGTCAATTAATTTTTCTTTTCCGAATTTTTCGATGAGGTATCGGACGAACTTTCCGGAGGCTCCGTAGACTGGATTTTTGTTCCATTCTTCAAAGGTGTGGGCTTGCCTGATATCTTTTTTCTCACCTGTTTTTTTATCTTGGTCTGCAACGACATATGCTATCCCTTCGTTCAACCACATTGGAAATGTCAGGTTGAATTTGCTTTTTGTGTAGATATGCGTTATTTCATGGGCAAGGACTTTTGGGAAATCTTCTTTTGGGTGATGGGAGACTCTTTCAAACACGTCCTCTTCAAATATTGAGATGTCATTATCGTTTCCGGTTTTTGCTACGACCCAAGCAGGCGTTGGTCTTTTCCAGATTTTGTCCATTTCTTCTCTTGTTTTGAGGAAGCTTATTTTGAATTCCGGGACCTCGTCGTTGAAGAAGCTAGATACTTGCTTAGATGCCTTTTCAATTAATTCTTCTTCCATTTTAATTTTTTGGCTTTGTTATATATTAAAGTATCTTTCGGGTTGTGTTAAGGCTTTTTTGAGAAGTGTTCTCTGAATTCTTGGGGCACTGGATATTTTGAAATATTTTTCGCGCCCATCTGTTGCTGTAATGAAACATTTAGTTCCGTCGGGTTTTGCAACACAATTTGGTGAAGCAAGTTTAGCAGATATTTACAGAAGGGCAAGAGATGCTGATGCGCGAAGCGCTTTCGGTTCGGTTGTTGTTTTTAATAAACCTGTGGACAGAGACTGCGCCGAAGCTCTATCGGAAAGTTATATTGAATGCGTTGCTGCTCCGGAATATGAAGAAGGCGCAATGGGTATTTTAGACGGGAAAAGGGATTTGAGGGCAGTTTTATTTTCTAATTTGGACAGGATTCCAAGATTTGTTGGGGATGATACTCAAGGATTATATGATTTAAAAGTTCTGCCGACCGGAAGAGCAATAGTTCAGAAACCTTATCTGACAAGTATTCATGGAGTTCAGGATTTAGTTTTAGACCCAATGGTAAATGGAAAAGCAGTTGGGAGAGATCCAACGGCGAGGGAGCTAGAAGATATGTTAACTGCATGGTATGTGAATTTCGGGGTGAGGAGCAATGGAATTGTTTTTGTTAAAGACGGCGTAACAGTCGCGGTCGGGAGTGGGCAACAGGAAAGAGTTGGAGCTGTTGAACAATCTATTATCAAAGCATTTCAAAAATATATGGACAGAGAAGGAATAAAATATAATTCTCTTTATGGAATATTAGATGTGGTGGGTCGTGAAGTTGCCTGCCCTGATTTGCAAGGAGCGGTTTGTTCGTCTGATGCATTCTTTCCGTTCAGGGACTCGATTGATACAATGGCGTCGGTCGGAGTCAGCGCAGTTATTCAGCCCGGCGGTTCTATTCGAGATGAAGAAGTTATTGATGCTGTAAATGAACGCGGAATGGCGATGGCATTCACACTTGAAAGATGCTTCGGGCACTTTTGATTATCTTTTCAAATTTTTCCAGCCGATGATTTTATTTTTTATCATATTTTGAAGCTGAGGAAATTGGTCTTCCAATGTGAGGCGTTCTTCTTTCCAGAAAATTCCTAAGGCGATTTTTCCGTCATTGATATTATAATCATATTCCTGCATTAATTTAATTGTTTCATCTTTTGTCGCCGGAATTTTTTTTAGGTAATACATATCTTTATCGCGGTTGTTGATTGGGATGTTGAAGACAATACAATCTTGGATAATCTCGACGAATGCGAAGCCCTTGTGTTTTATTGCGGCTTCCATTATTTTTGCAGTGCCTTGTACGTCGCGGGCATTTGCGCGGGCTATGAAGGTGATTCCGGATGAAAGGGCGAGCATTAACGGATTAATTGGATTTGTCAGCTTCGCGCCGGAGTAATCGATTTTGTTTTTGAAGCCTTTTTCACTTGTGGGTGTTGGTTGTCCGGTTGTGAGGGAGAAAGATTGGTTGTCGTGGACGAAAAGGGCAACGTTCGCGTTGTGTTTTCCGGCTGAGACGAAGTGTTCGACGCCTTCGGAGTAGGTGTCACCGTCGCCTGCGAATGCAATTACATTAAGGTTTGGGTTTCCTAATTTTAGGCCAATCGCAGTTGGAATTGTTCTGCCGTGAAGACCGTAAAATCCTGAGATATTTAAGTAGTCAAAGATTTTTCCATGGCAGCCAATACCGCAAGCCATCGCAAAATTTTCTTGTTTGTAGCCCTGCTTCATTAAATTAGAAAGCACGACTTTCGCGGACTCGAGGATGCGGAAGTTTGGGCAGCCGGGACACCAGGTTATTTTGTAGTCGGTGTTGAGCTTTTTGTTTATTTCGGTTTTTGATACTTCGGTCATTTTAACTTGAACTCCTTTTTGATTTGTTCGCGAAGAGTGTCTGAAGTGAACGGACGGCCGTCGAACTTTAAAACTTTCTGTTTAATTGATATACCGGTTTTCTCGCGGATGAGGCGACCGAGTTGGCCTGTGAGGTTTTGCTCTATCAGCAAAACTTTATTTGATTTTTTTATTTCGGATTTTATTTGGTCTGAGATTGGCTTTATGTAAATCACCTGCAAGAATTTTACATCGAGATTTTTGATTGCATCTTTTATTGCGCCGGCGGTCGAGCCCCAAGCGACGATGAGGTTTTTCGATTTGAGATTGCCGTGGAGTTTAATCATCTCGAATTTTTCGCAGGCTTTTTTTATTTCAGAGTATTTTCTTAATCTCGCGAGTCCGTTTCTTGTTGTGAGTTCTGCTGATTCAGTTGAGTTGCCGAATTCATCGTGCTCGTAGGAGGTTGCTTTCAGGATTTTCTCGCCGGGAACAGGACGAGTTATTTTCACTTCAAGTGGCTTTTTCGGAGTTTCCGTAAGGGAAAATTCTGATTCTGCGAGATGCTTGTCTGAAAGAATTATTGATAATACGCGGAATTTTTCTGAGAGATAGAAAGCTTCGTTAGTTTTTTCGATTGCTTCGACTGGAGTGCCTGGAGCGATTACGATTCGCGGGAATTCTCCGTGGCCTGCCCTTAATGCTATGTCAAGATCGCCTTGCATTGTGTAAGTTGGTAAGCCTGTCGCTGGACCGCTCCTTTGTGCAAGGTAGGCGACTAGGGGAATTTCAGACTGACCTTGGAGTGATAGTGCTTCAGTCATTAGATCGAAGCCGCCGCTTGAGGTGCCGATTATTGTGCGAGCGCCTGCGAAACTTGCTGCGAGAGCCATATTTGCTACTGCGATTTCACCTTCAGGTTGGAAAACCAAGTGGCCGTATTTTTCCTGAGTTGACGCCAAACCCGTTAGAACCGGAGTTGCAGGAGTCATCGGATAACCTATGTACACGTCGAGCTTTGAGTTTATTGCGCCTTGGATAACGCCGTCGCTTCCCGATAAGATTTGTAACCTGTTGTTTAGTTTCGGAAGAGTAAACTTTTTTTCAACAGAGTCGAAACCGAAGTCGGCAGCTTTTAAGGATTCTTCTGGATTTTTTCTGACTGAGTTTTTGATTTCTTCATCGAGGATTAATTTGTTTATGCCGAGGATTTTCATTAGTGCGCCGGCGAGAGCAATGTTAAGATTTATTCCAAATTCGACGTATTTGTCGGAAGGAATTATGAAACCTGATTTTTTTAGTTCTCTTTTGTGGATTTCTATTGTTAAGTCGTCCATTGCTACTAAGCCGTCAATTCTCGATTCGTGGCTTTCGATTTTTTCATCCGAGATTGAGAGAATGTTAAAGTTGTGGCCGCCGCGGATGATTGAGGGATAATCGCGGTAGTTGAAAGTGTAGTAGCCGTGCTTTGTGAGGATGCCTGAGACGATGCCTGAAACTAGGTTAATTCCCTGGCCTGCCCTACCGCCGATGCAGATGTTCAACCTCATTTTATCTTGTAGCTAAGGGTAGGGTGTTTTTAAATTTGTGGGCGCAGGGCGTTAGCTTTTTGATGGGTTTATACAACCGGATTGACCTGAAAATGACACAAGAAAGATATGATTTAATTACAACAAATCTGTGAAAAGTAATGGATGAGATAAGCTTCTGGAAAAACAAAGAATTTTCAGTTTATTGAGAGCTCTTTTGTTATTGAAAAGTCAAGTCTCATAATTCAACTTTTCCCTTATGGAACATTCTTATTTTGGTCTTTTTTAGTTTTTGTTGGAGTATCTCCTTCAACTCCTAATGATCTCTCTATAAGGGATACCATCCTCTCTTTCATATTCCTTGACCTCTCCTTCTGAGAGATAGCACGATATACAGCTAAATCAGTTATCGCTTTATTCTCATCTATTAAGTCATATTCAGCTAAATCAGTTACCAGTCTATCAGAAAACATAAGATTAGACAAGATTAACTTCCTAACTTTATCTCTTTCTTTTTTTGTTTCTTCATTTTTGACTAGAATACTAATAACTTTCTTGGAAAAATCTTCTTCGCGTAAGGGTAAGTAGAATTGAAATATTCCTGACAAAATACCTATTACTGAGAGAACCCCTAGCAAATTATTAAATGAGTTTTCTATAAGGGTAGACCAATTAAGTGAGTATATTATCCAGAATATTGCGGACCATATAAGCAGAACAATAAATAAATAGCCGAATAAATTAAGGAACAATGAATTTACAAAGATTAAGAAAGCGTTCCAACCTCCAATATCTAGTTTCTCGTTAGTTTCTTTAGTTTTTCCGATTTCATTATCCTTTCCATTGGATTCTTTTTTGAGAGGTTTTATGAAGTAACTTGTTTTTATCAATAATAAAGATAACAAAGTACCTAATAAAAAGTAAAGTCCTTTTGTATAAACCGGATTCGAACCAAATAAAGAGGTAAAGTCAAAAAATAGAGATATTAAGTAAAAAATAATTAAATTCCCTAACAAGAATGAAATGAAAGATGATACTGACAAAAGACCCCTTATTGATTCATTATTCAATAAATCTGTAAGTCTTTTCTCCGCCGAATTATCTCCCGATCCCATCTTATTTCATTCAGGAACAATTCAAGGTATTGAATTCGCCTTCTCTACATTTCTCAAAAAAGAGATCTCTTTTTCAAGTCAACCCTCGTTTTGCTCTTATTAATAACGTAACAGTTGTTTTTAAATTTTTTTTAAACCAAAGCTCTATCCGGAGTCTGTTGGTTTTACCTAAATTTGGGGCTGAGGGCGAGCACGTTACGCACCAGTAATTTCTATCAGTTAAGGTGCGTGGTCGCGAGCAGGGTTTTTGCCGTAGGAGAATCCAAAGCTGGAATCTGAAACCTGCGCAAAACT
>DAIF01000004.1 GCA_002496015.1 Candidatus Pacearchaeota archaeon UBA73 | reverse complement strand
AGATTATGATTTTAGGTTTAGGAAGTATGATCCTGAGCTTGGGATTTTTACGCAACCCGATGCATTGATTCCGAATGTTTACGATCCTCAAGAGTTGAATAGGTATGCGTTTGAGCGGAGGAATCCTTATAAGTATGTTGATGAGGATGGTAAGACATTTGTTAATCCTTCAGATATGTTTGGGTTGGACACCTTCAAATATGGATGGAAGTTTGGCCGTCCTGAACCATTTTATAAACTCGGTCAGGATTTAAGCACAATATGGGGGAGTAATGAATTTAGATATGTTCGAGGTGCTTGGAGTGCAACGGGAGACCCCTACTATAGAGTTCTTAGTGAATCCGTTGGGTTGATGGTATATATGGGCTATGGGGAAGATCATCTATTTGCTTCCAAGGACCCAGCAAATTCTATTAAAGAAATTATCTTTGCCGGAAGCAGTATTGGTTTGATGATTGGAGGGTTTTTCTCAAGTGGGAAGATCGTACAGTCATTATCCTATTCAGATACCTTTTCGTCTTTTTATACTGGAGCAGGGTTAGTCGAGAACACATTTAATTCTATGAGTGGTGGGGGAGGGTCATCGGTAAAGATTGATAACTCTAAAACAGTTTCTACAGAAGTCAGATCTTCCAGCCAGGGCGGATTAAAGGCATCTACAGTTAATTCTTCTTCGTGGTACACTGGAATAAAGAATACGGCAAGCAGTATTCTCAAAAAAGCCAAGAGTTGGTTTGGAGGGCTTTTCGGAAGATGATTGATAAAATAATTTATATCGCATTGATAGCAGTTTTAGTCTACTTATATTTTATTATCGCCGATGAATTAAGGAAGCAGTATTATAAAAAAGTCCCCCCCGGTTCAATTCTTTTCTTTATGGCTTTAATTTTCCCAGGAGAATATTTTAAAAAAGATAACTTGTTTGATGGATACTTCCTCCATGTTTTAAGTCTGGTTATAATTTTAATAGCGCTTTATTTGTTTGGCAAAGTGGGAGGATTAATATAATGCCAAAAGAGAAAAAGATAAAATTTGGGAATATGCTTTCGATGACCCTGAAACAGTATAAAGCCAGTTTTTATTCAATCTTTAAATTTATGCTAATATGTATTGGGATCCCCCTATTAATCATCTACCTTATCGGGGTTGTTTTAATATTAAATGATTCTGCCTTTCTTGAATCAATCCTTAATGTAGCTAACCAATTTAACGGAAGCTATTCTCCAATGTATTACACTTTGTTTAGTTGGATATCTGTTGTAATTCTCTTATTATTTAGCTTATTTGTTTATGCAGGCATCATTAGCTCTTCAGTAAAAAAATTTAGATTTTCCTTGCATGACCTCTTATCAAATGGAAAAATAAGCTACTTTAGATTTATCTTTTTCATTATCATATTTTCTCTTCTGACAGGATTATTATTTTTGTTTTTAGTTCTGCCTGGCATTATCTTCTTCATATTTTGGCTGTTTGGTTCATACATCTATTTAGATAAAAAAGAAGGAGTAATATCCTCTCTTGGGTCTAGTTTTAGAATAGTTAGAGGGGTTTGGTGGAAATTGTTTGGATATTGCGTAGTAATCGGGTTGATTATCATTGGAACATTGATAATAAAAGACTTAATCTTATTTTTGCCAATAGGGGTTCTGTCCTCAATCTATGGCGGAGGAATAATTCCTAAATGGGTATTTCTTATTCATGTTTTGTTTAATCTGGTGCTTACTTTTTTAATGCACTTAGTAATTGTTCCCAATCTTATACTTTTCTTTAAGAATTGTTATTTTAAACTAAAAGAAAGTAATAAAGGCTAAAAAGAAATGAGAACCCAAAATAAAATTAGATTGAAAAAGAACGAATTTAAGACGGGCATAACTGCAGTAGTTCAGATTAGAATTATCTTGTATTACCACAACGACCACTTGGGTTCTACTTCAGTTGTGACTAATTCTTCAGGAGATCTAGTCGAAGAAACATTTTACGCGCCTTATGGGGAGATTTTGGAGGGCGGACAGGTTGGAAGATTCACATATGAGGGAAGGGAGTTTTCCGAATTAGCAGGAGATTATGATTTTAGGTTTAGGAAATATAATCCAGATTTGGGAATGTTTACTCAACCCGATGCATTAATTCCGAATGTTTACGATCCTCAATCATTAAACAGATACCGATTTGAGAGAAATAACCCTTATAAGTATGTTGATGAGGATGGGAAAGATGCTGTTCGGTTTTATGCGGGTGCAGGAATTGGTCCAACATTATTAATGCAGCCACTTGGAGGGCAATTTAATATCGGAACTGCATTCTCTTATAGCAAAGAATACGGATTTCAAATGGCTCCGGCTTTCTCATTTGGTGGTGGGATGGACATCGGGGTTTTCCTAGGCAAGGGAACTATAGGTGGAGAGTATTCTAAAGAAGCTAAGAGTGTATGGGACCTTGCTGGTGAAAGCTTGACTGAGGGTTTAAATTTTGCTGAAGGTCATGGCATGGGATTTGGCAGGTCTAAAAATAATGAAGTGATTAAGACCAATTTCATTGAATATTCTCCCGGATTAGGAGGCCATTATTATGAATATGGTACAACTACCGTTGTAGCACCCATTGCCTTTTCGATAAAACCTAAAAAACCAGAGAGTTATCTAGACCTTCATCCTCTAAAAATGCTAATTGATATGATTAAAATAGATGTTCGAGAAAGGACATCCTCAATCGGGGGAGGAAGTTGGTCGAGTAGAAGTACAACTAACAGCAAAAGTGTAAGCGGAATTTATACTCGTATGCTTGGTGGAAACTTATGTACTGGCATATGTGTGAAGAGTTAATATGAAAGACAAGAAAAAAAATAATGTGAGAAGTTCAAACAGATTAGTTATTTACCTTGTAACTAGATATGCCCTAGTATTATTTATCTTTCTTTCCTTGATGAATTCTGGGAGAATTAATTATTTAGACTTGTTTAAAGATAATTTTTTTGCGTCTGCCTTTATTTTCCTTATTCTTATGGCAACACTTTCCGCAGTAAACACCAGCTTATTTAATCTATTAAGAAAGAAAAATAAATCTACTTTTAATAAACTTGTTTTTGTTGATATTGGAGAATTCCTTGCCCCATTATACCGTATTAATGAATGGTTTAATTACATCTGGACTACCAAACAAACCGACAGGACTATCAATCGTCTAATTATTACCCTCAGAATTATTCAGATTCTAATAATCGCGACATTAATTTTCTATTTTTGGTCGCCACTTTAAGATAAAAAATGAGGACAAAAAGAAAAATCGGATGGAGAAATAATGGTCAAGAAAGAGTCTGGACAATCGCATCCATATCAATCTCTGTGGTCCTTATGATAATGCTGACCTATGGATTCGCAAGCGCGCAATCCACATCCGAAGAATACAAACCATACTTGCACAAAGCAAGTGTCGGAGATGTTCCGAAACTTGAGACGTTCGGGGAATACAGCACGGAGTTGTTTGTTGGTGCCGGGACATATAATTATCAAATAATTGTGCCTCGCGGAGTGAACGACATGCAGCCATCTGTGAGTTTGTTTTATAACAGTCAGAGTGCTTTGCAACGACCTGGAACTCTTGGAAGCGGATGGAGCCTGAGTGAGAATTACGTCATGAGAAATGTAAATCACACAGTTGATGATGTGAGCGACGATTATTTTGTTCTTGCGCTTGGTGGGACGAGACTTAAGGTGTTGTTTAACGGCACGCAGTGGAAAAGCGAGATAAATCCCGCGCATTACAGAATACAGAATCTGAGTAATGCAGGAAATATGTATTGGCTTGTGACTACTACAGATGGAACGAAATACAGATTTGGATTTAATGATGACTCGTTGCTTGAATCAAACACAGGAAAGGATTACGAGCTTAGGTGGAGTTTGGATCTAATTCAAGATGTACATAACAACAGCGTGTTCTATTCATATTTGAAAAATCCATTTGCCGGAGATGTTGGAGCAGTTTATTTGTCAAATATAACTTACAATAACGATCGGTTAAGAAAAATCGTGTTTGATTATGAAAGCCAGGCAAGACCAGACAGAAGACTTGTGTTTGAACAAGGCAATATGCTTGATGAGAGCAGAAGGTTGAGTGAAATAACTGTTTATGCAAATAATTCATTAGTAAGGAAATACACTTTTGGGTATTTGCATACCCAAGAAGATTCAAAATCGGTCTCTGCTTTGGCTGACATCACATACATAGGTGCCGATGGCATCTCTGTTCTAAATACAATCAGATTTGATTATTACGAAACTGTTAAGGGATTTGACAACTCAACGGGGAAGTGGATAGTGCCAGAAGGGTTTGCGTTCTCTGCAACTGATACAACAAAGAAAGACTTTGGGGTGAGACTCATTGATGTGAACAATGATGGTTTCCCCGATTTAGTCAAAGCTAAATCTGGAACACGAGAAACAAGATTGAACAACAAAGTAGATGGATGGAATTCAACTTCACACTTTATAACGCCTTTTGATATTGTGGACAGCAATAATATTGATCAAGGAGTAAGATTTGCTGATGTAAATGGCGACGGTTTGATTGATTTGCTAAAAGGGAAAGGGGGCACAAGACAAGTTTACATAAATAATGGAACCGGATGGTATGCTGACGCAAACTGGAACTTACCAGTTGATTTTATTGACGGAAGCGGTAATGATTTGGGAGTTGAGTTAGTTGATTTAAACGGAAACGGGAGAGTTGATATATTAAGAGCTCAGGCACCAAGCACAAAAGCAGCATGGATAAACAACGGAACTGGATGGGAAAGTTCTTCTAGTTGGGTTGTTCCTGATTTCTTTACTACAAGTGATAATAAAGATAATGGGTTGAGAATCCTTGATTTAAATGGAGACGGACTGCCAGACTTAATCAAGGGCGGACAACCTGGAGGCGCATGGATAAACAACGGAACCGGGTGGATGAATAGCTCTGGATTTGCCCCCAATCTTAACTTCGTAGACCATCCAAACAGACCAGACTTAGGAGTCAGATTCATGGATATTAACGGCGACGGATTGGTTGATATTCTTCAGAACTTTTTTAGTAACGTTAGCATAATAAACCAGACATGCATGGATCAGAACGGAACCAATTGTACAATTGGGCAGAACATAACCTTTGCGTCAGATACAAAACTAAATAATGGAACTGGGTGGGTGCAAGCAGTTGGATGGAACAGCACGGAGAGATTCACAGACCGGGGATATAACATAGGCAGGAGAATTGCAGACGTGAATGGTGATGGATATGCAGATATAGTTGTTGCATATCAACAGTCCCCTTATCTTGGATTGACCTACATAAAAGAAGAAAACCGGGCGTTTCTCTTAAAGAGCGTTACAAACGCTTACGGGGGAGTAACTGAAATAGAATACACTCAATCGACATTAAATGACAACGGCAATGATCTCGGATTTAACATCTGGCTTGTTAATGGCACCTTGATGGACAATGCGCTAAGCGGGGAGTTTGCAGCAGGTTCACTTTATTCTTATCTATATTCAGGAGGCAAATATGACTACATTTCTCAGGAATTCAAAGGATTCGCAAAAGTCAATGAAACCCTACCCGATAATTCTGTAATTTCCCATTTCTATCATCAGGACGATGTCTTGAAGGGAAGGGAATTTAGGACAAGTATTTACGATTCGTCAGAGAAGTTAATGGCTGAGAACTTCAATGTTTATGTTTCTCCGAACAACATGGTGTTATTGAGTCAGACGTCCACTCAAATTTACGACGGAGAACTTACACCGGTTGTAAATAACATCTCATTTGAATACGATTCTTATGGAAATGTAAGAGAAATAAACAATCTTGGGAAAGTTGATATTTCTGGAGATGAGAAATTCGAAAAGTTCGAGTACGTTTATAATTTAGGAAATTATGTGGTCGACAGGCCTGCTAATTATACTCTTCTTGCTTCAGATGGAACAACGGTTGTAAGCAGGACATCTTACTTTTACGACAATCTGGCTCCAGGAATTACAAAAGGAGATTTGACAAAAGTCAGGAGATATAACAACGCAGGGAGCGATCCTGAATCGTTGTATGCTTATGATTCATTTGGAAATGTAATAAAAGAAACCCAACCTTTAGGGTTCAATTCAACGTTTAATTATGATGCAACAGGAACTTTCAGGATTAAGGAAACAAATCAGAAAGGACATACGATTAATTATGTTTATGACTTCGGAACAGGAAACCTCCTTTCTGAAATAAGACATGGACTGAGCAAGACATTTACCTATGATACATTCGGAAGAATAAGAACTGAGATAATTTCACCAGATACAACAGGATCACCAACAAAGAACTACACCTACTTATTGGATGGAACTGCTCCAGAAATCATAAAAATACAAAGCAAAAATGATTTGGGTTATTCCGAAGTTCTTTACTTTTACGACGGATTCAGTAATCCTGTGCAGATAAAAACTCTGTTTGAAGGTAAGCAGATAGTTAAGAATTATTTCTATGACGAGAAATACAGAATAAAAGAAGAGCAGAATCCTTATTTTGATTCGTATTCGACTTCATTGAGTGCCGTATCAACTGAGCCATTAATAAGATACGAGTATGACGCGCTTGACAGAGTAGTTGAGTTGACAAAACAGGACAATACGAGCATTACAGTTGTATTTAACAGGACCACTGTCAGCCAATTCGACGAAAATGGAAACAGAATAGATTATACGCTTGACGGACTTGATAGAATAAAGAAAGTTTTAGAATACAACGATGGAGAAGTTTACAATACAACATATGAATACAGGACAGACAATAACCTATTGAAGATAACAGATACAAAAGGAAACGACTTTGTTTTTGGATACGACAGTCTTGGAAGGAAGACAGTTTACGACGATCCTAATATGAACAACTGGACTTATGCCTATGACCTTAACGGCAATTTAGTTAATCAGACAGATGGAAGGGGCATTACTACCTATCTGACTTATGATGGACTGAACAGAATCGTTTTGAAAAAAGCCGGCGCCTCGAATATAACTTTTGTTTATGATGCGCAGTTTAATGGTACCTTGAGTAATATAAGTACTAGAGGAAACTATTTCAAAGACGTTCATAATCGGTATATTTACGATTCTAGGCTGAGAGTTATCGAAGAAAGAATTTATTTATGTTATACTGAAGCTTTTGGTCCGGGTTCAAGATGCGATTGGATTGATGTCTCAGTTAGTTATGATTCTCAAGATAGAATTCTAAATATGCATCTACCTGCCGACACTCTTAACTATGAATATAACGAAATCGGGAAACTTAAGAATGCTAGCGGACTCTTAAATAATGTTAATTACAATTCCTTTGGCAAGATTGCAAATAAAACATATGCAAACAATCTAATTACAAGATATCATTACGATGAGTTGGGGAGGATTGACAACTTGCAGACAGGAGCGCTACAAAACTTAAGCTACCTTTACGATAATGTTGGGAATGTTAAAGAGATTAATGACCTAAAGAACTCTAAGAAATATCTAATGGAATATGATGAATTGAATAGAATGACTAGCGCAGATATTTCAAATTCCTCGAGATTTGAGAACTTTACATATGTATATGACGAAACTGGAAACATTCTCGGCACAATTTATCGCGAAAACAATGTACTGAATCCGGGCAGTGGTGAAATAATAACAATAGTAACTAATTATACATATAATGGTTTGGCACATGCGCCAGTCGAACAGATGATCGCTAGACCATTGTATGTGAATGTTACTGTTTGTGGAACACTCAAATATCCGAATACGATTTATTTAATTCAAAGCGACATAATTGCTAATAACCCTTGTTTTATAGTTGGAGCACACAACATAACAATTGAAGGATTAAAACATACGATTTATGGAAATGATTCTCTAAATACAATTGGAATTGATGCACACGATAAGGATTACTTAACGGTTCGGAATTTAACAGTAAGAGATTTTGGCACTGGAATTAATTTTCAAAGTAGTTCTGGCTCTTACATTTCGATTTTTGATGTAAACTCCATATCCAACGTTGGAGATGGTATATGGATACATTCTGGAATCGAACGACACATTTTACATAATGTAAATGCAAGTTACAATCGCTTCAATGGGATTTATTTTTACGGCATTGCTGCGCAACCAAGAGCAGCTGAACTAATTAACATTATTGCGAGTAATAATTTAGGTGACGGAATTAATATTGCTCAGTATGGGGCTTCTGGTTCGGAATATACTCTAACGAATCTGGTTGCAAATGGAAATGGCGGTAACGGCGTTGATATATGGGGCGCTAGGAGGACTGTAATTGAAAACTTAATTGCTGATGGGAACGGTGCCGCAGGACTAAAGATTTCAGATAGCTCGTTTAGTTCCATTTTGCACAGTAATGTTTCTTCTGTAAGTCTTACGGGAGATCCTTCGATTAACGTTACTTTTATGGATAGCTTATATCATACAGAAAGTGTGGCTGCAGGGCACAGCTTAATAAGAAAATGGTACTTAGATGCGCAAGTAAAAGACTCACAAGGAATTAGTGTGTATCAAGCAAATGTTACCGGCTATAATGTTCTAGGGGTTGTTATGTTTTCTACATTAACGAACACTGGAGGATTTATTACAACACAGGAGTTAGCAGAATACACAAATGCTGGTGGAACAAGAATCTATCAGACCAATTATACAATTAATGCTTCTAAGGCAGATTATTCCAGCACACGTGAATTTGTAAATTTAACTGCTAACAAAAGTTTAGTGTTTACATTGCATTCTCTAGCAGAACCCCCAATTCTTATTAGAGTTATTACTCCTAATGCTTCTAATGTTAACGTAACCAGAAATGAATTTTTCAATGTAACCGTAAATGTGACTTGCATTCAAACACATTGCGGCAATATAAACATAGGATTTGATCCGATAGTTCAGACGTTCAACGACTCTTCGAGTGCAAAGAACTTTACTGGTCCTGGGAAATGGAGCAATTTGACTTACATAAGATTGCCAAAGAACGCTACAATATTTTCTGCTTCTTTAGACATAACAGGATATAGAGATGGAGGTTCTAATTATCCTTTAAATGTAACGTTGGATGTAGCTAACGATGGCGATCTGGAATATTCTAAAATGCAGGTTCCTACGAGTTTAATTTTACAGGAAGCAGAAAGCGAAAATCTTGAAGATACTTATAACTTTCTTGGCAGTCTTTTGCAGTTTGGGAGCATAGACACCTTGCGAAGCGGGGCAAACTCTGCAGGATGGAACATTAGTCATGTTTTTCTTAAGTTTAAAATGCCTTCAGAAATTGAGTCAATAATTTCATCTAAACTTTATTTGTATTTCTACGGCGCAGAAGGATCGAGTGCGTTTTTGGGAAATAATATTATGAGCGTATTTAGATTGAATAATCAAACGTGGACTGAAAATTGCTATGGCTCGCCTCTTCCAGGTCAGATTTGTCCATTTTCAAATATCGGTTCTACTTTAGATAGTTTTACAGTAACAACTAGAATTCCAAATAATAATCCGCGGTGGGTAAACTATGATGTAACTGCAGGCGTATCTGAGGCACTGGGCGGCAGCACTGTTTCATTTGCACTTAACAGCACTAATCCGTCAAGTGGTGCACTTTACAAGTTTTATTCTAAAGAATATCCGGCCGATTCCACAAAAAGACCTTATCTAAATATAACCTATATTTCAAGCGGACTTTCCACTACGGTGCAGGTTTCTGATTTTAGATCAGAAGTGTCTGATTATCTATCGACTTGCTCTCCTGACGCGAATGGTTATTGTAATGTTCCTTTAAACATATCCGGATTTAAGGGCATTGTCCAGCTTTCTAACTTAGTGATAGATTATTTTCCTGATAAAATCAAATTCGGTTTGATTTCAACCATGGCTGGGGATACCCCATTTTATACAAACCAGTCTAATCCGCGAACAATTAATCTGGATATGGGTCAGAGTCAGGTCGTCACGGCTTGGATAAACGCAACCGGAAAGGAGAATACGACACACATACATTCTTTGTATATGCTAACAAAACAACAATTCCTTATGCGTATGTTAGCACCCCGCAATGGAACGTTACAATTACGGGAGGCCTCCTAGATACAACTCCTCCAAACATCACCCTTCATTATCCGACAAACAATCTGGTTGTGAGAGACATTTATAGCTACAATCTAAGTCTGAATGTTTCTGCTAGCGATTCTGAAAGTTCAGTCTCAGCGTATTGGTATTCATTGAACGGCGGGGCGAATGTGACGTTTGTGCCGAATACTACTATAAAAGGGGTTGCGGGACAGAATACTCTGGTAGTTTATGCAAACGACAGTTCAAATAATATTGGATCTGCTTCTGCGAGGTTTAATTTGACTTTCACACCTAAGATTGATGACGTCAATGTGAGTAACCTAACTGTGAGTTATGCGAGGGAGGATGTTACTGATGGTTTGGTCTTATATTGGAGGTTAGACAAGAATCATTCCATACAAGAAGATTCTGTTAATGGGCTTTACAACGGATCTGTAGACGGGGCAAGATTTACACACAATGGCAGAGTCGGAGGAGCTTATGAATTTAATGCAATAGATCCAAATGAAATCTATAAAACAAACACCTATTTGTTTAATTTCCAAAATCCGGAATTTAGTTATTCAGCATGGATTAATGTTAAGGAGTTAACAAATACCTCAGGATATCCGGGATTTAACATAGGTGTAATGGGTTATAGATATTCTTCTGCTTTTGATATAATCGGAACTTCCGGTTCTTCTCAGGGAACATTAAGATTTGGTCTCAGAAATAACACCGATGCCTCGAATGCAGTCGTGAGCAATACTAACTTTTTCAGCAGATTCAATAACACTTGGGTATTCATTGCCGGAACATACGATCCAAGTACCTGCGATATTCGAATTTATATAAATGGTCAAAATGCAAACAATAAAACATTCTGCATTTACAATTTGAGAAATGGAACAGATGGTAGTTCTTACGATGATTTTGGAATAGGAGAGCCAGTCCAAGGCGGGAATATTGCAAGATTGAATGGAAGCCTCGATGAAGTTAGGGTTTACAATCGCTCTTTATCTGCCGATGAAGTTAGACGACTTTATTCAATCACTAACCCAACTTTCCAGGAAGCAGCAAATGTTACAATTAACGTTACGGTTACCGACGAAGATACTCCGCGGCAAGGTCTATTCTTTAGATGGTTAGTAGATGGAGTTCAGGTGTTGGCAGGATTTGCTAAAAATGTCTTTAATTATATATTCACTAGACCAAGTTCTGTCGTGACCTTGATGGTGAATGACTCAAATAATAACACGGTTACGCAAAGTTGGAATATTTCTACGAACTTGGTAAATCCAACGATCAACTTCACTGCTCCAACTCCTTCTAATGGGAGTTATTTGGCTGTGAATAATTTTGTTGTCAACTTTACCGGAATTGAACCAAACAGGCAAGCTGGTTGGGTAACAATGAACGGTGTGAACTATACTGCTGTTTGCATTGGAACATCTCCTTATTATTGTAGTTATAGTTTCTCCTCTCTTGCTGACGGGACTTATTTGTATAAAGCGTATGTCAACGATAGTTTAGGAAATCAAAATTCAACGGAGCAGAGGGCTATCACGGTCGATGGAACTTACCCAGTTATAACCTATGGTGTGGGCACAGAATCAGATGGCGCTGTTGTAGACAGGGGCTGGATTTATGTTAACGTCTCTGCTCAGGAGATAAATGAAGAAAAGATAGTTTTCAATTTGTATAACGGATCTGTCCCAAAGAATGATTTAGTATTGTGGCTCGCACTCGATGAAAATAAAGAAAATTTGATAGATGGTTCATTATATGGAAACGATGCAATAAGAATAAATCAGCCAATATTTAATCCTTCTGGTAGGTTAAATGGCGCATACAGTTTTGATGGTATAAATGATTATCTTCAAGTTAACGATAGCGATACTTTAGATATGCATAACGAAACCTCAATTTCTGTTTGGTTTAAGCCCAATAGCGTAATTAATCCGAGAGTGACCCTAGTTGGAAAACATTATTTGGAGTATGAATTGGATGCGAATCCTAGTGGTTGCATTCATACCTATACTTCCAATGGAGCAGGAGGTTATGACGAAGGTATTAATGTTTGTATTGATGGATATTTGCCTTCCGGGGAAACAGACTGGTTGGTAGATAAATGGTATCATGTTGTTTGGACATTGAATAAGTCTGTTGAGAAGGTTTGGGTAAATGGAGTATTCTTGGGTAACTATACGAAAGCCCATGTTGGAATTACCCCTGGAACTCATCCACTAGAGGTAGGCAGAAGAGGTAATCCTAGCCCTTCTCTTTATTTCAACGGAACAATAGATGAGTTGCGTATCTACAACCGATCTATTTCGCAAGAGGAGGTCACTGCTTTGTATAATTCAATGATTGTTAATTCGTCTACATTTACAGACAAAAGAAGAACAATAAATTGGACGAATCTTGATAAAGGAGATTACTATTACAATGTCTATATCTCGGATTTGGCAGGCAATCAAGATATTACCGAAACGAGATCAATAAATTTAGAATCCCAATTTTTAAACGACACCATAAAATTCTCAGTTAAAAATTCATCGGGAGATGAAGTTGCATGGTTTGGAGATAGGGGGAATATTGTTTTGAAAGGTACATGCACTAATCAGACAACATGCACGCCGCCTGCAAATTCATTTAAGATACAGAATTCGGGCGGAGAGACATTCGCATATATTGATTCCGAGGGAAATATGTGCATAGAGTCAGGAGATTGTTCAGATGAATCTATGAGTTGTTCAGCGCCAAGTGGAGCGTTAAAGGTGACGAACTCAACTGGAAGTACAGTAAGTTATATTAGTCTTACTGGCGATTTGTGTCTGATTGGGAGGTTATATGAACATGCACTATAATAAATGCGTAACCGCTTTAATGGTTATTGCATTGGCATGTATGCCATTTGTATTGGCGGTGTCTATCGGAAATTCCGGCGTCGGTTGGACTTTTGATTATATCCAGGAAGATCAATATATTCATGCAGGATTGAATCAACTTGGAGATAATGTTTTAAATCTTAGTGTGGGCTTGAGGGAGGGCGTTTCAGAATCACCTTACTGGTATGCAGTAATCTGTGATCCAACCGGGGAAGACCCTTTAGAAGTTTTAATAGAGGGTTTGAGGCATGAAAGTGCGAGTTATGGTTATTTAGCAGAATCCGGTTTACCTCTTGAATGGTGTTCTGAATCCAAGGGTCAGGGGTTCATTCTTCCAGGAAGTGGTGGAGACTTGCCGTTCAATTTAGGTTTGTTACTTTCCGATTCAATTAATCAATTTATGCTTTACGCTGGAAGCGGAACGGAAATAATTAATGCAACAGGGCAAAAAATAGCTACGAGAATCGGACCAAATGAGAATATTGTAAGAGATTCTTCTGGAAATTTGCATGCAACCTGGATTGGTGAAGGTTCAGATTTGTATTATGGAAGCTCTTCTGATGACGGAATAGACTGGAGCACATTAAAGATTATAGGGGATGCGTATGAAAATTATTCTATGAAACCATTTAGCTGCGATAATGTAGGAATTCTCGCAAACTCAAATAACGATTTGTTTGTTTATTATACTGATACAGTTACAAGCCCGATCTATGAATTAAAAATTGTAAATTCAACAGATGGTGGAGCGACATGGAATAGCCACGATTTAATTTTTCCAAATAGGGAATACAAGAGAGGATCATGCGCGTTAAGTCCAAATGATGTTATCCATTGCTGCGGAATCAACTCAACAGGAAGCCTGCATTATACAAACTCAACACAATTTGGAAGCATAACAGAAGTAAATAATAATGAAGCAGATGATACAGATTATTGTGATATTGAAGTTGACAGCAACGGAGTTGTATACATCGTCGGAATAGGAAGCGATGATGCAGACGTGGACTTATGGACTTCATCAGTAGGATGGGGAAGTTCAAATAGGATTACTGTTGATTCCGATGTCGGAAACTCTGTGGGTGATGGACAGGCTCCAACAATTGCAGTATATCAGAATAAAATTTACATAGCTTATACTAAAGTTAATCAACTTTGGTTTGCAAATTTATCTTCTCAAGATGTCTCACATCCAACAATCCGAGAAGTGGATAGTTCTTATTCGCTATTCCCCGACGTGGGTGTAAATAACTTGGGAGACATTCACATTATCTATCAAGATAATAACGTCGTGAACGATTACACAACGTCTTATCATTCTTATTCTCTTGACCATGGAGAAACCTGGATTGTCAGAGAGCAACTTCACGACACGTCCGGATTTGGAAGCGTTGCAGATTCAAATTATCCAGCCAGCAACAAAATGGGAACAACATTAAGATATGTTTTTACAAATTCGAGCGGCACAGTTCTGTTTAATACTCTTGCTTATGATAATTGCGTGCCTCCGACATCTAGAAATTGGAACATTCGACTGGAAGATAATTGCGTTAATACCGTTGAAAGAAATCTTCAGGGATACAATATTACAATAACAGGAGAAGGTTCTTTTGTTACGACTGCGAGAATTTATAATATTACTTATTTAGAAGTTAAAAGTGATGTTTACAATGTCAGTTGTAAAGGCGGATGTTTTGAAACCTAGTTAATAAAATTGCAATTTACGTCGGTAATACAGAAGTCGAGGAATTTTTAAGAAGGTATGGTTTTTTGCAGAGTGTTTCTCAGACCTTTATGGAAGTATTTCCGAGTTCGGAGAAATGGGGACAATTAGTCAGCCGAGAATAAATGTGTATTCTGCAAAGTAGATTTGTTTAAAAACAAAAAGAGCTATGTTTGTTTATGCTTCATGGTAGATTGAAAAAAGCTCTCACCTATCGGGAACTGAAGATAGACCCTGAGAAAATAAACTCTAAACTGGAAGACATTCGCAGGCGCGTCGACGAACATCAGGGAGAGGTTGTTGTGAGCCACAGACACGCAATGTGGAACATTCAAGGGGGATGTTGTGGGGCAACAGGTGAACAGGCACATCTTGTTAATGCGGGAGTTATTTCCGGACCACTTATTGTAACTGAGGAGCGTGAAGCCAGAGAGAATTTAACTTGCGCAGGATATCCTTTTTCGATTTTCCAGCAATTCGGAGTTCCTGTTAAAAGAATGTTTAGTTTTAATAGTGGTGGTTCTAATATTCCGTTTGTACATTTTGGGCTGGGCACTTCAAGTAGTCCTACGAGTGAAGTTATTCATTTTGGAGAATGGGAGCTTGGAGGATTATTAGAGGCAAAGTGTTATCTTCATATTGGAGATGAAGATGTGCGGAAAAACTTTGAAGCGGTTTACAGAGGGGCAGTTCGTGGGGCAGAGGAATTTTTAAAACTTTTGAAAGATGAGGGTTTGATGGAGCGGAAGATTGAAGGATTGCGTGAGCAAAGAAGAAGAAATTATGTTTGCGAGATTGTTACGAAGATGGGACGACTAAGTTTGCTCGATGGAACGATGCAGCCGGCGAGGGAAGCTATTTTGAGAGGAAACTTGCGGGATGAGTGCAAGATTCGGTATTATGAACAACACGCCGACGAGCTTAGGTCTCTTGTTGGGAGCGTGAATCGACTTTTGGTTGGAGAAGGTAGGGAACTTGTTGGCGATAATTGCTTAATCGGCGGAGACGCTGTTGGATTTCCGGGAGAGACGAGAGGAAAAATGTATTTTGAATATGTTGAGAAAAGGGTTAAAGAAATTGAGGCAGGAGACAAACAAGTCCGCGAATATCTTGGAAAATAGATGGGAATGTTTTATATTGGAAGTTTTCTGAGGGGTATAACTTTATTGCAGTTTCTTACGTGGTCACAATCTTTTCTTTTTGAGTGAGAATGACGGTGTGTTCTGCTTGTGCCACGGGTTTCCTGTCTATTTCAATTAGCTGCGGATAATGGTGGAGGATGTGGACTTCTTCGAGACGCTTGAGTGCAATAAGGGCACGCGAGCCGAATTTTTTGACGAGCCAGCGGGAACAGAACGGAAGCGTAGAGTATTCTTCTTTGATGAAATTCAGGACTTCGCGGGCAAATTGGTCGCGGACAGGAAGATTGTTTTCTAGGTGATATATTCCTGAGGGCTTGCCGTCTTTTACTTTTCCTGCGCCAGAAGTTGCGAATGGTTCGACTGCATAAATGCCTTCTTCCAGTTCGTATGTCTGGGAGTTATTGTAGTTTGGAATTGTTATTCCGCTGTGCAGGATATATCTGTTTATCGAATGACCTGAGAGATTTACGATGGGTTGAGCGCCTCTTTTTTTTATTTCTTTTTCTATCGCTTCTCCGATATTCCTGAGTTCTGAGCCGAATCGGATTTTTTCCATGGCTGCCTTGAGCCCAGCTTCGGCGGCTTCTATAAGGATTTTATTTTCCTGAGAATTTTCGAGGTCTATTGAAAATGCAGTGTCGGCTACGAAGCCGTCCACATGAACGCCGACGTCGAATTTTAGAAGTCCGTGCGCTTTTTCTGTATCATTAAATGAAGGAGTCGAATGCGCTGCGATTTCATTGATTGAAAGGTTTATCGGGAAAGCTGGTTTGCCGCCGAGTTCGATAATTTTGTCGTCTATTTTGTTCGCAATTTCTAATAGCGGAACTCCCGGTTTTATTATTTCTCTTGCAAATGCTTTGACTTTTTTTGTGATTTCACCTGCCTGTTTCAGTTTTTCGATGTCTATGTCTGATGTTTCGCTTTCGAGTGAGTCTTCTTTTTTCTGTTTTTGGGAGAATTTGCTTTGCGAGGCTTTTGTTTGGGGGAGATCTTTTACGCTGTGGGGAGTTATTCCGCCATAAGTTTTTTCGGTCATTTTTTTAATGAGGTTTTTTGGTTTATAATATTAACTAAAATAGCTTAAATAATTTAGGGCGCGAAGCGCCCGGTGCGCGCGGTATCGAATCCAAAAGTTTAAATAAGGAATTAAAGAAGAGGGCTTATGGTATATGATGGACGTCAGACACTAGAGTATTCTTCAGAAGATGCTCCGATGATCAGGCAAGGGTTGATTGATACAATGGCTCGGAATACAAATCCCGCGCTAACTTCAGAATATCAGATAATATTGGCTGAGTTATATGATGCTCCTGACGTGATAAGTCGGGTGGTGGATGGGCTTGCGGAAGATTTAGGATTGTGAGCTTGGCAAAGGAGTTTTGAGTTTTCTTTCTTTGGGAAGGTAATTGAATATTTTTTCGGTGTTAGACTTGCCGATGCCGACGAGTTCGTCTTGGTATTTTAGAACAACGATGCCTCTTTCGCACTTGATGTCAAGGTCGTAGCCGCGCATCCAGAGCGCCAGTTGGTCTTTGTTTATTTCGAGAATTCTCTTTGTGATTTGTGATTTAAAGAGCGGAAGAGCGTCGAAGTTGAGTCTTAAATCGTCGTCTTTTTGACTTATGAGATACATGCCGATGACTTCGATATTTGCTATTTTTGAAAGTTCTAGAATTTCTTCCCTTGTCAGATTTCCGGAGAAAGCTCGAAGGCGTTGTTTGCCTGCTTCGATTAGGAGATAAGGAATTTCTGGAATTCCGTAAGTTTCTTCAATGCCTTTTTGGATTTCTCTTTTTTGTTTTGAGTTCAGGAATTTCATTTTTTACTCCAGTATTTTTCGATTATCTCTTTGTGTTTGAAAGCCACGTTCAATTTTGAAATTTCTTCTTTTGTAAACCAACTAATTTCTGAGACTTCGAGCTTTTGGGGTTTGAATTTGCCTCGGGTTTTTGCACTGTAAATCAAAACAATAGAGTAAGTTTTTATCTCCGGCAGGATTTCGTCGGAGTAGCCTAAGAATTTGAGGTTTTTTGTTGAAACACCGAGTTCTTCCCGAATTTCTCTTTTTATTGCGTTTTCAGCTGTTTCGCCCGCGTCAATGTGTCCGCCGGGAAGGCACCATTTTCTACTTTCAGGGATTAGGAGACTTCTTTTTTCTAGGAGAATTTTATTATTTTTAGTTATTATTACTGCGACTGTTGCTTTGACGAATTTTGGAATTAAGGAGTAAAGTGGGTTTTTCATTCGATGTCCTCCAAGAGGGTGAATTTACTGACGAAGAAGCCTTCGGAGTCGTTGTCTTGGGGATAAATGCGGCACGCTTTGTTTACCTCTTTGTGGAACTTGTCGTTTTTCCATTCCCGGATGCCTGGACGACATTTGAGCGGGAGGGAAAGAGTTTCTGCTTTGAGCGGGAAGTTTTCAAGTGCGAATGAGATGACTTCTTCGTTTTCTTCCGGGGCGTGCGTGCAAGTTGAATAAACTAAAGTTCCGCCTTTTTTTAGGCATTTTACTACGAAGGCGAAGAATTTTTTTTGTTGCCTCGAAAGTTTTTTTATGACTTTTAGATTCCATTGAATGAGTGTTTTTGGACTGGAGCGGATTGTGCCTTCGCCGGAGCAGGGAACGTCCAGGAGAATTCTGTCGAATTTTGGTAGTGGGTATTTTGAGAGCGCGGAGGTGAATGCTATTGCGTCTTTTCTTGTTACGATAGTATTTGTGACGCCGCAGCGTTCGAGGTTTGAGACGAGTATGCTGATTCTATCAATTTTGAAATCGTTTGCTATGATGGTGCCTTGGTTTTGCATCGCGGCTGCGATTTGAGTAGTTTTGCTTCCGGGTGAAGCGCATAGATCGAGGACGAAATCATTTGGTTGGGGATTCAGAGCGATTACCGGGAGCATTGAAGAAATTTCCTGGATGTAATAATAGCCGAGTTGGTGTTCAAGCGCGTTGCCTAGTTCGCCGGGACCGATGTCAGATGTTACGAGCATTATCTCTGGGTGGTTCGGGAATGGCTGGCTGAGCATCCAACCTTTTCTTTCGAGATGTAAGAGTAATTCGTTTGGCGAGGTTTTTAGGGTGTTGCAACGGAGGAAGCTTTGGGGAGAAGTGTGAATAATCTTGTTGTAATTTTCGAAATCTTTATTGTCTGGTAGGAGGATGCGCATGCGTTCTTCGAATAGGGGTTTCATTTCGTATTTGTAATTCTTTGACATAAAATTAATGGGGAATACGCCTTTTTATCTGTTATGATTGTTTTCTCCTTCTGAGAAGGCGGTCGAAACAAATTTTTAATTAAACTTGATGTTTCTTTAAAGGGGTAACAAATGCAAAGGTTTAAATAGTATAACTGTTACTATAAAGTAGTAAGAAATGCTCCGAAAGAGCAGGAAATACTAAAATGATAAGAATGATAGAAAATCGGTTGGCTGAAGGAAGGTATTCCGGAAGAGTTGATTTAGTCAGAGATGGTTTTGCAAGAGTTGCGCTTGACGAACCGCGCACTGTTCTTTATGAGGGCAGGAAATACAGGGTCGGGCAAATTGTTGTTCTGAATGAGAAATTAAGGAGATATGAGCTGGGAGCGAGAGTTGAACTTTCTGAGGAAGATGCGAAACGAGGATTTTTGCAGAGCGCAAGAGCACAATATCAGAGAGAACAAGAGATTAATAAGTTGATGGACGAATGGACTAAGGAAGAGCAGGCGGAAGAAGACGATGTTCCTATGCCGAGAGTAATTTTAGTTAATGGGGAGAGGGTTGAATAAAATGAACGATAAAAATCGAAAAACATTGGAGGCGGAAGTTATGAAGATAGACACTTCTGAAGGGTCTGTTGGTTTGGATGAATTAGATAAATTTGAAGCTTCCCAAGTAGAAATTAAGGCCTGGCGTTATGTGGAAGAATTGAGGAAGTGCAGACCTGGTCTGTATCTGAACTCTTATATGGCTTATCTTGAAAGAACCGGAGGTCTAAAAAATTAAAATGACGAAACAAAAAATAAGTATATCAATCGAGGAAGAGAAAGTAAGGAAGTTGGATGAGTTGCTTAAGACGAGCAAGTTTAGAAATAAATCTCATGCTGTTGAAGTTGCGCTGGAAAAACTTTTGGGGGAGGAGGAAGGGAAATGAGTGACAAAGTAAAAAATCCGATGGAATTAGAAAGTTTAGTGGGGGTTGAACAATGAGTTTTGAAGATGAAGGATTAATGGTTAGAAAAAGACGAGAAGAAGCGCCTGCGGAGAAAGAAAAGACGATTGATAAAATAGTTGAAACAGAGTTAGCACAACCGCAGAAAGCCGTGCGACCTGTGGCCTATACTCCAATGACTTCAGAGGAACGTAATATGGGGAGGATTATTCTGGAAGCTGTTGAGAGATATGGGTGCAAACCGGGGAACTTTAATCAGGCAATTATAGAGAGAGGTTACCAGATTATGGTCTTAGAATTGAAGGTCCCTTCTGGCGGAGAAGAATAGTAAAAGTTGGGGTGAAAGATTCAAACAATATTGCAGCAAGGGGCTCTGACTTGGATGGCGACGGCAGACTGGATGTTTTAGAAGTTGGCGGCAGAAAATATGTTGCAGAACCGAACGCTGGGCAAGATAATGGACAAAGTAAAAGAACGTTATTTTATCAATGTGATTTCCACAACGGTTATGGGGCTTCATGTTACCAGAATGATAAGAGACACTCAGAAGAGTTAAGTGTCTCAGATAACTTTTTAGATGTAACAAAAAGCGTTGCGGGCGTCGTTGCCTCCGACTTATACAATGTTGCTGCAAGAGTCGGAAACGTCGCTGTAAGGGCGGGAAAAACAGCCGGCCGCGCTGCGTTTAAAACTATCGCTTATCCGATTTGCGGAAATTTGAGTGCAAATCTACAAACAAAACTTGAGGATTTAGTCGGAAAGGAGAATTATAATGCAGAGAATGCAACGAACGTATCTTTTTTACTAATGCTTCTTATGCGCGCAGTGTTGCCGAGCGGGCAGCAGACGGGAAAATTAGATAGCTTTAATTAGTAAACAACGCGAAGCGCTGGTTGCGCCGACCTGAATCAGAAAGATTTATATTAGTTTTCTACCAGATAAAGGAATGAAGGTTTATTTTATGAGGCATGGAGAGAGTGAATACAATGTCGCAAGACGAATTAATTTTGATCCTAAAAAAGAAGTTCATTTGACGCTTCGCGGGAGAGACCAAGTTGAAAAAGTCGCGGGAGAACTAAAGAGTATGCGATTCGACGCGATATTCTCCTCGCAGTTTATGCGTGCAAAAGAGAGCGCTGAAATACTGGTCAAAGGTCGGAAGCAAAAAATCAAAACTGACAAAAGGCTGAACGAGATGAAATATGGTTTCGAGGGAGAAAGCATTGAGATTTACTACGAAGCCCGTAAAGGCGCAGAAAAATTTTCAGAATTTAAAGTTGAAGGGTGTGAGTCGTTTTTGGATTTGAAACAGAGAGTTTACGATTTTTTGATGTGGCTGAGAAAAAAGAAATATGGAAGAGTGTTAATCGTGACGCATGAAGGAGTTATCCAAGCAGTGATGGCATTGTTCAATCAGCTTGGGGATGAAGATGCATTTTTGAATAAAATAGACAATGCTGCGTATTTTATGTTTGATATGTGATTACCCAAATAGGAAGGTTTTTGTGTTAAGGTGTTTTCCGTAAGGTACGCCTCTTGCGTAGCTGTATGGGTCCAGTTCAATTTCTGAATTTTTTGTTCTGACGACGAGATATTGGTGGATTATAACTGTAAAAGCCAGTTTTGTTTTTATTTGGCTTTTACCGAATCTGCCGCTTTCTAAAAGGATTGTCTTTAACATTAGGTTTTGTATGTGGCAATAAGCAAAACCCTTCTTATCGATTATTTTATTTGGATTGCTCCAGAATAACTTGTGCAAGTTTAAAAGAAAGGTCAGAGGATCCGCAGATTTGTACCTTCTTGTGACAAAGTCGAAAGCTGCTCGGATAAATTCTTCGTCGTTTCTTATTTTGTCCAATCTTTTAATCTCTTTAATCAGTTTTTTAGAAGTTATTTTATAATTTGGCTTGTAAATAAGATAGTTGGGAAGAATTAACGCCGGAACGAGCACAGTTACAATTAGGTAAAGCAGGACAAGCAGAATGAAGTGTCCTAAAAAACTCATGTGCTTATCAACCGCGCGCAGTTTATATAATTTTGTTTGCGCGTCGGGCGGGAGCACCCTCAAAATAGTTTAGTTTGTTTTGAGTCCTGCGTAATGTCTTCAAATTTTTTATTGAATAAAGAAAGTATTTGTTCTGCAATCGGCTTGATTTGCTTTGTAACATAATGTTCATAGTCTATTTTGTGTTTTAGTTTTTGGATTGGCTCCGGACCGTCGAGAGTTATGTAATATTCTATGACATTTGATTCTAAATTGTCCAGTTTACGAGCGGCTTTTACGTGGGGCGGTGTCGTTTTTGTGTATTCTTCAAGATTCTTTCTTATTGACTTACGATAAATCAACTTTTCGTCAAGTTTTCCCGAACGGATTTTCTTCAGATAGTCGCGAATGAACGAATCTATTGGCTGATCGTGAAATAGTTTATCCAGAAGTTTTAGTTGAAAGTCCTGAGCAGCGTCTGTCCAGTCGCCGCGAATTGCTTCAAGGCCAACGACCTCGACTTCCTCTTTTCCTGACTTGTCCAGAAGACCGGCGTATCTCTTTTTGGCAGCGACGTCTCCACCACGAATCTGTGGGATTATCATAGAAAGATACTGCTTTTCAAATTCTAGTTCGAGATAAGATTTTCTGTTGAAGTTCTTTTTTGCGTAGTTGTCGTAGAATTTGTTTATGTCTTCTGCGATCTTTTTTCCAAGCGCGTTTGCTTTTTCTTTTCCTAGTTTTGTTTCTACAAAGACAGAATCTGTGTCTGAATATATTGTCTTGTAACCCATTTTTTCTATTTCTTTTGCTGTGAGTTGTACGATGAACCTGCCTGAACTGGTTATCGCGTTAGCCATATCGAGGTCGAAATATCTGAGGTTTGGAGAAGCAAGAACGCCCCAGAACGAGTTCATTATTGTTTTTATCGCATAATTCGACAACTCTCTTTTTTCTTTTTTTGCTTTTTCTCTGGCGTTGTGGAGTCTTCTAAGAATTTGCGGGAGAAGGCCATCTTGATTTCTGAAGCACGCGCCGTTTGGTGCCTTTATGCAACCCTTTTCCTCTTTTTTCCCCAGGAACGACGAGGGATCAATGTTGAACGTTTGAATGATCGAGGCGTACAGAGATTTGAAATCGAAGACTAGAACGTTTTTGTAGACGCCAGCATTAGAGCTATGAACATAACCTCCAGTTATGCGAGTCTCTTTTCGTTTGTATTCGTTGGTCGGAGAAACCATGCAATTTTTTCTCGCTTCGCGTATGTAAAGTGAGTCAAACGCAACGATTGAACCTGTGAGACGATCAAAGGTCAAGCCTGTGAGTTGTGAGCGTTCAATAGCCAGCTCAATCATCATTGTCTTTTTTAGAATTTCATAGACTAATTCACAATCTATTAAATTGTATTCCGCGAGAGTTTGTAATGATTTTTCAGTGTGAGTTTTATAGAGGGATTCAATTTCTTTGTGGCGGTCTTTTCCTTTCAGCAACTTGCCTTTTCCGAGTATCGCTTGAGAGACGTCTTCGAGTCTGAAAGATTCGAAGTCTGCGAATTTTATGGATGGGGCTTCTTTGATTAAAGGATCGCGGATAAGATTTATTCCGTCGAGAACTTGTCTGCCCGGAACGTTTATGGAAGACGATTTGAAGAAATTTGACTCAATTCTTAATCTTGGTTCATCGTTCGTACGACCAATGTCAAAGGGGATTTTGTGCTTGCGGAATAATTCCCTGAGGTAAGAGAAGTCGTGGTCTATGACATTCCAGCCGATTATGACGTCAGGGTCGAGTTTTATAATCTCTGACTTGAATTTTTCCAAGCATTCTTCTTCGCTCTTACATGGGATTGTGTGCTTCAGCTCATGCTTGGTGATCATAAAATTCTTCCGATAGTTTTCGCCGTAGAGACCGATGCAGTAGAGTTTTCCTTTTGTGTCACATTCAGTATCGAGTGAGATAAGTTTTAGTTTGGGTGTGAAGTCTTCCTGCGCGATTGGGGAGATTTTTGGTTCTTTGTAAACCCGGTCGATTTTTTCAGAAGGTTCGTATTCTCCTTCAATTTCGATGTTACCAAGCAGGTCATTATCAATTATGAATCTTGTTTGAGGTTTTAGGTCGGCTTCGTAGATATCCACTTCATGGTGATATTCCTTATAGGCATTAATCAAATCTGTCTGATTCTCAAAAGAGATTCTTACGACTTCCTCACCCTGAAAATTTTTTAATTTTGTATCCTCTGGTTTTTCTTTTAATTTTTTTGAATCTTTTTTTCGCACAAAGAAATAGGGAGAGATTTTTTTGGTGGCTACGAAGGACTGACCATTTTCGAGTCTGCCGAATAATTGGACTACTGTTTTATTGTCAATGATGTCGTGAGTAGCGTAGATAATGAAAGCTTTCATTTGGAGATAAAGAATTTGGAATATATAAGTTGTTTGCCAAATTATGAGTTGATTTATCTATACGGGTAGTAACATTTAAATAAGAAACTCTTTGTGGGAATTTATGGTAAAAAGTCTTGAAGAACTTAGTTCGAGAAGAGTTGATGCGTTTAGCGGGAGGGACGCCAGAGAGTATCATGTACTTTGTAATGAATTGGGAATTGAACCTGAAGATCCGGCGTTGTATGACGAAGGGATGGCTGTGTTAATGTACGAAGAGAGTAGAGAAAGAGAGTTGAGCGATGTTCGGGATGAGAGTAATCAACAAGTAGAATATTGGGCAAGGTTAGCGAGGATTGCATATAGAAGATTTCCTGCGCTTGGCAAAGGAGAGAGCATTCAAGACAGAGAATTAAGTAGTAGATTGAGAGAAATTCGAGAAGCAGGTTACAGTGTGCCACCATATAGTCGATTAACGAAAAAAGCGAAGTGGGAGTTATTGAGGCAAATCAAACAAGACGTCAGGGGACAAGCGAGAGCGCATGGCGCGGCTTTTGCCTTGAGAGAGATTGCGCAGAAGAATGATAGACTAAGGCAAGAAGAAAGAGAATTTAGATAATTATTTCTTTGAGGAAGATTTCTTTGGGCGACCGCGCTTTTTTGGCTGTTTAATTGGTTTCACCGGAGAGACTGCTATGTCAACCCTTTCAGGGTTCAGGGGTTTTACAGGCTCGTCAATCTTTGAGACACGAACAACTTTCTTTGTCTTTCGGGGTTGAGCCAGAAGGATCGCAATCGTCAAGAAGATTACCAGTGTGGCCAAAGAAATGAATGAAAAGACCAAGACATTAGTGAAGGAAATCCAATAAATCACTATGAACAAAGAGGTTGCGATGCCTAAGAAAAATGCGGCTATAACCGGAGATTTATCTTCTGACCTGACTGAAATCTGAGTTTCTTGCATGGATAGACTGGATGTTTTTAGTTTATAAATCTGGCGGTTTCCTTGACCATGTGCGAGTTCCAATGATTAATTTTATTAATGGATGGGGTTTTGTTGATAAATGGGATTGCAGATTGGTGAATTGGTCTCGAAGAAAGAGATTAGTTTTGAGGAACTTAAGGGCAAGGTGATTGCTGTTGACGCGTATAATGCAATATATCAATTTTTGAGCTCCATTAGGCAGCCGGACGGGACGCCGTTGATGGATTCGAAGAGGAGGATTACTTCGCATTTATCAGGGTTATTTTACAGGAACATTGCATTGCTGTCAGAGGGAATAAAGCTTGTTTATGTCTTTGACGGAGAGTATAATGTTTTGAAGAGGAGAACACATGAGATTAGGCAAGAGGCAAAGATTATTGCGGCAGATAAATATGAGAAAGCAAAGGAAGAGGAAGATATTGAAGGCATGGGAAAATACGCGCGGGGATTTGTGAGAATCGAGAAAGGAATGGTCGGGGAGAGCAAGGCGCTTCTGGAGGCGATGGGGGTTGCAGTTGTTTCTGCTCCGGGAGAAGGAGAGATGCAGGCAGCGCATTTAGTTAAGATGGGAGAGGCGTATGCAGTCGCTTCGCAGGATTACGATGCTTTGGTTGTGGGGGGGAGGAGGTTAATACAGAATTTGACTTTGGCGCGTCGTCGGAAAACTCCTTCAGGATATGCTGAAGTGCATCCAGAGATGATTGAATATGAAAAAGTTTTGAATGAATTGAATTTAACAGGAGATCAATTGATTTGTCTTGCGATACTTGTTGGCACGGATTTTAATCCTGGCGGGATTCGTGGAATTGGGCCAAAGAAAGCTTTGGCTTTGGTTTCGCAGAGAAAGAGTCCTGTTGAAATTTTTAGAGAGGTTGAGCATCAGATGGATTTTAACTGGAAGGATGTTTTTGAGATTTTCAAGAAGCCGAATGTGAATAATGTGAAGCCAGTGTTTGGGAAACTTGATACTGAGGAGATTGTTCGGATTTTGGTTGAGGAGCATGACTTTAGTGAAGAGAGGGTGCGGAAGAATCTGGATAAACTTATGCAAGTGAAAAAGGCGAGTGCGCAGAGGACTCTTTTTGGATGAGTGCCTAGCGAAATTCAATAAACCCTTCTTCTTATTGCGGAAAGAAAATCGTTAACTAGGTAAATCTTTTTGATTGTTGAAAGAAGATCAGCCATTGTTATTTCACCATAGAAATGGGCAAACACATTTCTTTTTTTTACGAGCAGATTTAGTTCGGCTGCCTGCTCCCTATTTATTACATTAGATTTCGCAAGAAGAGGCATAATGTCTTGATAAGAATTTGGAGCTCCGACATTCTCTGAAATTAAAATATCGTTGCCCAAATCTATTATTCTGTTCAGAATAGCAAAAACAACCATAGACGCTGCATGAAATGTTTTTGAGTCGGTTAAATCCTCTTTTGATTTGATATTGTAACTCTTTAGTTCGCCGAGATATTTTTCCGTTTCTTTTATTAGATTGCCAATACGATTAATGTTGTATTCCATTTATTACTGCCTTATAGAATAATTTAATTCTGGGTTCAAAATCAAGATATTGTTTTAAAGTATGAAAAAATATCTCGTTTAACGCGTTCTTGTCCTTGCAATAAAGAATTTTCCCATATTTGATCACGTCGTACCTAATTAGGAGGGGAAGTTTGTTGAATAATTCGATCTGAAATGAGTCCGAACCTAATCCAATTGTGTCATAAGCTTGTGTAGGGGTTATCTGTTTTGTTAAGACTGCGAGGTCATAATCCGAGTCTTTTCTAGCCTTGCCCTTAGCACGACTGCCGAAAAGAATTATTGCTTCAACATATTTCTTCTTTGAAACTCTTTGGACGAGAGATTTTAGTTTTTCTTCCATTGATTGAATTAGCCGAAGGAAGTTATAAGTTTTTGGGTTTGTGTTTTCTTGCGGGTTGAGCAGAGATATTTTGGGTGAGATTTTTTTGGGTGCGTTAGTGAGGGGAACTTTTGTTAGGTGGTTTTGTGGGTAGGGTTAGTTATTGGTAAGCATAAAGGGTATATTATTATTTGATAAAAGTAACATTTTAGATGCTGAGGCGATAAGGATAATTAGAGAGATGAAAAAATTCAGAAATTACCTTGTGCACAAATACGACGATGTTGATGACGCTAAAGCTTACAGAGACATTAAAGAAGGGTTAAAAGATTTTGAAGTTATTGTTAATGAGATTGAGGAATTTCTGAATAAACATTCCGGGAAGAAGTGAGTCGGGGCTGGGGATGGAAGGAAATGTGAAGAAGAGCGAGAAAGGCAAGGAAACTTCCAGCTGAATAAAGAAAAGTTTAAATATATCCCGAATTTATGTAGGGTATGCAAAAAAAGAAGTTGATTGGACTTTTTATTGTGGGACTTTTGTTTTCTATAAGTCTGATTAGTTTTATTGAGATTGTTAGTGCGCAAGGATTTCTTGACGACCCGTTTGGAACGATACAAAGAGCCTTTTCTTCTGGAGAAGGATTCGGAGATGGCTTTTCAAGGTTTTTGTTTGCGGTGATAATTGCGGTATTAGTCTATGCTGTCACTGATAAAATTCCTGGAATGAATAAGCAAGAATTGAATTGGGCAAGATGGGTTATTGCAATAATTGTAGCCTATTTTGGTTCTATTTATTTGAATAGCACCGAACTATTGGTCTTGATCAGCACCTATTCTGCATTGGGATTCACATTAGGAGCGATTTTGCCATTTTTGATATTAATTTTCTTTTCCTATGACTTATACGACAGCCCGAATATTCGGAATGAGTGGGTTAGACTTTGGCTATTAAGAGGTGTTTGGATAATATTTGGAGTATTCCTATTCATAAGAATCATTGGTTTATCTGGTGCAGGGGGGGCAGTAAGTTGGATCAGACCAGGTTATTGGTTCTTGTTAGGCTGCGCGTTATTTGTAATTATTTTTGCTAAAGCTATAGGTAAGCGGATCAGAAAAGGAAAACGAGAAAACATTATTGAAGGAACTACCGAAACTTCAGAATTAGCTGCTGAAAGGGAGAGAAATTTGGCGGATGCTGCAGAAATGACTGCAAGAAGAACTGGAAATTCTGCGCAATAAGATACTTTTTTAAATCTGAAAACATTTTATGTCTTATGAAACAAAGAATAATCATATTTCTTTCGGCAGTTCTGATTTTTTCACAGGTTTGTTTTGTATTGGCGCAAACACCGCCGGGTTTAGACCAAGAAACCATCCAAAACGATAACGTTGTCAAAGGCGTTCAGCAATTGCAGAATTTTACAGATAAAGACAGATTGGATTATCTCAGTAAAGAATGGCAGGAATTACTTCTGCAAAACAGATATATCTCTGCCGCAGATTCTTTTTTCAAAAATCTGAATTGGGCGTTTTTGTTTTTGTTCGGGCGCAACTATGAGTTATCTCTTGCTCTTTTTTTTGCGGTGTTGATGTGGCTTGCCACCTTCTCTATGCTACCAAGGTTCTTTGTTTTTTTGAGAGAGATGTGGATGAGATATTTGGCGGCGTTTGGTGGGACCGTTATCTTAGCGCAATTACAATTATTCAATGCTGTTTCAAATCTACTCATCAGAGTTTATTTCTATAAATTTGAATGGTGGTGGAAAGTTATTTCACTCGCAGTTATTTTTGCAGGAATAGGGGCTTACACAATATTCCTGAGATATTTTGGAAAGATTATAGAGGCTAACAAAAAGAAGAAAGCAGAAGAGCAGGCGACGCGGGACAGACAGGCGTTGAATACTGTTGTGAACGAGCTGCGAGATGCTTCGCAGAGTAATCCTTAATCCTTGTTTTTTTTCATGAATGTATTTGAAATTATTCTAAGCACCCTATACCCTGTTCCTGCCTCAGTCGCAGAGCTATCTATATTTCCTTTTTCCAGACTGATTGCAATCTTTGATACTATCTTACTTATCAAAAAGTAGAGAGTAATCAGTACGATTACTATAAGCACAAATGCTCCGGGAGAGGCGGCGTCTATAAACTTTGCAATACTGAGGTCATAATAAAGATTTACAACTGCCTCAATGCCTCCGAGATTTCCAGCAAGAATTGAAATTGCCAATGCCGCAATAAATTTAATCGGGCCCTGCCTGAAAAAAGGCATTATTTTTACCGTCTGAAAAATTATGAGGAATATGATCAGCCATATCATTAGATAAACCACAAATTTAGAAAAAGGCATGTCTTCTTTAATGCCAAATAAAATCCTTGCGATCGGTTTGATGTTATCGGGAATTTTGACTTCGGTCGCAAGCGCCTTGTTTGCTTCATTAGAAATATTGAGAGATGTCAGGTTGTTTAGATTGCTTTGAAGATTACTGGAATTTTCCGCAAAAACAGACGGGACTAAAATAAGTAGCAGGATGAGTATCACTTCTTTCTTCATGCGTAACAGTAGCGATGTATTGATATAAATGTTTTGTTGGGAATATTTTTAAAGTTAACAATCTTTGCGATAATATGAAATTATTTAAAGAGGGTATGTTTTTTTTGCTGGCAATTACTTTTGCAAGTCAATTTGTCAGCGCTCAGGCTTTGCCTGCGCCGGGCGAGTTCATCAGAACAGCAATTCAGGCAATACAAGATATATTCATTCCGATATTTACTGCGCTTTTTGATACTGGTAAGGGTCCTACCACGGAATTCCTATTTACTAAAATTCTTCTTTCAATCTTGTTGTTTGTAATTATTGATTCTGTTGTTAAGAGAATACACGTTTTCAAAAATCAGAAAGGGGTTGCTCTGGTTATTTCCCTAATCATATCCATATTTGCAGTGAGGTTTATCTCGGAAGAAGGATTAATTGCAGGCATTTTATTGCCTTATGGAGCATTGGGTGTTGCCCTGACTACAATCCTGCCTTTTTTGCTTTTCTTCTTCTTTATTCATGATTCACAGTTAGGTCCGTTTGGAAGAAAAATAACCTGGATTTTCTTTGGAATAGTTTTCTTTTTCCTTTGGATGTCAAGATATAATGAGTTAAGCATTACCTCTAATTACATCTATGTTGCTACATTGATTGGAACAATAATTGTAATGGCGGGAGATAAATCGGTACATGCCTATTTTAGAAGTATTGAAAGACAAAGAGCAGATGCGGGCCATATAAAAGATAGAATAAATGAGTTAAGACATCGCAGGGACCTTGCACTGATGGCTGGAGACGCGAGGAGGGCTGATGAGATTGACGGTGAGATAAGGGGGCTGGAGAGGAGATTATAGCCGGCTATCGTTTCTGATGATTTAGAGTTGTTAATTGGGAGAGAAATTCAGCTTTTTCTTAAAAATAAGAGTATTTCTTCCTTGAATCTTTCAAAATCAGAAAGTTTGTCAAGATTTTCGAATACTAATTCGTCGTCAATTTTTGCATATTTGTGCACAAGGACGTTACGAAAACCTTTCATTTCCTTAAGAGTTAATGAAATACCTTGGGATATTACCCTTTTTTCTTCTAGTTTCTCAAAAACTTCGTCTTCATCCGCAGGAAGCCCGATTTTTAATTGAGATACGAGCATATTACAGACATCTATAACTGTTTCTATTGAAATTTGCAGGAGACGTTCGCACGCTCTCCTCTCTTTAACCGAAGACGCATATTCTTCGAATTCTGCCGGTTTTATGCTTTCCAGTTCTTCTAAGTAACTATTCAGTTCGTCAAGTTTTGAGAGAATTCTTTTTTCATCCATTTTTGATACCATCTAAATAAAGATTGTAAACTTTCTCATAAAGATCGAATTCTTTGATGGTTGAGAAGACCACTTCATATAACGCATCATCATCTGCGCAGTAGATTATTTTTCCTTCTCCAATTATTCTTTTTCTTATGAAAAGAGGGAGCTGCTGAAAAATCTGTATGTCGTAGTCAGACTTCACGAGTGAAGAATATTTTAGTTTTTTTCTTGACATTTGAAGAGGAGAATATTTTTTATCCAGAACAAGACAGATATCGATATCTTTATTTTTCTCGCCTCTCGCCAAAGAACCGAACAAAAGCACGGCCATAACCTGTTTGTCTTTATTGATTTCCTTCAACAGTTTATCAGATACATTTTCCATGATTATCTAAGAATAATTGTTTATTTAATACTTTCTTGTAGTTAGCGTCGTCTGTAACCGATGATGTTTTTGCCCTATAGCAATTGAAATCGAAATGATTAAATACTATGGTTTCTATGGTGACTATAGAATGGAAATAACAACGATACAATTAAGCAAAGAGCTGAAAGAGAAGATAGCGTCTTTCGGTCAGAAGGGAGAAAGTTACGATGATATTCTTAATCGGATTTATGCTTTGGCAGTTAAAGAACAGCTTCGGGAGTTTCTCATGAATGCTGAGGGATTTATTCCTATTGAAGAGGCAAGAAAAGAGCTTGAGAAAAAATGGCCAAGGTCGAAATAGCTAATTCTTTGTTTTTAGAAATTGAGAAAAAATTTAAGGGCGAGGCACACAAGATTATTGATTTATTAGAAACCTTAGAAGAGAATCCCAAGAAAGGAAAATTGCTTGGACAGGTTGGAGGGATCGTGATAAAAGAATTAAAATATGAGTCTTTTCGCTTTTATTTTATTACTGACGGAAATGTGTTAAGAGTTATGGATGGAGCAATGCTTACAGATTTACTTATAAGGTTTGTAAGAATGTCTCATAAAAAAGATCAACAGAAAACTATTGAAGAAATTAAGAAAATTCTTCGGAATTTTGGAGCAACTGGCTTTGATTAACGCCTTCGGTAGCCAACGATGTTTTTGCCGTGGTAGATTGGGACTTCGCGGGCTTGACGAGAGCCGCCCAATCGGACAACCAGAAAAATACCTACTAAAGCAAGGATTACTGAAACAGAAATAAGAATCATATCGCTGACCAGATCTAATTGGGGAATTGCTGATTTGACTTGGGGTATTGACCAAGCGGCAACACCCACGAGTCCGAGGCCTGCAAGAACGTAACCGAGAGTTTTTCGTATCACCATAGTCTCTTTGATGTTAAAGACAGGAAGATTTTGTATTTAAATGTTTTCTTGTTCTATCCTATAATCTTTTTTTCAATTTCTGTTGCGCAGCGAAGGTCTGTCACCGCATCGTCCAGCGTATATGCCTTTACTCACGTGTGGCTCGAGGACGGCAGATTTGCCTCGGAACGTCTGCGTTCGACGGATTTTTAAAGATTAATTTACTGGAAGCGATATGGCTAATTATGACGTTGTCGGGAATGTTGCGATTGTGAAGTTTGCACGCGAGGACAAATTGAAGGAAAAGAAGAAATATGCAGAGAAGTTTTTGAAAGAGCATAAGGCGGTTCGGACGGTTTTGGAAAAGGCAAATAAGTTCTCTGGGAGGTTGAGGACGCAGGCGACTCGGTGGCTTGCGGGAGAGAAGACGAAAGAGGCGTTGTACAAAGAGAATGGGTGTGTGTTTAGATTGAATGTTGATAGTTGTTATTTTTCGCCGCGACTTGCTGCTGAAAGACTTGAGGTCGCGAAGATGGTGAAGAAAGGCGAGAACGTTTTAGTTATGTTTGGGGGAGTTGCGCCGTTTGCGATTGTAATTGGAAAACATTCGCGTGCTGCGCGGATTGTTTCTGTTGAGTTGGGGCGGGAGTGTTCGAAATATGCATTGGAGAATGTGAAGAGGAACAAATTGACGAATGTTGAAATTGTGCAGGGAGATGTCCGGCGGAAAGTACCTTTGCTGGGGAAGTTTGACAGGGTTGTTATGGCGAGACCGAATTTGCGCGATAGCTTCCTTGACTTGGGTTTTGGGGCTGTCCGGAAGGGAGGAGTTATTCATTATTACGGGTTTCATCCTCTTGACGAGAGAGAAGAGATGATTTCGATGGTGCAAGGGGAGGCTTTGCGGGCTGGGCGCAGAATAAAAATTTTGAGAGTTAAGAAAGCGGGGGAGATTGGGACGAAGAAATATCGGTTTAGAGTTGATTTGAAAGTTAGTTAATCGGAATTCTTTGGCGCGTTGAACTAACTATTTCTCCGTAAGTTATCGGGCATGTATCCTGACTGACGACTGTCCTAAATTTGTATATGAATTTTCCCTTTCTCTCGGAAGGTTCTCTTGGAGGAAAAATATCTACCTGAAGAGTTCCGGTTTTGGCGCGTGCCAGAAAGTCATATTTCATAGATAAGTTTGCTCCTTCCATTGACTGTGTTCTTTCTTCCAGCAGTCTCAAGAGGGTTGCAGGGACATAGGCGGCAGGAAGCATGTGGGGCACTTGCCCGGTGTTTTTTGCACCGACACAATCATAAAATTCTTCCAGATGATTTTGATCGAGTAAAAATCTTCTGGAAGAGTTTGGTATTGGTCCGGCAATTTGAGGCATATGAGGATACTCAACGCCAAGTCGAGAAGTAATGTCAATAATTTTTCGGTCTTTTGTTGAACCTGTAACATTTAGTTCGATGCCGTTGTTTTGTTTGTAACCAGTGACTTGCCAGAGGGTTTTCTCTCCAGGATGCAATGCACTTTTGAATCGGCTATCTTGACCAGTAATCTTGATGTCTGCGCCCCAGTAGTTTCTCATACGCTCTACAACTCGTTCGATAAACTGCTCACCATACGCGGCAACGTGCGCCCCCATTAATGGTATGTCGGAGAAACCAAGCTCTTGTGCCCTTTTAGGAAGTCGATGAATGGGGTTATTATCTCCTGTAATCCAGCTAAATGTATCGATGTCTTCCCTCGAAGGCCTTATTTTCTCTCTTTCTTCTGCTAATATCTTATTTATCTGTTCTTCCCACTTTTCATCGATAGGTTTGGGTTCGACACCGAACAACGAGCCGATTGCCTGGCCTATTCCTAATAAAATTCCTACCATTATACTCTAATTTTCTCCATTTAATACTGATTCTAATTCTTCCAATTCCTCTAAATCCTCAGTCAGTTCTTCTATTCCCGAACATTCTCCATAAATCCTACCATTAATATCTCGTGCACCATGTGGAAAATAGGCGTCTTGATCTTTAACTCTTTTGAACAATATTTGTACACCCTTCTCGTAATCTCTCCCGAGATAAGTTCCATCTGCGAGCCTAACTTTTTCATAGTCGCGTTTTTCAAGTTCAGTTTCTGTGTATTCTCTCATAGAAGTTTTTCTTTAAGTTTTCTTTTAAACCTTTCTAATTTTAGAGTTTCAAATCAGCTTTGACTGCGGTCGGGGCTTCGCCGCCGTGCCATGTGAAACGCGGGCGCATTCTAATAGGATAGATTCTTTCTGAGTTGTCGTCGAGGATTATTGCGGCGCCGGTTTCGCGCGGGAGGTCGTCGATTTGCTGTTTGATGTTTGCCAGAAGATAAGTCTGCATAATTTGGTTTAGGGCTTCGATGTCGGGCTGGGCGGTGAGGCGGTGGGCTATTACGATGTCTGATTGAGTCATCACGTCTTTATGAATTTGGCCGGGCTGCTGGGTCGCTAGGACGAGGGAAATTCCGGGTTGTCTTCCCTCTCTAAGGATTTGAACTAAGGCGTCGGTGGCAGGAGTTTTGTCATCTCTTGGAAGAAATTCGTGAGCTTCGTCAATAAAAATCCAGATAAGAGGTTCTTTTCTTGTTGTTTTGTAAGCTAAGTAATCCTGCCCATGTTGCAATGCTTCAAGTTCTTCTTTTTTTCTTGCGTCCGCTCTTGTGTTGAAAAGTTTTCTTGAGATTAATGAAATAACTAAAGCGCGGACATTGAATGCGCCGACGGAAGAGTAAATCGAAACGTCCAAGATTGTTGTAGTTCCGGCATTGACCAAATCAGATATTTCGGTTCCTTCTTTTGTGGTAGAGAAAATTCCCCAAGTTGTTGCGGCAGAGAACAAAGCAGAGACAATTTCTTTTGTATCTTTGTTTGATTCGCGGTCGGAGTGTATCTCGGATTGAATATCGGCAATGGTAAATGAACTTCTGCCCCCCTGGAGCCTGGAGATTATGCGGGAGAGAAGAACGCCTTCGAGAGAAGTCATCCGAAGGTTGAACATTGTTATCCAGTCTTCTGCATTTAGTTCGGATGCCTTAAGAGCGAAAGTTTTGTCGAAAGGAATGTTTTTTTCTGTGTACTCACGTTCTTTTCCAAACGGGACAAAAACTTTTACAGGGAGATTTTTTGTTTTTAAGCCCCATTTATCCAGAAGGGCTTTGTCTTTTTCATTTTTGTATTTCATTGTCCAGAAAATTCCCATTGTGTCGAAGATTATCGGAGCGATGTTTTTTGCGGCTTCCGGGGGGAGACTAGAAAGCTCTTCGGCGATTGCGCCTAGTGAATAGCTGTTGTGCACAATTATATCGTTTGCAATGAAGTTGTGGTTTCCCGGAACTGAAATATCGTATACCGTGAATTCGCCATCTAGAAATTCCATTGAAATTATCTCGTCCCAGAATATGTCTGATTCTGCTAAGAGCCTTAGTCCCAGATGCTGCTCGACTTCGGAGATTTTCAGAAGAGTCTGTCTTGAAGGCGCGTAATAGATTCGTTCCCTCATCGCTTTAGGATGCTTATATCCGCAGGCTCTTCCTATTTCCGCCCAGTTTTTCGGTTTGTAGAATTCCCAAATTTCTTTTGGAATTGTATCTATGTTTGGGTTTCTTAATTTTTCGGAAATCTCTTTTTTTGCAAGTTCCTGTTTTTTTCTTTTTTCTCCGAAGAAACCTATCTGGCTGATGAACTTGAGCGTATTTTCTGCGTTAACAACTAACTCGTAAGAGGTAAAGTGTTTAATTTTTTTTGTTCTTAATTTTGAAAGAATCCCAAAACGAAGGAGGACGGTTTGCATCTGGCGGATTAATTTCGGAGAAGATGAAGAATAAGAAGTTTCCCAGCAGCCGTTCACTTTGTAGATGCTGCCGTCGCAACTGAAGAGTCGGTTTAGGAGAAGCGACAGGGAATTTTTGTTAAGCGAGAGAAGACTGTTTGAGAGATACTTCTGAGTCGAGAGAAGACCAAACATTTCCTCCCTTTCGATAAGTTGCCTGATTGATCTCTTTTCGTAAACATTTTTGTTTTGGCTAGTGAATTGACCTTTGTTGTTTCGGCGATTTGAACATGAAATGACTCGGGTTTTCCAGTTTGGCGAAGATATTCGGTAATGAGCTTCCGCTTCTTTTACTAATTTTAGCGAAGGATCGAAGTTGCGCAGCGCTTCACGAAAGTCTTCTACAATTTCTCCATCAGCATTTGAGAACAGTGTAATTGCTTTCGTGTGTCCTTCTGCAAGAAGATAAGCTAATAGTTTTATCTCGTGCTCAGGAAGAGAAGTTGAGCCGAACGCAGGAACGAAACGGGGCGTCGCTATTCTTTCTCCGAGGGAAAGTTTGGAAGCCGGTGTCCAGCCGCGTATTGTGAAAAGCGGGTGCTCAGGGGTGAGCTTTATTTCTTTGCCGCTTCTTAATTTTATTTTGAGCAGGCGTTTTACTTTCCTTGAAAAGAAATCCGATTTTTCAGATGCCTGAATTTTTAGTTCTTCGTTTAGGGATAGAACTTTTTCTTTGTTCTTTTCTAAGTCTTTTATCGGGACCTGCGTGCCGTCGTTGAGAGTAATCCTAGTATCTCCGTGGAGGCATTTCCCAGAACCTCTCTTCCCCGCGACGAGGATGACGTGAGAACGAGCGACGTCAAGCCAGATTTTGTTGGATAGGGAAGTGTAATTTCCCATTTTTACGTAGCCCTTTCCTATCATGACCAGACCGCGTTCGCCAAATTTTTCTTTATCTGATTCGTTTCTGCCGATTACTATGTCGTATGCCATTTCACCTCGCCTATCGGGAGAGAAGGGAATTAATAAAGTTTGTTGAAGAGGAGTATCTCTTTGATATGCACAAAGACAAAGACCAGATGCCTATTAATTTTTGTAACAATTATTTTTTTAGTCTTCGGAATAATAAAGAAGAATAAAACAATAAAATTAATTTCAATAGTAACTATTGTTTTATTGGCTGTATTATCTATCTTTCTCGTTTTTAATTTTAATAAGATGTGAATAAATTATTTCCGAGGAGGAGTCTTCAACAGAGTCGCGATTAACAAAAGATTTTTAAAGGATGAATATTTACAAATGTGAATGGTAACTAAAAAGAAAGTTGACAATGTTGAGCCTGCTGTTGAAAAGGCTGAGAAGGAGAACTATGTTGAGGTGCCTGTAGGAAAATATTTTGATAAAGTGCGGGCTAATCCGTGGATTGTTGCGACATTTGCTCTTGCGTTGATTCTGATTCTTGTGATGATTTTTGGTACAGGAGCTGGTGCGGGAGTTAAAAAAATCTCTGCAGACCAAGCAGGAAAAAAAGTTGTTGATTTTCTGAACTCTAATCCGGCGATAACCGGAGAGGTTGCCCTGGTTTCTACAAAGGAAGAGGGACAGTTTTACCAAGTTATGTTAAATTATGAGGGACAGCAGGTTCCTGTCTATACTACCCTTGATGGGGAATTCTTGGTTGGAAATCCTGTTGCGCTGGGAGAACAGCAGAATATAGAACCTGAAGGTGAAGAACCTGTTGTAGATACTTCTATTCCTAAATCAAATAAGCCGTATGTTGAGCTTTTTGTGATGAGTCACTGTCCATTTGGAACGCAGGTTGAGAAAGGGATACTTCCTGTTGCGACGCTTCTAGGAGATAAGATTGATTTTGAGGTTAAGTTCGTAAACTATGCTATGCATGGCGAGGTTGAGGTTTTAGAGCAACTGAATCAATATTGCATACAGGAAGAACAGAATGACAAATATCTTAATTATTTGCAATGCTTCCTTGAGGATGGCGATGGTGAAGCCTGCCTGACTCAGACCAAGATAGATAAGACTAAGTTGGCTGCCTGTACCGCGAGAGTTGATGGAGAATTTGCAATAAAAGATACTTTAGCTGATCAGAGCAAGTGGCTGAGCGGAAGATACCCGCAGTTCAACATACATGCTGAAGAGAACGAAGAATATGGTGTTAGAGGATCGCCTACCCTTGTTATAAATGGCAAACAAGTAAACTCTGGGAGAGATCCGGCTTCATTACTCGCTACAATCTGCGCTTCATTCAATAATGCTCCGGCAGAGTGCCAGACAGCATTGAGTTCTGCTACACCTTCGGCTGGATTTGGTTGGGCGGCTACGGCAGCAGATTCTGCAGCTCTTGCTCAGTGCGGTTAAGGATTCTCGGTGAGATAAAAAATATGGTTTTAAATGACGCTAATCGTATGGATCGTGTCAAGTCCGCTAATGATGAATATCTAGTCAGATGCACAGTGTGCCCAGTTATGGCGAGAGTTGAGGATATGGAAATGGTTGATCCGGTGATGGGATATATTTGCTCGAGAGATTGCTATTTGAAAGCTAAGACGAGGCATGCGCGCGGGAGAGCGACGCTGGATAAGTCTCTGAGAAATTATTAACCCCATTAAGGAAAGGTTTATTAATAATAATCTCTAAATTTGATTATGACTTTTGAATTACCTAAACTTCCTTATGCATACGATGCTTTAGAGCCTCACATAGATAAGGCTACGATGGAAATCCATCATACTAAACACCACCAAACATACACTGACAAATTTAATGCTGCTATAGAAAAGCATCCAGAGCTTTTTGAGAAAGATGCTGAGGAGATAATGGCAGGTCTTATGGCTGTTCCGGAAGATATAAGGAAAGACGTTATCAATCATGGTGGAGGTTATGTGAACCATAATCTTTTCTGGGAGATAATGACTCCGAAAAAGAAGGAGATTGGAAAAAAGCTTAAGGGAGCTCTTATTAGAGATTTTGGGTCAGTGGAAAAGTTCATGGGAGATTTTACAGATGCGGCAAAGACGAAGTTTGGCAGTGGGTGGGCTTGGTTGGTTGTGAACAATAGCGGAAAACTAGAGGTTATGAGCACGAGCAATCAGGATTCTCCATTAAGCCAAGGAAAAACTCCTGTGTTGGGATTGGATGTTTGGGAACATGCATATTATTTGAAATATCAAAACAAGAGACCTGATTATATAACTGCCTGGTGGAATGTTGTCAATTGGGACATGGTTGAGAAACTTTATTTGCAAGCTATTAAGAAGAGTTAGTTTAGTATTTCTCTTATAAGGCTACTGCTTAGATATTTGCTGCCCTCGCCAACTGGAACACTAATACATTTCGTTAGGTTTTGGATTATATCATATCTATCGGATTCCCTAAACCCTTCATTAATTCTAGCTTCATATCTGTATTTTACAAAATCAGAGATTTCTTTTCTTTGAGATTCTGATAGATCGTTATAATCTGAAAGGGTCATTCTATTTTTTAGAGGGGCTGTTTCTATTTCCCTTGCGCTCTGATAAGATTCTGTTGGTTGATATGTCCTTATGATTGCCGGCTGCGTTATATCTTTAATTGAATGCGGGCGGGCATAAGATATATCTGGGAGGACAAGCATTGAAATTATTCCTACAAGACCAGTTATTTTTTTGAAAAGCTTCATGAAGTTTTCTGATTTAAGGAGATTATAAAGGCTTAGGTGGAACCACCTGGAAGTTACTCTCACCGGACAATTATGATGTTTCTTCATTGATTAGCAGATTCCCTACTGCTTCCCCTCAGACATTAAAACATCAGAGAGCATTTCAAGATTATTTGGGTTAGGCAGAATGTTCATTACTCAGGTGGGTTATGAAAAGTATTGTGGAGAATAAAAACAATTATAAACCTCTGATATGTTGATTTGAGATGTTAAAAGAGAGGTCGATAGCACTTGCAGTGTTCGTTGTAGTAATTTTGTCGTCGTTTGCAGTCACAGTTGTTTCTGTTGATATGTTTGGTGTTGACGAGGCATTGACGGAAGTTTGCAAGGGAGATGTTAATCTTGATGGGAGAATTAACAGTTTGGATATTGATCCGTTTGCGGCGCTTATCGAAAGCAATTTAACTAACTCCACGTCTGAAGGTGAGTTGATGATTTGGCTTGGGGATTTTAACTACGATTTGATGGTGGATTCTGAAGATATTGATCCTTTTGTAAAGACATTAGTCGGCGAGATAGAACCTGTTTGCATTAACCGAAGTTTGTTTGAATCGTATGATTTTGTTCATGAAAGAGATGTCAAAGCATATCAATGCCGATTGGGTCCGCATCCGACCAAGTTTCCAGATTATTTTGACGCAAAGATTTGCAACAGGCAGTTTCTGGAGATTACGCACGATAGCAGACTAGATCAGCCAGATAAACTTGCCGTCGGAGGAGACACGTGGACAAATTATGCGACGCATCACTTTTTTGTGCTCGAAAACATCGACAAATCAGACTTAAGAGGATTTTCCGTTAATTATGTTAGTTATAACGGATATTACAGTGGAGAGGAGCATCATTATCTGTACGTGAAGAATTTTGAAACTAATGACTGGGAATTGATTGATGAAGCCATTGTTCCCAGACTCAAGCAGGGATTTATGAAATATGCCAGTGATTTTGGAAGCCAAGAGGATTATGTGAATGACGATGGAGAAATGTGGTTTATGGGGACGGAAGGGCCACTTTCCAGCACGGCGACAGGCAGTGACACGTTCTCTGCGACTTTGAGATTCAGCATCTTCGGGGATTAGGCAGATAGTGCGCTGCCTTCGGAAAGGACGAAGTTTTTTTTAATAAAAGATAAACTTCTCTCAGATTAAACAAGCTGGGAGTTGATACCATTGTGTGAGTTGAGAAGAAGGGAAGATAGGTTGCATTTAAATATTTCTAATTCCAAAGATTATGATGTTAAATGGTTATTGTGATGTGAAATTTCGTTTAGCTTCGCTGGGCATCCCTTTGATTCATGCGAGGTGCTTTTGTGCAGTTTTGAGAGAGTCAGTTTATGATGTTTTTACAGGTGATTTTTTTTATACAGGCCAATTAGGTAGGGGAGATTTATTCCTGAAAACATTGGAATCAGAAAGATTAGTCAGAAGGTTGGATAAACCATTACATTGCACCGATGCTGACGAAGCGAATGGGCGAAGGTGGGATCCTAATGCGCGGCTTGGTGGTGGTTTTCGCGACAGACTAGTTGAGCTAAAATATGCCGAAGGCAGTCTCACTGCCAGCATAGATAACAGATTACTTCAATGAACTGATGTAAGCAACTTCTTCATCGCTTAATTGAAGTTTTTGCTGGACAGACTCTTGTTTTAGAATTGGTGTGAGAACTGTGAAATCCCGCAAGGCGCGTTTTGTCGAGCAGTGAACCATTCTCGCGTATTTCTTAGCGATTGTTTTCTTTTTGGCGATTTTCTGATTGTTGAGCCAGATTTTTAGAATGCGTTTTGGACGCTCATATTTTGTAAAACCATCGAGGGGGGCGTCCTTCGCGAACGAGATGCCTGCTGACTGGAAGGCATTTTGATAGACCAAAAATCTCCAGTGCTGATTTTTGTAAATTCTGCCGCGAAAAACGTCTGCGTTACCCAAGGCATAATACGCCCGAGCGAGAGCTTCGTTTTTATATTCCTTAGGAATGTTTTCTTCAATCCAGAGAAGAATCTCATCGAGGGATTCGTCGGTTGTGTCATATAAATCAAGAAATGGCTGCCTTTCTTTGAAGACCCTGCGGAGGACGTTGAAAATGCTTTGGGAGATTACTCGCTTGTCGTTTAGGTCTATATCTTCTCCGCTCAGGCGACCGTATGATTCGAGGTCATTTATGGCAGCGCGAAGATCACCCTGAGATTTTATGGCTATCTGTTTAAGGAATTGGGGAGACTTGTTGAAGCCTTCTTGTTCTGAGATTTTGAGGAGAAGGGAAATTATGGTGCCGAGGTCAAGCGCTTTCATTTCGACGAGTTTTGATTTTGCTCTAACGGGAGAGAGCTTTGACTGCCAGACGTCATTACAGGTCATAATTATTGGGAAGGCAGTTGAATGGATGAGTTTGACCAGTTCAGGGATGCCGCCGATGTCTGTTCCGGTGACGCCGTCTACTTCGTCCATGAGCAAGAGTTTTCCTTTTTTGAAGAGAGAATATTGTTGAGTCGCGGGGCGGAGAGTTTCTTCTAGTTTTAATCTGTTTCTTAAATCAGAGGAATTAAGTTCGAGAACTTCCAAGTCGTTCTCTTTTGCTGCGGCGTGAGCGAGAGAGGTTTTGCCCGTGCCTGCCGGACCATAAAGAATGAGGGCTTTCTTTTTCGGAAATTCTCTTAGGAATTTCTGGATGTCTGCGACTGCCTGATCCTGATGAAGAATCTCAGAATACCTCTTTGCTCGATATTTCTCTGATAGAGACATAAGAATCTACGGAGGAAGGGGTATTTAAGAATTATTGGGTTGGGAATCTTTCTCCCTAAGTGCTATTTTTCAGTTAGGCAGAAAGGTTAAAAATAGATATTTTCACAGGTTTGCATGGCTAATCGACATTCATTGAGAGAAATGGATAGAAAATACATTTCTCATATTTATAATCTTCGCAGAAAGCGTTGCATCAGGAGAATGGTTGATGAGGTTGTGATTCAGCATAGTGAACGAGTTGCTTCTCTGTCGGGAAATGACCGAGTGTTGTATGTTGGAAACCATCAAACTTTTGAAGATAACATTCTGCCGCATTATGCACTTTTAAGTATAGGTGCGCCTTTTCCGATTTCTGTTGCTAAAGAGAGTATGAATAGACAGCCATTCAAAGGATTTATGAGATTCATGCTTGGTTTTGATATTGAGAGATTTGGAATTTTGTGGTTGGACAATAAAAAAGTCGGCAAGGATGCTTTTAGGGATTTTCGAGATGGTGCAGGCGAAATAATCCGGACTGGTCACTCTATGCTGGTTTATCCAGAAGGGCATCGCTATGATAATCCGAATGGCTTGCCCAGCCCGTTCAAAAGGACGCCCTTTGCTGTTGTGATGGGTGAAGAGGAATTATGGTCGAGAAGGGAAGCAATAAATCATCCTGACAAAATAGTGTGTTTTGGTTGCGATTACGACAGGATTCCTGAATCTGAAGTCAGAACAGTTTATAATCTCTTTGGGAAGACGGTTGGTGATGTTTATGCTCCGCTAAGATGGTCATTTATGAGAAACAGAGGGGCTGTGAGAATTAACTTTGGAGAGCCGATTGGTTTTATAGACGCCGCAGGGCCGGGAGATATTGGAGAGTGTTCTAAAAGATTGGCAGAAAAATGTTACAATGGAGTTGTTTCCCTTTTGGAAGAAACAAGAAGAAATGGCGAATAGCTTTTATATTCCTGTTTGTTAATTAAAGCATGATAGCAGATGTTATTATTGTTGGGATAATTGTTGGACTTGCAGCCGCAGCGTTAGTAATAATAATCGTCCGTTCGCTGTATAAGAAAGGACTGTATGGCCGAAAGCAACAAGAACTATTAAATGAAGCGAGGAAAGTCAAGAGTTCGAGTCTTGTCGGTTAATCTTCTCCCCTGCCAGCGAGGACGAATGACGCCAAAAGAGCCTGAAGCTGGACGAATTCGTCGGAGCCTTCAATCATGCGGAATTCTGCCTCTCCGGTCTTTTCTGTGAGTTTGACCTTGATGTGCGGTTCGACCTGCAAGTTCCAGATTTCTTTTTGGATGGATTTTATTATGTCTGTGCCAGATACAGAGTCTTTTAACATCGTGTCGAGGAGCTTGTCGCGCGCGCCGATGAAGTCGCCGGCAATCGCATAATCCAATACGACCCTGACGTCTGCGGGTTTTGCGGCAGAAGAAACCATTGTTATCATATCGTTAGTCACGTCCGGGGAAATCGCAGCCGTCGCCTGAAGAAGGTTTATCGCTCGCCTGCAGTCTCCCTCTGAAACCTCATACAATGTGTCAAATGCTTCCTCCCGAATGTTTAACTTTTCGTTCTGGGCGATAAAGTCAATCCGTTTCTTTATGTCTTTTTTTTCTAAAAGTTTAAAACGGAAAACAACGCAACGAGATTGGATTGGGTCAATGATGCGAGAAGAATAATTGCAAGACATGATGAAGCGGCAAGTGCTGGTGTAGTTCTCCATTGTTCTCCTTAGAGCCTGCTGGGCTTCTTTTGTCAATGCGTCGGCTTCATCTAAGAATATAACTTTGAATGGGATGTTTTCGATTGCTTTTGTTCTTGCAAAATCTTTTACCTTTTGCCTTACGACGTCAATTCCCCTTTCATCTGAAGCATTGAGTTCAAGGTAGTTTTCTTTCCATTTTTCCCCGAATAGTTCTTTTACTATAATAAGGGCGAGAGTTGATTTGCCGGTGCCTGCGGGACCTGCGAAAAGAAGATGTGGAATGTTAAGAGCCTGAACTAGGGATTTCACTCGTTTGATTATTTCCTGCTGACCGACCATTTCGTCAAACGTCGTTGGGCGGTACTTTTCAGTCCAGATGTTTACCCCACTCATTTTAACAATCATCCTGAGAAATTCAGGGTTATAAACATTATTGTGCTGCTTGGTCTAGGGTCGCTCTAATTGGAAATTGCTTGAGAAAATTTTGTCAGAGTGATTACGTGCTTCTTTCTCTATGCAATCTTCTCTTTCGCTTTTCTTTTTTCAGCCGTTTGCGCTGCCATTTCCAACGCATCTGACCGGTTTTTTTCCAACGTCTTGATGAGCGTTTCATGGATGGGAGAGAAATGATTGGTTTATAAAACTTGCTTTTCGTAAAGCTAAAGTTTAAATAGAAAGACATGAAGAATTAATCATGCAATTAGATAGCACGGTAGTGAAATATATGGGAGTCTGTGAAGAACTTGGCCGAGCTGAAGCTACATTTGATGAAGTACAGCTAAGAGAGCACAAGGAGAAAGAGCTGATGGTGCGTGGAGGGATATCTTGTGCATAAACGCTCAGAATTATCTTAGAGCATTGGATGCTTATCGCGCTATTCCCGAAAGTTTGCGCCAAAGGTTAGAAAGAGGCAGGAGTTTAACTGACAGGACACGACTAGAAACCGCTGCCCGAGAATATTTATAAGATTTGTGAAACTTTATATATAAGATTCAATTAGTTTGGTAAAAGAGAAGATGAAATACACTAGGTTAATTGTGTTTGCAGTAATCGCGGTAGTTTTTATTGGATTAGCTATTCACACAACATTTATCCATGCTCCCAGATGTCAGACGTTTGAGTGCTATGAGGAACATATGAGGTTGTGCAAAGAAAGCCAATACCTGAATGACGGCGAAGAGGCAACCTGGAGGTACAGAATACTTGGAATGAAGGAGGGGGCGTGCGTTGTAGAGGTCACGCTTTTGCAGCCTAAAGCAGGAGAACTTGGAATAGACAAGCTGTCAGGGTATAGCATGGAGTGCGGGTTTCCGAAAGGAATTGTGGCTTACCCTGAGAAAGACCTTGGGAACTGTCACGGAAGACTTAAAGAGGAGATGCAAGAAATAATAATCAAAAGGCTTCACACATACATCATTGACAACATCGGTGAAATAGACGAGACGCTACAGTTGTTGGTTGAAGGAAATATATAATGCGAGAATATTAATCTTTTTATACTGAAAAATAGAATTATTTGTATGAGAGAGATTCGTGATTTGCATGTTGAACAATCCAGAAAAGGATTTTTAAAGCGTTTAGTTCCAAGACCGCATCCAAATACCGGCAAACCGTTTGTTATGTTGGAAGGGGAGAGACAGGTTTGGTTTGAAGAAGGATTGAAAAGCGGAAGAGAACATTTGTGCTGGATTTTTCCGACATCAAGGTCGGGGGATTACTATGCTTTGCCAATTGGATACATTGATACATTGCATGGCATTTGTCTGTTAAACACATGCATGCAAATTAGAGAGGGAAGACCCGGATATGAAGAGGCTGTAGAAGCCATGCAAAAAGTTTTGGATGGCCTGGAAGAGACTCGTCCTGATAAAATTTTGTGTGCAGAAGGAGAATTCGCTTCTAAACATGTTAGAAAGTTTTTGATTGCCGAGGGATTTAGGATGGGAAGACCACAGGTTGCGCTTGATTCGATTTGTTATTTGGGAACATTTCCCGGACAAGATGGACGATTTTTGGCTCAGGGAATTGGCGGGCGGGTTCTTGTAGATGGGTTGGCAGAGAATTATGTTGGACCAATGTATGTTTCTTGCGATGTCACCAGAGCAGGCAATGGTAATCAGGGTGGGGAGAAAACATATAAGGCATTTGCATTACCAAAAATTGACGGCCATTTGCGTGACCGACTTTGGAGAAGATATTTTCAAAAAGATAAGTCCAGTGATGATGCAGTTGATGAAAAAGTGCGACAAATTCTGGGTGCTTAGAGAGGGTTTTTTGGTTAAGTGCTCTAAAAACGGAGCGTATTACCAATTAGTTCAACGCTGTAATGAAGAGTTAAACCCTAACAATATTAATAATTTGCAATACTTCATAATTCCTAATAATGTCTGAAAATTGTGTTGTTAGTTCCATTGTAAATTGTTTAAGTTGTGATAGATTTTCTACTTATAAATCAATTTCATAATCCTGGGAGGCAAGTGTTTTCATAACCGCAGTAACTCTAATATTGTTGTGAATGATGTTAAAAGCGATTATAATTTTGAAGATTGGGCATCGCAAGAATGTTTATGATAAGTGATTAAATTATTTCTTGGGATTGAATAGTTGTTAAGATCGGTTATCAATAAAAATATAAGCTCGCGAATTATTTTTTAGTATGATAAGATTTGGACCTGCGGGGCTTGGGCCGGTGAAGGAAGCGGAAGAGAGACTTGAAAAGTATCATTGTCTTGGTTTGAGGGCATGCGAGATTGCGTTTACTTACGGAGTTTATATTAAGAAAGAAGAGGATGCTTTGAGGATTGGGAAAAGGGCGCGCGAGTTGGATATTGAGTTGAGTATTCATGCGCCATATTGGGTAAATTTGAATTCTTCGGAGAAGGCGAAGCGCGAGGCAACTAAAAAAAGAATTTTAGATTGTTGCAAAATTGGAGAACTGTTGAATGCGAAGGTTGTTGTTTTTCATCCGGGATTTTACGGGAAAAATAAATCGGAAGCTTTTTCCGTGATTTGTGGAGGTGTGAGAGAGATAATGGATTCAATTCGGAAAAATGGATGGAAAATTAAAATTGCGCCGGAGACGATGGGCAAGGTAAATGTTTTTGGGAGTGTTGAGGAAGTTTCACAACTTGTGAAGGAAACAGGATGTGGATTTTGCATTGATTTTGCGCACGTTCTTGCGCGCGAGGGGCGCGTAGATTATGAGAAAATAAAAAGATTATTTCCGCAGAAAGAGTGGCATTGTCATTTTTCGGGAATTGTTTATGGCGAGAAGGGTGAGAGGCATCACGTTTCTACTTCGCGAGAGGCATGGGTTGGGTTGCTGAAAAATTTGCCGGGGGATAAAGATATCAGGATTATTAATGAATCGCCGACGTTGGTGGAGGATTCTGTGGAAGGACTGAAGATTTTTGAGAGAATGAGAAAATAGATTGTTCAGAACAGGGAGGTTATAATTAACAATCAGATTTGTGTGGTTTTGAAAACTAAATTTGTAAAGTATTTTAAGGCCTATTTCTTTGAATACTTCAAAGGAAAGAACAGATTATCTAAACAAAAAGGGCGAGGGGTGTTGGAGTTCCAAGCAAATTAATAAGACGGTGAAAGAAAAAATTTATAAAGATGATGAAGTTAAGGGTAGTATGATAATCCCTGGTGATCTTTCGGGGTCGCCAGATGATTTTGTTTCTGTGGTTGTATTTATTGACAATGCCTATTTGTTGCGGTTAAGGAATTATCTCTTTAAAGAAGGTTTGAAGTATAGCATTAAGAAGTTTGTTTTTAATCTTGCTCAAAAGAATAGTTGCTATGTAGAAAAGATTTTCTTTTATGATGCTCCTCCCTTTCAAAGTCAGTCTCCAACAGAGGATGAGAGAAAGAAGAAAGAATCTTATGATAAATTTATCTCTTACCTAAGAAAGGAAGGAATAGACATTCGTGAAGGCAGAACTCAAAGGTTGAAAATTGGTGATAAATTTGTCTTTCGGCAGAAAGGCGTTGATATGCTTTTAGGAATTGACATGGTAGGAATTGAAAAAGATTTTCCATCCATCAAAGAAGTTGTTCTTCTGTCAGGCGACAGCGATTTCGTTCCAGTAGTTGAAAAGCTAAAAAAACAAGAAATAACTGTGATGCTGTGGACTTATTTTGAGAAAAAAAGAGCCAGCCCGTTTTCTAAATCAAACAAGCTTGTTGATTCTGTTGGGAATTATATAAAAATTACTAAAGAAGATTTTGAAACAGCGAGGTTAAAATGATTTTTGGAAGATTTGAGGTTGGGGATTTTTGAGGGAATGAGAAAATAGATGTTGTATGATAGTACATTGTTGCGTTAGAGGGTCTTAATTTAAATAAAAAAATTAGGAAAGAGTTAAAGAAAAAATAATTATTCATTCAACAATATGTTTTCTATCAACGCTTTTGCTTTTCTGATTAGTAATTTTTTCTCTGTTTTTAATTCAAATGCTTTATTCACGTTTTCCTTAATTTGTTTTATTATTCCCTTTTCTAAATATTGAATGTTATTATCATCATCAACATATTTTAAGAGATAAAGATGTTCTCTCCCATTAAACCAAACTCCTATTTTTGCAGAAGATAAATTCATATAAATTTTAAGTTGTTTTTGTCCGTCTTGCCTTCTCTTCTGTTTGCACTCAACTATTATGTATAAGTCATCTGGGTTTTTCTTTTCGTTGTTAAAAACAGCTATATCAACAGGATAACCTTTTTTTATATCTTCGTCTGATGGTCGCCTTCTTACTCTAAACTGCGGTCGTGTTTGTATTTGTTCTTTTTTGTAACCAAAATCTTCAACCAATCTTTTAGAAAAAACTTGAACTGCCTCAATTTCCTCTGGTGTGTATGATAGAAAAGTATTTAAACTTTGAAAAAATGGGAAAAGGATGCAATACAAATTTAAGGTATTGATATTTTTGGAGTTCTATTAATTTTTATTGCTGGGAGCATTGGGGCGACTGCGGTTTTTAAGAATTCGGGCAGAATGAACGCGAATAAAATTTTGAGTGAACAGAACATTTTGAGTGAAAGTCAGAAAAATGCTGTTATTAATGATTTGATAAATGCAGGTTATGATTTGAATCAAGAAGTAACTCTTGATGAAGCGACTGTAATTGCTAAAGAGATGAAGTCATCACCGGAAGGGAAAGAAGCTGACTGGGAGGCGGTCTATGGAATATTAGTTATGGCTGGAGGAAGAAGTCCATCTGGTGGAAAAACTATGGGTGTTGGAGGTCTCGGTGGAGGTGCTGGCGACATTATTTTTGCGGCGGATGAATCAAAAACAAAGGACCCGCCATGCAGTACTGATTGGTGGATATATGAAGGGTATGAAGATTGTTCTGAGAATTGTAAGACCCAAGACGATTGTTATGCTTGTTGCACAGCTGGATTTCCTGACCCTCGAGGACCTCAGGAAAGATTGTATTGTCAACAGCATTGCGAAAAGGAAAAGTGGGCGTCATTTGAAATAGGATATACAATTTAAGGTTTTCTAATCCAAATTAAAATCTTTCTAAAAAAGAAGTGTGTTGGGATAAACACGACGAAAGTCATAAAAATCCAGTTTATAACAAAAGGGGGAATTATTGTGTTGTACAAGAAGTTTAAGGGCGAGAGAACGCCGAGATTGCATTCTGCATTGACACAATTTGTATTGTTGGAAGCTAAGAAAAACGAAAGAAGAAAAGAAATCAGAATGAGTGCGGATGCACCAATCCAAGAATGTTTGTGAAATTGTTTCATCGAAAAGACCGCGAGAATCGAAACCGGCAAAATTAAAAAATGATACGCTGTGTTTAATAATTTTATTGCGTTCAAGCCGAGAAGATAAGTAAAAATTCCGATGGATAATTCTCCGGATATTGAAAAACTAAGTATGTCTATAATCCAAAGAATACTAATTACAAAGGTTGCTGTAACTGCTGTGCTGAGGAGAAAATTATTTCGAAAAAAGAGTCCTATAATTAAAACAATTAACACATGGTAACAAAACCAAAATAGAGAAGGATAATCGTGCTGAACGAGAAGGATTCCTAAGTGAATTAGTGCGATAATTAAGAGGACTCCTGCGCAAATCCTGAAATATCTCTCAGATGAGGTTGTTGAGTGCTGTTCGTGCGGTTTTAGCGAGGGTTTTCCATGCGACATTTGCTGTAGCTCCAAGAGTGGCATATGCTAAAAACTTTCCGGTAGAAAGATAATCTGCGAGTGAGGTTCCGACTCCGCGAAGCATGTCGATGGTTGTCGAATTTACGAGAGAGTCCTGAAAGTAGAGTACGTTTCTTGCGTTAATTGGAATGTCGTGATAAGTAAAAAATGTGTGCGCTGCTCCGATTAATGCTCCGGCTGCTGCGCCTACGACTGCTGCTTTTTTGTAGTTTACTTTTTTAATTGGTTCAGGGATGTAAACTTTTGATGCGTCCGGGTAAGTCGGGGTGTGACATGAGATTCGTGCGAGAGCGTCCACTAATTGTTTTAGATTTCGCGGCGGATGATGAATCACTTCTGATATGAGCGCGCTTGGAATTTCCGTCGGTGTTGTGGTGGTTACAGGAGCATCTGTTTCAGAAATAATTTCTTCTAAACCTTTATTGAGGTGCGCGAGCTCTCTTTTCCTACGGAAACTTTCTGAAATGCGGGAGGTGGCATAAGTGGCTGCACCGATGACGAGCGGAGCAGCAACAGCGCTGTAAAACCAGAGGCGATTATTCGCGAGTTGAATTCCGGGGTCAACACCGTCAGGATGGTCCTGAAGCCAAAGAGACGCTTTTGCGGTTGCGAATGTAATGTAGCATACATTTCTAATTGCCGCGGCTGTTCCAAGTAAGAGCGAAGCGGCGATTGCTTTTCTAAGAGTTCTTTTTGCAGAAGGAACGTTTGTGCTTTTTTGATTTTGATAAAATTCTTGCAAGGCGGGAAGAATTTTTTTGGCATTTGGTTGTGCAGTTAAATCAATTATTTTGTCAATGGTTTCCTGACGCGCATCTGCTCTTTTTTCACCGCCAAGGATATATCCTAAGATTGATGTGCTGAGACGATTATCTCTATGAAGTTTTCTAAATAAAGCTGAAAGTTCTGCGGTGTAGCGTTCACATTCTCGGATTTCCATTTATTTGGTGAGGTATTGAGATTTATAAAATTTGGGTTTTTGACTATTTTATAGGAGATACAAAAAGAGTTTTTAGATATAAAGGTATAAAATCTGAGAATTTTGTGATTTTGTTCTATTAAAGAATAAATTTATAAGTAGTAACGCTTTGGATATTTATGCGAAAGAAAGCCCTTGCGGCACTTTTTGGCGGATTGGCATCGATATTGTTCCAGCCAGCGACCTCTGCGCAGGATTCTTATTCAGTTTTAGAACAGAGGCCCATTCGTCAGATATCTAAGGAAAATGCGAGTGAAACTCTCGACGGAGCTATAAAGTCTCTTCGTCCTGGCGGAGAATACAATCTTAATGATTTTAATCCTGAAACTGCGGAAAAAATGTTTGTTTTTGTAACTGCTGATTCTTTTAATTGTCTTTATTGTCGGAAAAATCGACCTTCATTTGAGTGGCTTGCGAGGCAGCGAGATTTGTATCCGGAAAATGTGGGATTTGCTGTTTTGTCCGACGTTGCGCATAAGGAAGCGGTTCGAGAAGCTTTTACGAAATCAGGAACAAAACCGAGTTATCCACGTGGAATGATTTTAGGAAAACGTGATGGAAAATTTGAAATTGTCGATGGTGACGTTCCTCTTTCGATATATCCTGCATATCAGAGATTAATGAGAGTTTCCGGTCAGGAAGAGCGGTCAACTTCCCCAATGGAAAATGGGATTTTTACAGCAGATTATGCCCTTTTTGAAAAAGGAGTTCCGATTTTTCTCGCAGAGCATGGTCTTCAAGACAGAATTTCTAATGTGGATGACGAAAGATTCCAAGTAAGGTGGAAGATTTCTGATGTTCAACAGGCCATTGCTATGATACAATTTGATATTGCAGAAAGAATGCAGAGAAGTGAAATTCCTGAAAAAGTTCAAGAAGCAGTTTCAGAGATGAGGTTTGATGTTTTAGACAGGCTAGCAATGGAATATGAAATTCCCAATGATGCCAGAAGGGCAATTGAAATGATGCGGATGGAAGTTGAGAGGAGTATGGGGAAAAATTGGCTGTTTCCTGAACAGATTCAGCAGGCGATTTTAGGGAGAAGATATAATGATGTAAAAAAATTAGCAGAAGAGCACGAAATTCCCGAAGAGATTTTAATGATGCGACATCAGGCAACGAGAAAATTCGAAGACAACGTCATAACTCTAAGAACCGGCCAGCTTATAAAAACAGGGGCAAGAAACAGATATTTCTTTTCAGAAATTGGCAGGCAAATGCTAAGAGAAAAAGTTTATCCTCCTTTAACGTGGTTTGAAAGAAGAGATGCTCTCTTGATAGAAGGAGGTTATCAAAGTACTACAAAACCGAATTGTGACCCTGGAGAGATGCCTGAAAGAGTTGAATTAATAAAACAAGGGAATGACCACTGCAGAACAGAGTTGCCTAATTATTTCGCTGGAGTCTTCGACTCAGTTGATTGTTATTTTGAAGGCATACTTGATAATGAAAGTCCAATTATTGTTTATGACGGAACTCCTTTGCATCCAAGATTGGAACAGGCGCTTATCGCCACAAATGTAAATTATGTAAGAAATGAAATTTCTGATTTGGAGTTGCGAGGAAGATTGAGCAGATTTCCGGAAGGATATGTTGATGAAGTCGTTGAGCATCGTCATAAAAGAGATGACTCTGCTCTCGCTGAAATTGCATCCGGCTTGGTAGTTGTTCCTTCACAAACTCCTCATGTTGTGGTTGATTATCTTATTGATAGAGCGCCGCGTTCGCTTGTTTCGTGCAATGATGAAAGAGGGCGAGCAGAAAAAATAGCTCTTGCAAATCCCGACACGCAAGTTCTTTATCTCGCGGGAAATGGCATGGAAAGAGAGGGGTTATGGTTTGAGTGGTGCGGAATTCAGACATACAATACAAGGAAAGGCGTGCTTTTCCCTGCGTTTTTTGTCGCTGATGGAAAAGTTACTGCGGCGGCTTATGGAATAACATGGCCCTGCGCGTTTCCGGATGAAAAGTATGGCTCACTAAAAATAGCTGATGAGATTTTCTCTTCAGCGTGGACTGATGAGGTTCCGAATGAATAATCATAAGCTGAAAGGAGGTGTAAAATGAAAAAATCAATATTTGCAATTTTTGGAATAGTGGTTATCCTGACTGCCGTGGGTGTTTACGCAGCAACAACACCTATGTTTTTCAGTGAAAAAACCACTTCTCCGAGCACAAGCGTCTCGGCTGGAGGAGCACCGGGATTCCCTGACTGGGGTGTTACGGATGGTGACGTCCACAGATGCAATTCCGCTGGAGGCCCGTCTGGCTCTTGTTCGCCGGAAGGTGCTACACAATGTCTAACACAAGGTGGTGGAGGATGCGTATGGACTTGTTCCGGAGGAAGTTGGACCGGTCCAGTTTCATGTGGCATGTATACAACTTGCACACGTGAAGGTTCTGGCGGAGCATGTGATACCTCAGGAATAACTTGGGGCTTGATAAGATAGCTAATCAAAAATAGATTTATTTTTTATTTTATTTTTAATTCTTCTAACATTTTTTCTGAATCTGGATTAAGATATGCGGGGTAACTATATGGGAGGGTTTGTTTCCAAGTAGCACCATCTTGTAGTTCTGTAAGTCCAAAGGAGCTGCCGCCTAACCATGAAGAAAAATAGTTTACAGGGGCGTGCGCATCAAGTGTGCTTAGTTGATAGGGAATATATATTACTAGAGGGTGTTCGCCCGAATTCTGAAAGTGTTCAGCGACGGAAAGCAAAACTCTTGGATTTACATATCCTCTAAGTTGTCTTGCATTCTCTGGAGAATCAAAATCATGTAGTGTTGTGACAAAACTAGAAACTCCATAGTAATTCTCAACAAAAGCGAATGTGCGCGGAGAAGCCAAGACTATTTCATCAATTACGTCGAACGGCATACAGTAAGGAAAACGAGTTACACCCAAGTTATCGGCTCGTGCAAGTGCTGAATCTGTTTGTTTTTTTGCGTCAGCAAGACCTTCGATTTTTTTCGGAGAAAGTCCTTTTGCTTTCCATACAGTTTCTATTTCTTCTGTTGTTGGGAGCTTATGAGAGATTAAAGTTACGCCATTTTCCTGAGCCCATTTTTCAAGAACCGTCTCTGCACTTGGAGAGATGAAATCTGAAACATAAGAGTACTCTGCAGGTGGTCTGCCTAAATAATTTTCATAAGCTCCTTGAATATAGGGCGGTTCGCAGCCGCGGGTAAACTTTGTCGCCTGCTCCATTATTGGAAAAAATCTTTCTCTTTGTCTTTCGCCTGGCGGCAATTTTCTTATGCTTCCAAGCTGCTCATTCAACCAATTTCCTGCTTCATCAAAAGAAGGATTTTTCCTGTTAACAGCAAAAGAGTATCTTGCAGTTTCCTCTCTCGCCTGCGATAAAATCCTTCTCCCGCTTTCGGGACCGAGGGTTTCGCTATCGTCACAATTCATCGCATAACTGAAAATTCTCCAGTCGTTTAAATCCCCTGTGAAAACCGGATTTCCTGTTTTTTCGTCAACTGAAAAATGCGATTCTCCGAATCTTGCCTGACCTTCTAAAACAAGAAGCCGGTCACGGAATGGGTCCTCTAAATTGGGGTCGTGAGAAATTTCAAAAATCATTCTATGCTTTCTGAAATCGTCTTCTGTCAAGATCACTGGTTGTGGTATTTCTCCGTTAATGACTTGTTGGAGCAATTTTTCTGTTCTTGGCAGGGCTAATTTCCAGCGGTCACTGGGAACTTCTGCGAGAGGCGTGAGTTCTCCGTTGTTGTTTGCGCAGATGAAAATATATGGTATTCCTGCGACGTGTGGTGTTTGAGCTTTGTCGAATATTCGGGGTTGCGGACCTTTCCAGCTTTTCCTGTGTGTTTGTAATAAAGAAACTTGTGGAGTTCTTGCAATTAATTCTTTTACTTTTGTGTCGTAACCGATTCCACGAAGGTAATCGCATGATGGGCACATGTCTTTGTTTGCGGAAGTTGCGTAAACGAGAACGAAAGGAGGGTTTTGCCTGCACGCTGGAAATAAGCTTCTGAATGCTACCGGACTTTTTATAGGGTGTGTTCCAGGAACTGGTTCTGCGTTATCTAAAAGTTCGTCGAGATTGAAAGTTCCTTCACGAAATTCTTTGGAAAGAGGGTGATGGACAAATTCTGTTTGTCTTGGAACCTCTTTGTAAGTGTCGAAGCCGCCGCTGAAAATAGGAAATTCGGGATTGAAACCCTCAGGCGGGGCTCTTGTGAAAATTTCTGCTGGTTGGGAAGATGGTTGTGTTGATTGGGCGGGAGCATAGGGTGCGATGGTTGAAGCTAAGCCGAGCATTGTCTGTGCGAGTTTTCTTCGGAGTTTCTTCATAAAAATACAGACGTTAAGATTTATTTAAAGTTATTGTCTTTTATTCTCGCAGACATGCTCCTCCCAGAAGCTTTCTTGGCGTATAGTACGATTTTTGCCGCATGTGAACATCACTCTTGTATGTTTCTTTAAAACTCGAAGGGTCTTAATCATGTGTCCGTCCCGAGATTGTCTCTGGTATTTACTTCTTCCGGCAGTTTTCCGATTGCTTTTGTGAGATATTCCGATATCAGTTTTGAAATCTCAGCAGCCGGAGGACCATATTTTTTAATTCCTCATTTATTGTCAAAGAAACTTTCCTGTTAAAAGTCTGGCACCTGGGCCGTGTTTAATATGATTACTGCTAAAATTTCCGCTGGTCATAACGTTTTGAGGGAGCATTCGCAGCAAAACCAGCTAAAACACTTTTCTTAACTTTCACCTTAAATTACACGATTCTCAAATTTATATCTCCTGCGCATTATTATCTACTCGTTCTATGTAGTAGCCAGAACTAGCAAACTTCCATTAGCCCTGAGTTCATCGATTCGTCGGGGATCTTTTTTAATTTCCTTAAAGATTCTATCTTTAAATCTTTCCACGCGATTAGCTAAATTGATAATGTCCTGAACAAGTTCAGGAGGAACATGAGAGTTTAACAAATCGCTCGCAGTATAATGTCGTTCATATGAAAAAGTTCTTCCGGTTATAGCGGACGCGATTCTCAGATAAGTTCCAAAGGAACATCCGTAGAGCATGTCAGAGTTAAACATTGAAATCTTCCGGAACGAGCATCTTCATCTAAAGAAAAACTACCACATTCCGGGCACATATAAGTAGACATAAAAATAAATAAGATATAGAATATTAAAATATAATTATTCTAAAATCTTTACTTTCCTTCGCTCTATTTACTCTTCGATGTCGAAAAAGCACGTTTTGTCATTCCATTTCGATAAATCTGCATTTTTTGCGCACGCCTAAGTCGTCTTAATTGCGTTTTCATAACATTAATTAAAATTCGCCTTTAGATTTTTTCCATTTTGTGCGCCACAGTTCCGAAGGCGTGTCCTAATACAATGTGAGGAATTTGCAGGTCGAGTGACAAGAGGAGAATTTGTCAGAATTGGCGCCGTTGCAAGATACTGTTACGCCACAGAATTAGAAGTGAACTCCATGAAAAAGTAAGGGCCTCATTAGTCATCACTAAAAGAATAATTGCAGAAAATAAGTAAACATACTATTTTCCTGTTGCAACTTTAATATTTCTCTTCAGTTGTTACATACCAAGTTTACCGTTCGAAAACAGCAAAAAAATTATATAGAAGTAATAAGATGGGTGAGCTTATAGACACGATTTGTTTAAGACTTTCTTTTTAAATTTGAATTCAAAGAATTCTTTTTTGCAAGAGATTCTAACTTTTCCAAAGTTTCCTGGGCTTCGTCAGGGTTTCGGCGGCATACGTTAAGTATACCGAGTATCCTCTGAACAATTTCATCATAAGAATCCCTGCGATGAACGCGAAGTTTGTCGAGTCTTTCTTTTGTTTGTTTTTGAATCTTTACCGTCGTTATTTGAGATTTTTCTTCCTTTTTCATGCAGGTATACTTGGGTATACATTTATAAAGTTTGTAGATAATTTTTTACTACCTTCTTGTAACTATCGAGTAAGTTCAATTCTGTTGTCACCCAAAAGTTTATAAACATAGAAAAGGGTGAAATATTAACTAAATTTAACCAAAACAACAAATGTCAAAAAGAAACCTTTTGGTTTTCATCGCGAGTGCACTTGCACTAGTATTTGCTTTGGGCAGCGTAAGCGCTTTCGGTGACATCGAGACTGTTGAAGTTAATGGTGTTGTTGTGGTAGCACACGGCCAATCTGTTGAGAACGTGAATGTGGGAAATTTTGTTGGAGACAGAATTCCTGTATTTATTGTTTTCAAGGCAGATGCTGGAAGTGGGGTTCTTGAAGAACGCGCTATCCTTAGAGTTACATTAACCGGATCATCCGGAAATGTTGCAGTGTCTAAGGATTTTGCTGTTTATGCAAATAACTCCTATCCAATGACCGTATACCTAGACATACCATCTAACTTGAGAGATAAGCTTGAAGACATGAGGAACTTAGAAGTTCGTGTCGAAGGCGAATCCGGTGGTGTTGCAGATAGTGAATTCATCAGATTCTCTATTCAAAGAGAAAATGATGCATTGGAAATCCTGAGCGTTGATATGCAGCCTGAGGTAAACGTTGGAGACTCTATTGTAGTTGACGTTGTGTTGAAGAACAGGGGAAGGCAGTTTGCAGAAGACACCTTCTTGAAGATAAGCATCCCTCAGCTTGGCATTGAAGAGAGAACCTATTTCGGTGATCTTGCTCCGATTGACCAAGACAATCCTAACAAGGAAGATGCTGTTGAGAGAAGGACATACATCCGAATTCCGGCAAACACTAAACCCGGCCTATACGACATACAGATCGAAGCTTTCAATTCTAACAGCTTTGATCGAGTAGACCGAAGAGTTCTTGTAAACGGCGGCGCTGTTGAGAACACTCAAGTAGTTGCTGCTAGTACAAGCAAGACCTTCAATGTCGGGCAGACCGAAAGCTACAAGTTGACTATTGTCAACAGAGGCACTGTTGTTAGAGTGTTCGAACTTAGAGTCGACTCTGACAGCAACCTTGATGTTGACGCTAGCGACTCTCTTGTAGTGGTTCCGGCTGGAACAAGCCGAATTGTAGAATTCCTTGTTAATTCAAGACTACGCGACGACTATAACTTTAGAGTTGACGTTATATCCGATGGTAGTGCGCTAGTTGACTCCAAGACATTTAGAGCAAACATTGTTGAAGGCAGTGGAAGCAATGGTGGCAGTGGAATCCAGACAAACACGACTGTGTTATTGACTGTAATCCTTGCGATCATCTTCGTTGTCTTGCTTGTTGTTCTAATCGTCTTACTTACGAGAAAACCAGAAACTAAGGAAGAATACGGAGAGAGCTACTACTAATTTCCTTTAATTTTTTATTTTTTATTTAGTGTAGCTTTTTTTATTTTAGTAAGACAAAATAAATATTTTGTAATGGAAAGAAGAAAATGGACTTTAATGAAAAAATGCAAAGAGCTTTGAGTTTAAAGAAAGGGACTGTTGTTAGAGCGGTAGCTAGTTGCGATTGTCCGCAAAGACTAACTCGCGGAAGAGGATATACATTAGAGGCTTCGCCAGTGGGCGTTTATAGGAACGAAGAAAGCGGAGAGATTACGAGAACTCCTGAAGAAGGAAGCAGTTTATGCAACGTTTTTTATCCAATAATTGACAATGATGGAAGACGTGTAGAAGTCCCTCAGATTGACTTTGAATAATTAACTCGTTGGATTATTTACGGAAAAATTATAGAAAGATTTTTAAAATAAATTGATGAAGAAACTATCCTGCAGATGGCAAAAAATGGAATATATCGGGAACACATTACTTATGTAAGAGAGGATGTGGATACAAATAAGCAGATGTATCACGGGAGTCTGGTCAGATTACCTAAAGAGAAGTTGAACAGAGCATATGAATTGCTTACGACTATAACCGGCCAACATCTGAGAATCGAGATAACTGGCGGCGTATCGCACAGGTTTCATTATCCGGGGAATGTGGATGCTTATGTTTATGGACCTGAAGGGGATGGCGTGAGACACATCAAAGTTTACTATGATGCGGTTCTGCCACTTTTGCAGATGCTTGAGGCGACAGGGTTGCCCTTGAGAATTAGCTCTAAATAATCTTAATATAGCTTATCTCATGTGAAAAAGCCGGAGCGATAACTATTTAACCGATAAATCTTTTTGGTTAAGGATGGAAAAGCAAGTTCTGGATTTTACTGTAATTATAGAACAAGATGAAGACGGAATCTATGTAGCCAGAGTGCCTGAAATTGAAGGGTGCCATACACAGGGGAAGACATTACAAGAAGTTCTAGAAAGAATTAAAGAGGCCATTGAGGTTTGCTTAGAGAGTGATGAAGAGGAAGTTGCTCCGTTGAGGTTCGTTGGAATTCAAAGAGTTCAGGTAGAAAAGAAGTTCGCTGCATAAAATGGTTAAGCTAGTTCAAATTTCTGGAAAGAAATTTTGTAAGATACTTGAAAGGCTTGGTTTTGAGAAAATCTATGGAAAGGGAAGTCATGTCCGATTTAAACATCCTGATGGCAGAAGAACTGTTGTGCCTATTCATGGAAATGAAGACTTGGGCAAAGGCTTGACGCTTGAGATTTTGAAACAGATTGGTTTGAGTAAAGAAGATTACGATAAGTTAAGACAGGAAGTTTAATCTAGTCTTTAAATAATCTTTATATAGCTTATTTTCCAAGTCATGGTATGGCTCATGTGAAAAAGTTGGTGATAAATGGATTTAAGAGTTTTGCAAAGCGGACGGAAATCCCGTTTGATCGGGGAATCAATGTAGTAATTGGACCGAACGGATCTGGCAAGTCGAATATTTCAGATGCTTTGTGTTTTGTTCTAGGGAGGCTTAGTGTTAAATCAATGCGAGCCGAGAAAGCTAAGAATTTGATCTTTATGGGGAGCAAGTACATGAGGCCGGCGAAAGAAGCGACTGTGGAACTTTATTTTGATAATTCCGACCGGGCGTTCGCTATGGACAGAGACGAGATAGTGATTGAAAGAACTGTGAGACTGAGGGGACAGAGCATTTACAAGATAAATGGAGAGACAAAGACGCGGGCGGAAGTGATTGAGACGCTGGGGCAGGCAGGCATTGATCCTTATGGGTATAATATAATTTTACAGGGACAGATACAAGCCATTGTCAAGATGCATCCTGAAGAGCGAAGAAAGATTATCGGAGAGGTTGCCGGAATCTCTGTCTACGAATGGAGAAAAGAGAAATCATTGAAAGAACTTGAGAAGACGGAAGTGCGGTTGAAAGAGATTTCCACGGTGTTGAGAGAGAGAACTGCGTACCTAAATAATCTTGAGAAAGAGAAGACGCAGGCGCAGAGATACAAAGAATTGCAGCTGACTGTCCGGAGGGCGCGGGCGTCGATTTTGAAAAGGAAATATGATGATAAGATGAAGGAGATAACTTCCCTCATTAAGACGATTGATGAAAAGATTGCGGTTAAAAATAAAATAAGGGAGAAAGCTGAGAAGACGCAGATGGAACTTGACAAACTGAGTGAAAAAGTGAACCAGATTAACAGGCAGATACGGGAAGCGACGGGATTTGAGCAGGGAAGGCTTAGGGAAGAGATAACTAATCTGCGTGCGGAACTTGAGGGGCTTCGGGTTAGGAAAGAGGGATATGAACATAGGAAAGGCGAAATAGAGAGAAGGATTGCTGAGATGAAGAAAACGATTCCTGAGCTTGAAGCAGAGATAAAACATCTGAGAGATGAAAGCCCGCTGATGGCGAAGAAAGCGGCAGAGTTAAGGAAAAAGAAAGAAGAGCTTGCGCAACTGGACAGAGAGAAGAAGAAAGTCTTCCTGATTAAGTCGGAGATGCTCGCGGTAAAAAATACTATTGAGGATAGGAGGAAACAGCTAGCCCGGCTGGAAGCAGAGTCGGAGTCATTGGTATCAAGAGTCGAAGAGTTATCGCGGGACTTTGAGTTTGCTACGGAAAAAGAGTGCAACGAAGCCATTGAGTCTCTGAAGGAGAGGCTCGCACAAGAAGAGGACAAGATAGATTCATTGAGAGAAGAAGAGCTTGCCAGTGAGAAGACTATCTCGGTATCTGAAAGAGAAATCGAGAGGAATGATGAAATAATAAAGAAAGTATCTGACATTGATATCTGCCCGCTCTGCCAAAGCAAAATGACGCAAGAACACCTGAACCATGTTTTTGGAGAAGCTGAAACGCGGATTTCGAAAGCGCGAGGTGGTCTTGAGAGTGCAAAAGAGAATCTTGTTAGGATAAAGGAAAGCTTTGGACAATCCCTGAAAACAATCAATGAGATTGAAGATAAAATACGTGGGTATGAGAAGGAGTTAACGTCTCACAAGAACATCTCAGAGAAGAAAGAGATGCTGAAAAAATATGTCGAGGGCGTTAGTGTTATAAAAAAAGAGATAGCGGAGCTTGAGGCAAGAGGTGCGAGTCTGGAGAAAAAGAATGACGAGGTCTCAAACATTGACGAGCTTTACCGAAATAAGATGCTTGAGATAGAGGAGATTTCTTCGAGGACCGAAGAGGACATTGACACAACATTACTTTACAAGGATAGGGAACTTGAGAAAACAAGAAATATCATAGAGAGCAGCAGCGAAGATTTCGGCGAGATGCATAAGCAAATAGAATTTCTTGGCGGCACAATAAAAGCCAGACAGGAAATGCTGGACAGCAAGGAAGCGAAAGAGAAAGAGATGAATGCGCGGTTCCAGAAGATGTTTGCGGAGCGAGACGCGACGCAGAAAAAGTATCAGGAAATGAGCATAACCTTTACGGAGACGCAAAACGAGATAAGGCAAATAGAGGACCAGATAAATTATTTGAAAGTCGGGAAAGCGAAGCTTGATGGGGAGCGCGAAACTGTCGAGATAGATTTGGCAGAATATCAAGGTGTAGAGATATTACAAGGAAGCATCAATGCATTGGAAGAGAGATTGCAAAAGGCACAGGCGACACTTGACACCATCGGTTCGATAAACATGAGGGCGCTTGAAGTATATGATGAAGTAAAAAAAGAATATGACTTGGTAAAGGAGAAAGTGGACACGCTAGACAAAGAAAAGAATGAGATATTGAAGATAATCGAGGAGATAGACAAGAAGAAGAAGAAAGTTTTCATGAAGACGTTTAAGGCAATAAATGACTTGTTCAGTGAGAATTTCTCGCGCTTGTCGACCAAAGGCGGCACAGCGTATCTGGAGATTGAGAATGAAGAGGAGATGTTTGAAGGCGGAGTTGATATAGTCGTGAAGATGGCCAGAGGGAAATATTTTGACGTGACATCACTCTCAGGAGGAGAGCAGACACTTGTCGCGCTTTCGCTATTGTTTGCTATTCAAGAGTATAAGCCATATCAGTTTTATATCCTTGACGAGATTGATGCGGCGCTCGATAAAAGAAACTCTGAGAGACTTGCGGCTCTGCTGAAACGATATATGAAATCCGGTCAGTATATTATCGTGACGCACAATGATGCAATAATTTTGGATTCGAACATATTGTATGGCGTCTCGATGCACGAGGGCGTTTCTAAAATTTTAAGTTTGAGAGTGAATAACGAGCCGGTTATGCAGGAGGTGCAGAATGGCAGATGACTTGTACGGCGGGAAGTGGGGCGGAGTAGTGGCTGTAGTAGCGGTAATTGCGTTTTTGGGAGCGTTTTATTTTGAGAGTCTCGTCGTGAGAAACAGTATTTGGATTGCGTTTTTCTTTGGCTTTGCGATTTTTAATTTCATAAATTACAAAGTGACTGAAAAATCCAAATATTTAGTTTCCGGAGTTGTCTTTTTTATTGCTTGCGCAGCCGGAGCGTTCAATGCTTTTGCCAGGAATTTTATTTCTTGGAGAGCGATTTGGTTAATTTCTATAACTCTTTTCGTTTTGGCAGGGCCGATAGCGTCACTTCTCAGGAGTTTAGGAGTAATAAAAAAAGGAAAGACAAATGAAAAACCTTAAAAATTAGTTTACACTCGTATAGTGATGAAAAAAAAGAGGGGTGGAGGAAGCGCGGCCTTGAGAAGAAGGGAGAGTAATAGGATGTGTTGGGCTGCGAGAGTAGTTGCGATAATTTATATAGCTTTTATCAGCATATTTGCGTTTGATGTTTTTGGCGAAGGTAGGGGGATGTTGGCAACCATGATAGGGTTTATAATTTGTCTGACACCCTCGATAGTTTTAGCGATAATTTTAGTTTTTGCGTGGAGATATGAAAAAATAGGAGGAGCGCTTTTTATTATTGCCGGAATTATTTTCACAATTTTCTTTAATACTTACAAAGATATAATGACTTTCCTGATTATCTCAGGACCTGTTTTTTTAGTTGGCATTTTATTTTTGATTAATTCTATGAAAAGACTGAAAAAATAAATAGTTCATTTAAGTTACAATAGCTTGGGTGGAGATTATCTTTTTGAAAGACTTACTTAGCTTTTTATTTCTGTGAGTTTTATTTTGAAAATCAGAGTTTTTCCGGCTAGAGGATGGTTTAAGTCTATTGTTATGTCTGTGTTGTCTACTGCAGTAATTCTTGCCGGAATTTGGTGGCCTGATTGCGAGCGGAGCATTAAGATTAATCCGGGTTTGGGCTCTTGGCTTAAAGGCAGTTTTGTTCTTGGGATTTTTTGGATTAGTTTTGGATTCGGCTGGCCATAAGCTTCTTCCGGTTTGATGACAATTTCTTTTTCTTCGCCTTTCTTCATGCCAAATACGGCATCATCAAATCCTTTCACAACTTCTGAGTTTCCAGATTTGAATGTTAATGGATGCGAGTGATCGCCGTGGCTGGTAGAATCAAAAACCTCGCCAGATTCAAACCTTCCCTCATATTCGACTGTTACAGTGTCTCCTTTTTTTACACCAGACATAGTCTGGACAATAATCGAGATTATTTAACATTTGTGGTAAATGATTTCCCTTTGTTATACCTCAACGGAACCTCAAACAGGAAACTTTAAATTGTATAATTCCTTTTTTTGTGAATGAGGCTGACAATTGCAATCGCTGGGGTGTTAGTTATCCTTTCCTTCCTTGTAGGGATTTATCTTTATCCGCAGGTGCCTGAGAGGCTTGATTCGCATTGGAACGCGCAAGGGGAAGCGGATGCGCAGAGCGGGAGACTTGTGGGATTGTTTGCGATGCCTGTGATAGTGCTTGTGTCGTTCCTAATATTGTTGTTTCTGCCCAGGATAGATCCTAAGAGGAGTAATGTTGAGAAGTTCAGAGCATATTATGATAAAATGGTGCTTGTTATAGTGGCTTTTTTTATGTATATCCATCTTCTTTCAATATTATGGAATATGGGGTGGGAATTCGATTTTAGCGTTGCGCTCATTCCCGCGTTTTTTGTACTTTTCCTGTCCATTGGGATCTTGCTGGAGAAGGCGAAGCCAAACTGGTTCATTGGAATCCGCACGCCATGGACGCTGAGCAGCGAGAGAGTCTGGAACGAGACGCACAGAGTCGGAGCAAGAATGTTTAAGATTTGCGCGCTAGTCACTCTTGCCGGCTTCATCTTTAGAGAGATAGCAATATGGTTCGTGATAGTGCCTATTGTGATAGCTGCAGTCTATTTGGTAATTTATTCTTATTTGATTTACCGGAAAGAGAAGATACCAAAGGATCATTGATTTTTTTTGATATAATGAGTGAGTTTTATAACTGAAGCTGCTGCCACTATTATAGAGATTATGGCGATTACCCATAAAAATATTCGACCTAAGTTGTAAGTGGCACTTATCTCGTTCGCCTCGTCCCGCGTGTCCTGATGGACCGGCAGCTCTTGATTTGCCGGAGGGCTGTCTGTCTGGTCATCTTCTATGCCTTGCCCATTGCCGCCAGCCGGACTACTTATGCCAGAACTTCCCCCTGATCCCCTATCGTCCTCTACGGGTTGAGTGTCGCAACCGTTGCGTCCGCAGTCAATCTCTTTTTGTAGATGTTCTATCTGTTCTGCGACTTCCTGCCTTATCTCTGAAACTAAGGAAGGATCATTTGTCCAAGATATCGGCGAGCTTGCTGATTCTACAACCCGGATAAGAGCGGACTCTGCCTGAAGTGTGTTTATCCCAAGGGATTGTGCTTCAGACATCTTATTTTTTAGAATTTCAAAGTATTCGTAGTCTTGTATGCCTTCCCTGTAGAGTTTTACTCTTAGAGAAGGGACTACTTCAAAGGTGGGCTCTGCGCAAACATCAATGCAAGGCGGATAATAGAAGTTTATCTGGCCGTTGCCCCACGCGGAACGGGGATTGTGCCATGGATTGTCCATGCCCTGCCCAAGAAGATTACCTGCACAGTGGGTGTCATATATCAAGCCAGCCCAGTTTAGTATTCCTGTAACATTATATTTCCAGGCAGCCCAGTAGTTCAAAGTGTTATCCAGTGCAGGAGAGTCTATATCGAATACCTTTGAACGAGTATAGTACCACCAGATTTCGTCCCCCTGACTTAATAGGGCAGCCCCTCTTTCTGGTGTGAATAAGGGTAAAGAAGCACCTTCGTTATTTTGGATTATCCATAAGTTGACTGAATTATTTAGAACGGCAAATGCTGCGTGATCATTCAAGGCCGGGCCTATTCGCAACGGCGGAGTTGTGTTCTTTGTCACGATTGTCGCCAAATCCTTTATGTAATTGAGATGGATGCCGTGAGGTTCGTCAACCATTATATATGAGCGATTTAGCCATCCTTTTTCCTCCAAGTGTTTTGTGAGATTTTGATAGTAAGGAACTGCAACCCCATAATATTCTTCCTGAGTTATGTTATACCCGCAAAGACCGTATGCTCTCTCATAATACCAACCGCTATAATGAAACATCATGGCGGCATTCATAGACAAATTATTCAGGTAATAATCCAGTGTTGCATCCATTGCTGTGAAATCAAACTCGCGGGTGCCGCAATTATATACTGCGTCCCGGTAGACATGAGGGGCATACGGAACTATCTTGTTTTCTGCATAGTCTTCATAATATGCATCAATAATCGCAAGTTCGTCCTGCAGTATTCCTCCGGCATTGTAATCAAGACCGTGAAATTCGAATACTGATGTAGCTTCACAATCTGGGATGTCTTCATATTTAATTCTAAAGTGACCTGAATCGAATGCCGTTGCAAGAGTTAATTTGTCAGGTAAAGCAAAGTCGTATACATGCACATTAATAGGAATTGTTTCGTTGTCGATAACGACTTCAACTACGTAATCTCCGGCATGAACAGTGGCATTTGTTTTTATCTCGACCAGAATGACAGAGGTTTTTTCTTCCTCAAGTGAGAGGAAATCTTTTTTTGTTAGAGGGTCATAGATATTCCCTGTGAAATGCGGGATGTGATCTGACGGGGTAATTACCGGAACTGTTTCTTCTATGTAAAGTTTTGCTGTTAGTTCTGAATCTAGTGATATCGAGACTGGGATGTTAGATTGGATATTTGATGTTACTGCTAGTTGAATTGTCCTAGCCTCGTTTTTTGCAATATTTAGATTTATTCTGCTGACTGAATTTTCTGGCGCCGGGAAGGTCGGTAGAGTTTTCTGTGTTGAGTCTAAATACCAGATTGTGTAGTTTGTTGTTGTTAAAAATTTTCCAGCAGAGGATTGGTCAAAACAGTCTTCATAGCAGACAAACGAATTTTCTAAGCTTCCGCAAACACCGTCCCCACAACCGAATTGCCTAAATATCTGCTTGACTTCTTCATTTAAGAGAGATTTGTTGAATATCACAAGTTCGTCTATGGCGCCGTTGAAATAACCAAATGGGTCCGTGCCCGGATGATTCTTACCAATGAGGAGACTTCCAGAACCTGACCAAATCCCTCCAGAAACACAAGGATCGCTTCTTACGAAAAGACTATTTATGTACTGAAAGCAGTCTGTTCCATTATAAGTGAAGACGTAATGAATAAATTCGTCTTTGATTATTGTTACAGGATGCGGGCCGGGCAGATAATCTAAAGACGCGTTTCTGATGAATGGCTGAATGTCCATTGTATTTCCATATGTTCTGAATGAAAAAGGTCCCCAGACATTGTTCTTGAATAGGTATGCCTGTGGTCCCGCCTTGTCAGATAGTTTTATGTGAAAGGCTATTGTTAATTGTTTCATGCCTGAGAAAATATTGTTGGGATCCGGGATCTCTATGTAGTCATCTAATCCGTCGAAGTATGCTGCCTCTCCATCTGCACCTCCGACGAACTCTGCTCCGTGAATTATGCCATCATTTCCATATTGGGAGAGATCGTAAATATGGGTTGAGTTTCTAGAGTCCGGATCGAATGACCAATAACCTAGTATTTCCGGGGACTTTGGGTCAATCTCTCTCGGCGCCTGAAAAACCTTGTCTGGATGAATGTTGAAACTCAACAGGATCGGTACTCCTAGCAATACTGCTGTGATTAGGAGAATGGTTTGTTTTGAAGTTAGGTTAAACATTTTTCAATTGCTTTGATGGCTTCCTTACGTTTTTCTTCCATTGAGGGGCGGATGTAGCCAATTAGTAAGTCCATATCGAACGCGGCTTGGGCTCCGGAGTCGAGCGCTTGTTTTTGGACGTCCGGGAAACGAGTGAGCATTATTACAGGAAGATTGTATTCTTTTTTTATATATTTAATAAATCCTAAACCCTCCTTTTTGTCTCCTGTGAAAATCCTGCTGACAAGAATCAAATCAATCTTGCGCTGTCTAAGGATGTTCTGGGCATCTTCGACACGCGTCACATCGAATACACTGACCTGAAACATTGATTCCAGCGCTTTTTTTAGAGATATCGTGTCGGCGTAGCAGGGGCCGGCTAGAAGCACTTTTTTCATATATAGCTGAATTAAACGATATTTATGAAGTTTACGAATTTCATCAGATTATGTGAATGTTGCTGATGAATTCGTGTGCAATAGCCTTGTCAGATTAAAATTTATCTAATGTGGATTGCATTTTGCCTGCGGAGGGGAACAGCACTTTCCAAGTTGCCCATGTTTTCCTAAAGATGCCCTCATTCTCAAATTCTTTTCCGTGTTTTTTTAGAAATTCTTTTGTTATGGGGTCGGCGGGATAGCCGGAGCCGATTTCGCCGTATTTTGATTTTAGTTTTGCAACTTCTTCTTCTCGCGTTACTTTTGCCAGGATTGAGGCAGCGGAGACTGAGACGTATTTCGCGTCAGCCTTGTGCTCGCAGATGAATTGCAAGTTATCTTTTTGTTTTATGAATTTCAGAAGAGTGCCGAGCCAGGCATTTGTGTTTATTGAGGGGCAGTCGAGGATTACTTTTATTTTTTCTTTTTGGTATTTTCCGGAGTTGATTGAATTGATTATCTCTGCGGCTTTTTTTGCCTCGAGTGTGTTAAGGTTTGTTCCTCCTTGGAGTGAGGAGTCTATTTCTGTCGGGAAGGTTTTTGCTACGTGATGTGCGTAAGAGTTTTCCTTAATTAGTTTGGCGAGCTTCACTCTTTCGGGTTGAAGGACTGTCTTAGAATCGCGTATCTTCATTTTCTTTAGTTTGGCTTCCTGTGCCTTATCCACGAGAACGCCCGCGAGAATCATGGGACCAATAATTGGCCCACGTCCTGCATCGTCTATTCCGAGAGTTAACATTTTTACAGTAAAGAAAACGTTTATTTAAAGATTTAGAATGGGGTCCCTCTTATAGACTCTAACCATTTGGAGTGGTGCTGGTCGGTGTCTTTTATCAAGACCATCGGGAAAGGAGTGACCGGAATGTCATTGATAGTAAGATTACCGAGGACTCTTCTTTTTATTTCGTAGTTTCCTGGGTAGAAAGAGAATTGTCTAATTGTCCCTTCCGGATGGGAGAAAAATTCATCCAAAGCAGTTGTGCGCAGAATTGTGCAAGGCTCGCCCTCGCGACTATGCGTTCTTTCTGTCAGGTGATTGCCCGCATCGTTACCTTTTTTATAAATCTGATAAATCAAACTGAAAGGCAAGCCGGTCATGAATCTGGTGTTTCGTGCAAAATATTCAAGGGTTTCATTTGTCGTGCTTCCCCTGAGGCGCTGCCGGATTCCTCGCGCGTTGTATCTGAACAGGGTGAAGTAAATTCGTGCTTCCGGAATTGGGTCGTCGAAAAACTGCAGTTGTCTGTACTCTTCTATTTGGTAGTCCTTGAACATGGGTGCTCTTGAAAGACCGACTGCTTTTACTTCGATGTATCTGCCTCTTTCAGGGGCGGTGATGTCGGGCTCAATTTCGGAGTCGCCGTTTTCTTGTTTTATTCCTATCTCGCCAGAGAAGATTGCCTGTGAAAGAGATTCATAGAATCTGCCGACTATTTGGGCAGGGTCTGCCTGATCGAATAGCAACCTTCCCATTGAGAGATCAATATTGGTATTTGGGTGTCTTGGGTGATGCACAGGACATTCTCTAATCCTCTTTTCTAATAGCCTGCTTGGAATCATGATTTTCCTTGGAGAGAGTATAAAAAAGGATTGTGGTGGAGTCGGGGGTTTGGAGGGTTATTTTCTTTTTAGTATTTAAGAATAGCCGTGATGGGAAAAAGGAGTTATAGCGGGAGGATACTATTTCTTAGTACTGATTTATTAAAGAGTAAGATGTTTATAACTTTTATCTTTTATAGATTCTTCCGCGTTTATCCAGAACTTGAACTGTTAGAATCTTTTTATTAAAATCAATGTCAATCAAAGCGCGATAATCTCCAATTCTCAGTTTGTAATATTCGCCTTCGTAATGTTCCAAATAATGAAATGGGTTTTCTTTTATTGATTCTACTTTGTTGAATATTCTCTTTGCGATGTCATTTGGTAACTTTTTTAAGAAACCATTTGCATTCTCATCCATTCGATGGAAAAACTCATTTTGCGAATATCATCTTTCGAACTTCTTCGTGAGATATCTTAGTCTTTCTTTTTCTCGCCATTTTAAGCTCTTCTTTTGCCCAATCGGTCAGTTCGACTTCTTCCATTTCTTTTTTTTCTTGTTGAGATATGAGCATTTGCTTTATTTGTTCTACATCTCTTGCTAATTTTGCTAATTTATCGTTGATGGTTTTTATTTCTGTTTCCATGATTTGTTAAAATGAACGAGATATTTAAAGTTTATGAACGTTTGAGATGATATGCTTTTTCCTGAGCGGGGCTTTTTAGAAAAGAGAAAATTACTTCGCAATTTTGTTTGCTCTCGCACAAGTCGCTCACCGCAACTTAACAAGTCCTTTGGACTTGGATAGCGGGGGTGGGATTTGAACCACACGACCTCCGGGTTATGGGCCCGGCGAGCACTCCAGGCTGCTCCACCCCGCTATAAAAGTTATAATTGGCTAGGGGTTTTAAACTTAACTCATTCTGGCGTAACGTAAGTATTTGAAATTTAGGAAAAATTAAATTTTCTTACCTTGTCTTTCTTCTATTAGCTTCAACAAATGAACTATTCTTTTTTTGTCAATCTTCTTTGCCGAGGATATTTCAATATGTTTCATTGTCTTGCCGCCTCCGTCAAATAAATTGTAATCTTCTTTTGTTAACCCTTTCAACGAAAAACCGAGATTAACGTGATTTTTCAGAGCCACAATATAATACCTTCCGTCTTCGTAGGCAGGCACGCCCCACTTCATTTCTTCTTTTACGTCGGGAAAAGTATCAAAAATCAACCGCCTCAATTTCCCGCAGATTTCCTTCTGAGGAGATTTTTGCTTGTTTATATATTCGTCAACTTTTTTATTCATGACGAGCTTAATGACTTTAAATTTATAAAATCTTGCTTCGCTTGTAAAATATCAAATGCGCCGCCGGGGTTTGATTGCGCTAAGATTTTTTTAGGACGAGGAAAATTGTTCTTTTTTTAGGATTTGCAGGATTGTCGGTGATTACTTCGACTGAAAAACCGACTTTTTTAAAAATGCCGGCGGTTGCATTGAGTTCGCGCTCGCTTCTTGGATAGAATTGGATAACTGCAGGGGAGCCTTTTTTTAAGACATGATTGATTCCTTCTGCAAGAGATTTAATTTCTTCTGGAGTCTTGAGCCATTGGACTGCGGAAACTGAAACGACTGCATCGAACTTTCTTTTTGGAAAAATTTGTTTGAGATTTGTCATGTCGCCTTCGACATATTCGAATCCTTTTTCTTTTGCTTTTTCTAGCATTTCGGGGATTGTGTCGAGACAAGTAATTATATAGCCTGCATCGCGGTAAACTTCTGCTGTTAGCCCTGGACCAGCGCCGAGGTCGAGAATGTTCGAGCTTTCAGGAATGTCGAGAAGCTCCAAAACCCGGAGCGCGATTTTTTGCTGCGCCTTCCTCATCCCTGTTGAGCGAGAGTATTTTTCGACTTCGTCTTTTGTGTAGTATGATTTCGGGCTTAGGAGATATTCTTCCGGGCGGGAGTTCTTTACTTTCCAGCCTTTCTGTTTTTTTATTTTGAATCTCATATTTTTTAGAGGGAAGGGCAGATTTTAAATATTGGGAAATTTTAAGGAGAATATGACAAGGTTAATCTTCTACAACATAGAATATCTTGAAGGAATTAATGGGAAAAAAGCCGCGTATCTGGAATTTTGGAGAAGAATCGCGCATCCGAAAGGGCTTGAGGTAAGAATTGCGGACGCTCTGAAAAGATATGATCCAGACATCGTGGCTTTTGCTGAAGTCGGGGGCAAGAATTTTGTCGAAGGAGATTATTTTGCACATATAAAAAAAGAGCTTGGGATGAAATATCATGTAAAAAGAGTAAAGTATGATTTCAGGGGCAAGTTCAAGCTGATGAAGAAGATACCCTTATTTAATAAACAGTCAAATGCAGTGATGAGTAAGGAAAAGTTATCACATGTAGAGACGATATATTTACATGAAGGAATGAAGCGAACCGTAATTGAAGCTGATGTTGATTGCGGCAAAAGGATTACCCTGCTAATTGCGCATCTTGCCTTAAAGAAAGAGACGAGGAAGAAGCAAATAGACGAACTTGTTAGGATAGTGAATAGGATAAGGAACCCTGTGATATTAGCCGGAGATTTTAATACATTAGACGGGGAAAAGGAAATACACGAGTTATTGGTAAAAACGAGCCTGAAGCACAAATTCAATATGCATGGTGGGGAGATGTACACTTTTCCTGCGTTCCACCCGAGGAAAAGACTTGATTATGTTTTGACATCTGATGAAATAGGGGTTAGGAATTACGAGGTGTTGAAGATGCCGTTCTCAGATCATCTTCCAGTCATGGTAGATTTTCAAGTAGGTAATTGAAAAAAAGATTATAAAATTTTTGGGATTATTCTTCTTCGAGTTCTTCTTCCTCTTCTTCGTCCTCAGACTCTTCGTCTTCGTGCTCATCGAAGTCTTCAGCCATTTTAACCTCCTTCCTGAGAATGAATTAGAGATTTAAAAAATTTCCGATTTACTAGGAACCTTCGGCAATAGTTTTTAAATTAGGCTCATTTAATAAATTAATGAAAAAGAGGTCACCGTCGGTTAGAAAAAGGAAGCCGCTTTTTGTTGCGATAGTCGTCTTGGTTGTCTTTTTTTTAGGGCTATTCTCGTTCCAGTTTTATTTGTATTACAACTTCTTAATCGGGAATGACATAGCTGTCAGGCTGGATGTGAGCCGCGAGTATGTTGCCTTACGCCATGGGGAAAGCGAGGATATAGAAGTTTCTGCGAAGGTCTTCACTAATCCGTTTTGCACGGCTAAATGCGACTATTTTTTTAGGGATGTTTCAGCTAATGAAAGTGTGAAAGAAGGAGCGTTTGAATTTAATAATGCCGAGCCGTTCCTGGAGAAATTCGCGTTGAGAGCGCCGGATAAGGGCAGAGGACAAAAAGTCTATCGCTTTGAGATGACGTGTGTAAGTCCTGAGGCAGTATTCTGTTATACCGGAGATAATCCTTTCTATCAGAATGCAGTGATAATTCTTGATTACGATTTGACTGATGAGGAAAAAGAGTTGAAGGACGAGGTTAAAACAGAGGTGCAATGGATTCTGGCGAACCTTTCGTTTTATGAACAATATTTTACAGAGTTAAATTCCAAGAAAGAGAATTCATCTTTGATGATTGATGGGCTGGCGGAAAAGATCGTGGAGGTAAAGCTTGCTCAGGAAGAGGTCTCGATTGTGAAGAAATTTTGGGAAGATGAGGAGTATCTACAGGCCGGCAACATTCTTGTTAGGCAGAGAGAAGAGAGGACCGCTCTCATAGAAATATTCGCTCGGTTCGAGAACGAGACGAGAAGACAAGTCGAAGAGTTCAACGGACTGGTCTCGAATTTTGAGGAGATTCAATTAGAGTTTGGTCGGACGACCGCATTAAATTTTTCAGATCAAAGCATAGTTCTGGCGAATCAGTCTGCTGGGGTTTTCATCGAGGCGAGAAACTCGTTTATCGAACTAAATAACCTGACTGAGAAGAGTGAGTTTTATGAGAAGATGAATATTAGTCTTGATATTATAAAGGAGCTTGTTGAAGAGGACATTGGGAATGAACTTGAAAGAAATAATTCATTAGGAGAATTTGAGGAGGTCTTTGTTCCGAAGATTGAGTTGAATGAGAGTTTTTATTTAGAAGTCTATTTTGACGAGCCTAAGAGAGAGTGTTGTTTGTTTGGAGAGTGCCACGAATGCTGTGAATCCTGCAGTGACGATGAATCCTTGTTCCCCGTCATCTTTCTTCACGGTCATGATTTTAGCAGAGATGTTTCCGCAGAGTTCAGCCTTGATGTGTTTGACGAGATGCAAAGGAAACTGGAATCGGATGGGCTGTTGAACTTCGGAACAAAAACTGTGAATATTCCTGATGAAGTGCAAGAGAATGTGTGGGGAGAGGTTGCGTGGCCGATAAGTGTCAAGATGAGTTATTATTTTGATGCTATAAGGGATGAAGGTAAACTGAACATCCTGCAGGCTAAGAGAGATAATATTGATACGTATTCGGTTAGACTGAAGAGCATCATAGATACCGTAAAGAAGAAGACCGGGAAAGACAAGGTTGTCCTGGTGACGCATAGTATGGGCGGGCTTGTGGCTAGAAGATATATACAAATCTTTGGAGAGGAAGATGTCTACAAGTTAATCATGATTGTGGCGCCGCAGAAGGGAATAAGCGAGGGAATATACGGATATTGCGCCACATTTGGGGAAGTTGAGGAATGCGAAGATATGCAACAGGGGAGTCTCTTGCTGAGCAGACTCAGAAATCAGGAGTTTAGCAATGTTGGGGTTTTCAATATTGTGGGCGTTGGGTGCGAGACTGAGGGCGAGGATGGAGATGGAATTGTACAGAAGGATAACGCGGTGCTAGAGGGAGCAAGGAATTATTTTGTGAACGGAACGTGCTCAGGATTTAACTTTTTACATTCTGAGATTATTTTACCGAATAAGCATCCTGAGGTGTATGAGATTTTGAGAGAGATTTTGGCTGGATAGGGGACGCCCACACCAGGATTTGAACCTGGGAATCCTTTCGGAAACGGGATTAGCAATCCCGCGCCGTAACCGCTGGGCCATGTGGGCATCAAAGAACTATAGTTATGGGGGTTTTAAGGTTTTTTGTTGTGAGAATATTGATTATCAAATTTTATAAAGCCCTACTGAGTTATAATAGGATGAGGTTGATATATAATCGGGTTTTTTTGGGGTCACAATACCGGAATGCATCTGGAAAATAAAAAGAGGCTTGAGGTTTTTGGCGAGCTGGAAGAAACGGAGGTGCCTTCCGGGGAGGAGTATCTTGAGCTAAGTCAAGAGTTTGTATGCTTATTTTCTGCCGGAGAATTCTGTGATGCAGAGCATGTTTGAGAAAAGAGGATTTCATGTGATAAGGGAGAATGAGTTGTTCAAGGCAGAGTTGATGCTTTAATTTTGCTATCGATCGGTGAATTTTTTTGCGGAAAAAGTTTATATATCTCGGAAGATATTTTTGGTTATGACGAGATTGATGGGCCTTTCTGCATTGGTGGGAGCGGCGTTGATAACTGCAGGATGTTATTCGCCTCAGCCGAGAGTTGGAATTGATTTTGAGAAAACGGCATATCGGCATGAAAGGTCGGGAGTCAGGATTGGGATTGAACCGTATGATACTGCTGAAGAATGCAGGAATGCTTTTTGGTATGATTTGGGTGGGAGGAATACTTTACCTGTGTATGTTGCTATTGAGAACAACACCGATAATGAAGTAGTTTTCAACACGTTTAATATGACTTATACAGATCCTAGGGGGATTAACTGGATAAACGGAACTCCCGACGTGGCTGCGGTTGATGCTTGCGAAAAGGAGATGATGGTTAAGGGAGCTATTGAAGGAGGCGCGTTGGGACTTTTGGCTTTACCGATGATGCCACTTATGCAGAAGGGATTTGAAGCGGAATATAAGCAAAGGATTGAAGGATTTAAGGTGCAGGCGTTTCCAACAGATACGTTTACTGTTTTTCCGGGGGGCAGGGTGGATGGAAGTGTTTTTTATGTTAGACCGAAAGGATGCAAAACAGGTAATCGGGAGGTAAATGGAGGGAAGGTCGGGCTTAATTACGTTATCGGAGAGGAACCTGTCAGAGAAGAAATGGTGTTGGGCGCACCTTCGAATTATTTGACAAGATAAAATGGCGGGCAGATTAGTTTCAGCGAGTTTGGGCTTGATTCTGGCGGCTGTAGCGGGATGCAATTATCAGTCTAAGCCGATTCCAAATATTTCTGTCAGGGAATGCAGTGTAGCAGTCAGGGGAGAGAGTTATTCTGTTGGGGCGGAGTTGTTTGACACTCCGAAGGAAACTGAGGTGTCTTTCAATTCCAAAGTCAACGGAAAAGGTTTTCTGCCGATTTATTTCATGATAGAAAATCAGGGGGAAGGGAGGGCGGTTTTTTATGGCACGGGGAATGTTAAGTTTTTCGACGGAAGGAATGTTGAATGGCAGGAGGCGGGAGGGGCGTTGTTGGCGAGCAAGACGGATAGAAACCCAATGCTTGAAAATATGCTGGCGGTGAATAGAGTTGCAGGGTATTGGCTAAGCACGAGTGCAAAACAATACAATAGCCAAATGATGGAAGACTTTGCAAAGAAGGTTTTTCCGGCACAGACTGTCGTCAATCCGCATTCGACAGCTAGGGGATTTGTGATATTTCAAAAACCGAAAGAAGTTGACGGTGATGAGTTTAAAGATAGATTGAAATCGAGCAGGGCGGAGATCAAGGTTTATGTTCCGCAGAAAGGAGTGGACCGGCATCAGTTGATTTTTGAGTGATTAGTTCTTTATTATACCGACTATGACTGCAACCAGACCGCCTATTGCAATAATGAGCTGAAAGTCTGACGCTTCGGCTCTGGATGGCGAAAGCGAGATGTCGCCCGAGCTGAAAGACGCGGCAAAAAGAAGCATCACGCCGAACGCGATAAATATCCAGTTGAGCTTTTCCATAGAAATCACGAAAAAATCAGATATATAAATTTATCTTCTGCGGGACTCGATAATCTTTTTTGTTTTGAACGCAACGAGGAACAGCAGGAACATCAAGACAGCATACATTATGAAAAGTGCATTGAACGGAAGGAAAATCAAGAGTGTTGAGCCAAGTATTTTTGCCACGAAGTTCCCGAAGTCTATCGAAGTATTGAATGGCCCATAAAATCTATATCTTTCCTTTCCTCCGAGAATGTCGAAGAAATAAGCTTCTGTTGTCGGCTCGAGCATCGCCAGCCCTATGCTGGCAAGAACAAGGAGAGCCAGTATCAGGTAGACGTTAGACAGGAAAAAGCAAACGAGCGCGATGGCTGCGACAAGCAGGTAGCCGAATTGGAAGATTTTTCTGAAACCAATCTTGGCGGCTTTTTTTGAGAAAAAGAACTCAAGAGCTATGAGCGGGACTGCCACCGCGAAGAGAAAAATTCCGATGTCTGATGTTGAAAGACCCTGGCGAATCATCCAAAGCGGAACGAAGAGATAAATCAAAATCCACCACATGTTTACCCCGCCACGGAGCAAATAGGCGACTGTGCGATCCTTCTTCTTAAAAAATTCCCTGAAGTTCTTTATTATGTTCCTGTCTGTGCGCTTCTTTCCGTCTTCGTCTTTTATTCCGGTTGATTTGAAGAACACGAAAGCAGTAAGGATGAAAAGAGCTGAAATCGCGAACACCCAAGGACTGCCGAATTTTGCAGCGATGAATCCCGCGACAAGCGGACCGACCACAAAGGAGATGTTCAGGAAAGTATAAACAAGCCCCTCGTTTTTTGCGAGATTCTTTTTTTCAGAGATGTCCTTTACGAGCAGCCCGTAACTTGTAACCCGAAGCGAGAGAGCCGCGGTCATTACGATAGCTGTGATGAAAAGCAAAATCAGATTAGATGAAAAACTGAAAATCAGATAGAACAGGATAAATGAGAGCAATGAATACGAGAAAATCTTTGCCTTGTCAGATCTTTCGACCAGAGGGACAAAAAGAAAAAAAGAAACGAACGCGACAATTGTCAGAAAGGTCGAGAAAAATCCTGTGTACACTTCGCTATTCAGAAAAGAATCTATGTAAACTGCCCAAATAGTATTAATAAATGCGGCAGAGAGCGAGACCAGCATGCCGACGATAGAGAGCTTGGCTATGCCTGTGAAAAAATAACCGCCTTCATTCTTCTCGACCAATACACCCATATTTAGAATAAGAATTTAAAGATTAAAAAGCTAACTCCCGGCTGAGCTATAAGTTAACAACACTATTTTTTCTGATGTGTCTGCCCATTGCACATATTCGCAGATGCTTTTTTGATTCCCTGTAAATTTGGATTGTCTTTGTGATTAGAGAGATTTTCTTTTTTGTCGAGTTCAAGAAGTTTGTCGGGGGTGGCTGTCAATGAAACCTGCTCCTTCAGTGACAATAGATTTTGTATGGGAGTTATTTAAATAGATTTGCCCGCCAGCGCGACTTATGTTAAACAGCGCGGTGTTGGGCGGCAAGAGTTAGAGTTATAAACTTTAATTTTTTATCTAGTTTATGGAGAGGCTGTCTGTAAAGAGAAAGATTCTTAGTCTGTTGATAGCAGCGATCGTAATGGCCATTGGAATCCTTCTTTTCAAATACGCGCCGATGAGTGTCTTTGGAAGAGATATATTGTTCGACGCGTCGCTCCACCTTACCCTCGCGATATTTGCTCTGTATGTTGTGTGGTATTTTATAGATCAGAATAAGAGCTGGAGAATCCCCTACTTTGTCTTTTCTCTGGCGGTTGTGGTTATAGTGTCAGTGCAGAGGATACTTGTTGATGCACACAACGACATTGGACTGCTTGCAGGATTTATTATTTCTATTGTGGCAATAGTTGTTTCCCGATGGAAGTATTTCCATAACAAATTTGAATTTTAGCAATGTTTTAATATTAAAATGTCCTGAAATATTAATGAAAAAAGTCGGTGCGATTGCGCAACTCGTAACGGTTCTTTTAATAGTGGTACTGTTGGTAGTCATTTATGGAGTTTTTCAGAAATTCGCGAGTGGCGGAACCGTGGTTGTGCTTGAAACTAACAAAGGAGAGATACTAATAGAATTGTATTCAGATATGCCCATTACGGCGGGCAATTTTCAGAAATTGGTGGAAGAAGGTTTCTATGACGGAATCCTTTTCCATCGCGTTTTAGATGGATTCATGATACAGAGCGGGGACCCTCTGAGCAGAGACTCCTCTAAGAAAGAGTTTTGGGGGACCGGCGGACCGGGTTATATGATAAAGGACGAATTTTCTGAAACATACTCCCATTCAAACAAACGCGGCACTATTTCCATGGCGAACGGGGGCCCAGATACCGGCGGGAGCCAGTTCTTCATCAACCTCCAAGACAATGTGCTGCTCGATGATAAACATCCTGTTTTTGGAGAAGTTATCGGCGGAATGGATGTGGTTGATGCCATAGCCAAGGTTGAAGTCGAGATAAACCAGTTTGATGAGATGAGCAGGCCGATTGAAGAAATAAAGATAATCTCTGCAAGGGTCAGATAGATGTCGGATGGACGCGCTTCGAGAGAATTTTGTGGGGTTCAGAGATACATATTTTTTTAAACGACTTTGATTTCCTGATGTGATGAAAAGAGTTGGATTTGATTCGGACGGTAAGCTTGTAAGTGTCGATGGAGCTTTCACAAAATTTTCATCTAGGAAGGAACCTAATGAGGAAGTGTTCGAGCTTAGGAAAGCTGACTCTTTGGAGTTCCTGAAAGAATTCGATGAAGTAAAGAATGGGGCTGAAAGAAAATACTGGAGCTTGTATAAGGACGAGAATCTGCTTGAGCCACTTCGGTTTTCCAATGGAAAGACGCAAGAAGATGTTGTCAGAGAGATAGTTGAGCTTATCCAGAAAGGGAAGAAAGTGATTTTTCTGCACGGGGTATGTGGTACCGGGAAGAGCGCGATTGCACTCAATATAGCTCGCGCGCTCGGGAAGGCGGCGATAGTGGTTCCGGTGAAAGGCCTGCAGAAACAATATGAACAGGATTATATGGGGAATATGTATTTAAGCAAGAACGGTAAAAGGATGAAAATTGCAATGATAACCGGCAGGGAAAACCACGATTCTGTGATAGAATCCGGGAAGTCTTGTGCTTATCCATATCTGCCAGACACGATAAAAATAGTTGATAGAAACAAGGAGAAACTGAAAAAATTTTATGTGGACAATCCGTTTGTTAGCGGAAGCGCGCCACCCTCTATCGGAAGATTGAGAAGAATCTCGATAGCTCCTGCGAACCCGTATTGGAGCCCAATCCTGCCGGCAGAGATTGAGCTGAACCAATTGAAGGATGCTAAGAAGAAAAAATATGTGGGGATGAGAGACCGCGAGTTTATATTTTATCATAGAAAAAAAGGATGCTCGTATTACGATCAGTATCTCGCTTATATTGAAGCAGATGTGATAATATTTAATTCTGCAAAGTACCTGGCAGAGGTTTCTCTTGGTAGAAAGCCCAGCACAGAGGTAGACATAATAGATGAAGCTGACGAATTCCTGGATAAGTTTTCAAACAGCGTGGAGTTGAATCTCACAAGGCTTGCGGCGGCGTTGAGGTCGCTGGTCATTGACAGCGAGAAAGCAAAGAAGTCGATAAAGACAGTGGTCAATCTTATTGAGTTGGAGGAAACGCAGAAGAGAGCTCTTGGGATAAATGAGAGCAAGGTCTATGGCATCGAAGAGACGCGCATCTGCGAGATATTAAAGGAGTTCACGTTCAATCCGGAACTTGAGGTCGAGATAGAGCTTGATGATCTAAATTATGGAAATGCTGCGCTTGAGGCGGCAAGGGACTTTCACGACTCACTGAAAGACACGTTCGTGACTTACAGAAAGGAAGACGACCATTTATTTGTGAGGCTTGTTACTACAAATCTAGCTAAGAAGTTTAAAGAAATTGTAGATGGAAATAAGGCGTTGGTTTTAATGTCCGGGACATTGCATAGTGATGAAGTTTTGAAGAATATTTTTGGGATAGAAGAGTTTGGGAGGGTGGAAGCAGAGGCATTGAATCAAGGTTCTATCGAGATAATGAAAACCGGGAAAGAGTTTGACTGTAGGTATGCGAATTTTTATTCTGGAAGGTTTACGCGGGAGGGGTATTTGAGAGCGCTTGAACACGTTGTTGCGCGGGCGGAGAAGCCGGCGTTGGTTCATGTGAATGCTTATGGCGATTTGCCTTCGATTGAGGAAACTGCACTGCATAAAATCCTGAATATTTCTTCAAGCGATGAATTGAGGGTTGCGCAGGAAAATGACAAAAATGGAGATGCGATTATTGAGTTCAAGCAAGGAAAGAACAATGTGCTGTTCACGACTAAATGTTCACGAGGAATAGATTTTCCAGGAGACACGTGCAAGAGCATTGTGTTTACAAAATATCCTAATCCGAATGTGAAGGATACTTTCTGGCAGATACTTGAGAAAACCCATCCAGATTATTTTTGGGAGTTTTACAAGGACAAGGCGAGACGGGAGTTTTTGCAGAGAATTTATCGGGCTGTTCGTTCGAAGGACGACCATGTGTATGTTTTGTCGCCGGATTCGCGGGTGTTGGATGCTGTTAGAGAGCTACAGGAAAAGGAGTTGGGGCGGAAATAAAAATAATGCTGGGATGCTATAACTTCAATGGCTCTTCTTGGACTGGGCAGCGGATTTTTTCTGCCAAGCTACAATACCTACTGCGATTCCGTACAGGATAAAGCCTATCCGAGGTATTATCATACTTAATGAGAACCAGCCCGGATATTTGAGTTTCTCAAATATTTTCCAGTGCGCGATAATCAGAAGGATGATGAATGCTAGCCATCCCAGAATTGGAACTAAGAGAAGGAATATCCAAGCCCAGTGAAAACCGCCGAGCTGCAAAAGCATTGCCCATTGAGCGACTGGAATCCAAGCGAGCCATGATTTTTTGTATTTAAGTTTTTCTGCGATTGATTTGTATGCGAATGCGAAGTAGATGTAAACTGCTGCGATAAACAAAACGGTGAGTAGTACTGTGGAGAAAAGTAGGGTTATGAAAGCGCTGCCTAAGAAAAAGCTCGTCAACATGTCCATTGAATCAAAAATTTGCTGTTCTATCGCCATCTTTTCTGGTTTTATTTAGTAACTTGAGGTTAAAAATGTTTTGGTCAGTGCAAGGTTTTCTCGCCGGGCTTCCATTCGACCGGACAAAGCTCTCCTGTTTTGAGCGCTTTCAATACGCGAAGGGTTTCTTCGATACTTCTTCCCACGTTGTTGTCGGATACGACCAGATATTTTAGGTAGCCGTCGGGGTCGATTATGAATGTGCCCCTTAAAGCTGTGCCATCATCCTGTAAGACGTTGAATTGTTCTGAGATTTTATGGTTAGTGTCTGCAATGACCGGGAATTCAACTTCGGGGAGGTCGCGCTCGAACCATGCCTTATGAGAATAAATAGAATCTGTTGAAGCGGCAAGGATTGCAGCGTTTTCTTTTTCAAATTCCTTCTGGTGTTTTGCGAAGCCGCGAATTTCTGTCGGGCAGACGAATGTGAAATCCAAGGGATAGAAAAACAGGACTACCCACTTGCCTTTGTAATCTGACAACTTGCCCTTTGTAAAGTTACCGTTGTGGTAAGCGTTGAATTCAAAATCTTCTATTTTGTCTCCGATTTTCATATTCTGGTTTAACAGCCGTTATATTTAAAGTGTTTGTTAACTATGTTAATTAACAATGAGTCATTTCCTTTAATTCTTCGAGTTCGAAGACGCCTGTATGAAGTTCGCCGTTTATTTGCCACGCAGGCACATACCGGACGCCTGCGTCAATGCACGCCTGCTGATTGTCAATGCAGTCAATAACGTTGAACAAATCCAAATAGTTTCCCAGAATTTGTTTTTGTTGCGAGCAGTGAGGGCAATTTGTTAACACGTAGAGTTGTGAATTTTGAGTAATGCAGTTCATTGTGGCTTCATCTAATACACCGCCTTGTGATGAAGGCCAGTAAATTACTAAGATTGTTGCTAGAATTATAACTGCTATAACTACCCAGAAGGCGAGATTTTTGTTTTTCACTAGAGGAGAAGAAAGCGAAAGTTTAAAAATCCTGTGAGATAGGAAAGTGGTTCTAATTTAGAGCCGGGAGGAAAAATGATAGCAAATACTTTATGTCAATTGTTGACACAAACAGGATTTCGAGAAGAGCTAAACGGTAGAGCCAGAGTGATTGCTGAAGGAGTTGACAGGACGATTTATGAGGTAATAAATCCGCCTGAGCCTGAAAAGTCTCAGAGGGCGCAGCTCGTCATTTACACAGTTGCGGCATATCTTGCTTTGTGCTAGCATAATCTTTATTAATTTCATTTGTTCTTTTTTAATATGCTAACTTTAGCTCAGATTAGCGAAGAAATGAAAAATCTAAAAGATTGGTCGCTTGAGATAAATTCGATAATTAAAGTATTTTCTTTCGACAACTTTAAGGGTTCTATTGATTTTGTAAATAAAGTCGGCGAGGCCGCTGAAAAGGTTGGGCATCATCCAGATATTTTAATAAGTTTTAATCAAGTCAGATTAGTTTTGCTGACACATGAAGAAAAGGGGCTAAGCAGGAAAGATTTTGAGTTAGCCAGAGAAATTGATAAGATAAGTAATTAGCTTTTTACCGAAGCCGCAAAGTTTATAATATGCCAGATAGAAGAGAAATCATGGAAGAAGTAGAAGGCGGATGGATTGCTCGTTTAACCTGCACACAATCAGATAACGAGTGTCGAGATTTTGCGCAAACGGTCGGGGCAATTACCCGCGGAGATATTTCTGCCAAAGGGGGAAGAGGATTATACAGACAGTTTCATGGAGAAGCTGGAGAATTATATAGACTATATAAAAAATTAAGAGAAGTAAATGGGGGCGGGCCAGTTACTAAAAGAGATATACTTGATCATATTAAATGTGGGTGAAGTTTATATAATGGATTCGCTTTTACTTTAAATGTGGATTCAAGCAATTATTCTTTTGTTAGGAATTCCTGTAGGATTTTTGATTGCGTATTTAGCTAACGATGAGCTTGTTGCCGGGAGGAGATGGTTTAAGACAGTTATGATGTTCTCTCTGGTTGTGGGAGTAGTGTTTATGTTATGGAATAATTGGGCGATTGTTTTGACTTGCGGGTTTATTTTGATTGTTGCCGGAATTTCATTGTGGAAAAGTTTTGATAGGAAGTGGACGAGGAAGAGGATTTAGTAAGATTTTTAAGTGGGAATAGTGGTGGTTTTTTATGGGTTTGGCTGAAAAGATTGAACGAGCAGCAAGATTTTTATTGGGAAATCGTCCTTTTGAGGGAGAGGTTTTGAGTGTAGAACATCGCCATGTTGGACAATTTAGGTTTCCTGTTACTTTGTATGATGTTTGGACCGGAGATGAATTAATAAATCTTTCTCAAAGCGGCCATACGGGTTATATCCAACAGGGCGATAGAGTAAGAGGATATAGGTCGGTTGATCCCGGAGCTATCGAAGGCGGTGTTAGGTGGTATAAAGTTGTTAAAATAGAAAGTCGGTAAGATTTAAATAAATCCTTTCATTTTTTTAGAAGTGGTAGAAGCAATCTGGATTGTTCTTGGAGCGGTTGCTTTAGTTTTGATTGTTTTGCTTGTTGTGTGGCTTGTCGCAAGGTCGAAGGGGAAGATTGTGCTTGAGCTTACAAGGTTTCAATTTAGACCGGGAGAGGAAATTGAGGGAACATTGACATTAAAATTGAACAAAGAAGTTTCTGCAAAGAATCTGGATGTTGGTTTGGTTGGATTGTATAAAGGTAGGCAGTATAGCCAGAGCAGTCAGGGCGGAATTTCCCGACGCACTCAATCAGGCGTAGCTTTTCAATTTAAACAACCGATTGATGGCGAGAAAGTTTATCCGCGGGGAGAGATGACGTATCAGTTCAGGCTGATGATACCCAGAGATTTGCTGTATTCCGGAAATGATGTAATGAGCGGAGTTATTCGGTCGGTTCAGATAATGACCGGAAATATAAGTTCGATAGAATGGTATGTTGAAGGAAATCTTGAGATGAAGGGCTTTAATATCAGGAAGAGAGTGCGGATAAATATTGCTTAGAAATGTTTAAATAACGGATTAAGTTTTGTAGCGGATGCAAATCATACTAATTTCAATAATTGAAATTATTTAATTAGCGAGAGTTATCTTGCTTTCTGAACATGCTTTCTAATAAAAATTTCTGGCGATTGAATGTGCTTTTGATAGCAAGGGTTAAAAATGGGGGTAAATTTAAGAAAATATGCTAGACTTTCACAAGATTGAAAACGAGATTCTTAGATTCTGGGAGAAGGAAAAGATTTATGAGAAAGTTAAGAAGAAAAATTCTAAGGGGAAGAAATTTTATTTTTTGCAGGGGCCGCCATACACGTCGGGAAAACTGCATATCGGGCAAGCCTGGAATAATTCGTTAAAGGATGTTGCTTTGCGTTATAAGAGAATGAAAGGGTATAATGTTTGGGATAGAGGCGGTTATGATATGCATGGGCTGCCGACCGAAAATGCAGTACAGAAAAAGCTTGGCTTCAAGACCAAAGAAGAAATCGAGGAATACGGAATTGATAAATTCATCAAAGAATGTATGAGATTTTCTGAAGAACATGCAGGATATATGGATGAAGACCTTTGGAAGATGGGAGTTTGGTTAGATCATAAAAACGCATACAAACCGATTAAGAAAGAATACGTTGGAGGGGAGTGGGCATTTTTCAAGAAGGCTTGGGAACAGGACAGACTTTACAAAGGAAAGAAGGTCATGCACTGGGATGCGCAGTCCGAAACTTCTTTGGCTAAACATGAACTGGAGTATAAAACAGTAATCGAAAATTCTGTATTTTTGAAATTTAAGAGGAAAGGAACAAAGGATGAATATTTTATAATCTGGACGACGACGCCGTGGACTATTCCATACAATCTGGCGATCATGGCGAATCCGGAGCTGGAGTATGTAAAGATAAAGGTAGATAAAGAATACTGGATTCTAGCTAAGGCGCTAGTGGACATTTTCATGGGCGCAGTAATCGGAAAGAAGTTTGAAGTTGTTGAAACATTTTTGGGAAAGAAACTTGAGGGACAGGAATACGAACATTTTTTTGCTCAGGACATGCCCGGAGTTTATGAAAACTTGAAGAAAGAATGGAAGAATGTTCACACCATAATTTTGTCTTCGGAATACGTTGATACTTCTGCAGGATCGGGATTGGTGCATTGCGCTCCGGGTTGCGGTCCGGAAGACCAGGAGGTCGGAGCTAAATACGGGATCGGGACATTCAATACGTTAAATGAGCGAGGAGAACTTGAAGGAGTCGGGAAGTTTAGCGGGCTTGTTGCAAAAGAAGATGATAAGAAGTTCATTGAAGAGTTCAGAAAGAAAGGAGTGCTGCTTGCGACAAGTGAAGTCGAACATGAGTATCCTCATTCGTGGAGAAGCCGCAAGCCTGTTGTTTTCAGGACAACAGAGCAGTGGTTTCTAAAAACAGAAGATTTGATTAAAGATTTGCTGAAGAATGACAAAGATGTGCATTGGGTGCCAGGCAGTGCGGGAGAAAGTTACAGGAGATGGGCTGAAAATCTGCGGGATAATGGAATAACAAGACAGAGATATTGGGGCTGTCCTGTACCGATTTGGATAAATGAAGAAGATGAAAAAGATTTCATTATAATTGGAGGGATTGAAGAGCTGGAAAAATTAACTAAGAAGAAGTTTGATGACCTAAACATTCACAGACCGTGGATTGACGAAGTAATCATTGAGAAAGACGGGAAGAAATACCGAAGAATGCCTGACGTTGCAGACGTTTGGATAGATTCAGGAACAGCCTCGTGGAATTGTCTTTACAATGATCCAAAGCTGATAAAGGAGTATTTCCCGGCGGATCTTGTGCTTGAGGCGACAGAACAGACGCGACTGTGGTTTAGCCTGCTACAAATCTGCTCTGCGGTGATGTTTAATTCCACGGCTTACAAAAACGTTTACGTGCATGGAATGATTTATGATATCGCGGGGGTTAAGATGTCCAAATCGCTGGGAAACATTATTTCGCCGTATGAAGTGATTGACAAATATTCTGCGGACATTATGAGAAATTATTTGTGCGGAGTGGCTGCGGGCGAGACAATTAATTTTAACTGGGAAGATATTAAAGTCAAACAGAGAAACCTGATAATGCTGGCGAATGTTGCGAATTACATTCTGGATTTGGAAAGACAGAAACCTGAGAAAGGAAAGGTAGGGGTGGAAGAGAGATGGATTTTGTCGAAGTATCATTCGACGCTGCAAAAAGTTAGTGAACTGTTTGAAGAATATAGGCTGGATGAAACGATTGCTCCAATCGAAGAGTTGTATATTTCTCTTTCGAGGGATTATATAAAATATGTCAGGGAGAAGGCAGGCGATAATTCAGCAGTTCTTGATACAGTTAAAGAGGTTTATCTTGGAATTTTGAAGATGTTTGCGCCGATTGTTCCATTCATGACAGAGCATTTGTTCAGACAGCTTGGGCAGAAAGAAGAGAGTGTTCACCTTTGCGAGTGGCCGAAGTTTGATGCTAAAAAGATAGATAAAAAATTGGAAGAGGAGTTTGAAGTTGCGATGAAAATTATTGAGAAAGGGCTGGCAGAGAGAGATAAGGTCGGAACTGGATTGAGATGGCCGTTGTCGAAGGCAATAGTGAAAAGTTCCAGAGAGCTGCATTCTGAGTTGAGTGAAGTTGTAAAGAATCAGTTAAATGTCAAGAAATTAGAGATTGAGAAGATTAAGGGCAAAGAAATAACTGTTGAGTTGGACACCGCAATGACGCCTGAACTTGAAGCAGAGGGATATGCGCGAGAGCTGGCGAGGAAAGTTCAGGCAGAGAGGAAGAACGCCCGCCTGAAAAAAGGAGAGATGATTTCTTTAGAGATTTCTGCGAGCGGAAGAGTCAAGACAATGCTTGAAGCGCACTTGGATTTCCTAAGGGATAGGACAAATTCCAAAGAGATTGAGTTTGTTTCCGACGTCGGAGAGAATGCTATAAGATTAAAGATTAAAGACGATATGCTCGAGATAAAGTTTCACTGATTAGTAGATGAAAAAATATTGCGCCAGGATTGGAAAACATTTAAATACTTCCGCATTTTGTTTTAGTAGAGGTTGAGTAACTTTAGGATGATAATAAAAGATGAGTTTTTGAGCAGGCTTAGGAAGATTTTTGACTTGAATCTTTATGAGGCGAAAGTTTGGACTGCTCTGCTTTCAAGAGGTGTTTCTACTGCAGGAGAGTTAAGCAATATTTCGGATGTTCCCCGCTCCCGAACTTATGACATTCTTGAATCTCTTGAGAAAAAAGGATTCATAATAATGAAAATTGGCAAACCAATCAAGTTTGTCGCGCTGAGGCCGGAGGAAGTTGTTGAAAGAGTGAAGAAGAACCTTGTTGTTGAGGCGAATGAGAGATCTAAAAGACTTGAGGAGCTTAAAGGAGACGATGTGTTGAGTGAACTGAATGGGCTTTTTGAGAATGGTGTTAAGTTTGTTGAACCGGCAGACTTGTCTGGAAGTCTGAGAGGAAGGCAGAACCTGCACAATCATCTAGATATGATGGTTAGAAGCGCTGAGAAGAAAATCACGCTTGTCACCACAGCCGATGGATTGAACAGGAAAATGGAAGTGTTAATGCCCTCGCTTGAGAAAGCCAAGAAGAGCGGAGTCGAGATAAGAGTAGCTGCCCCAATAACGGAAGACAATATCAAAATCGCAAAACATCTCTCCAAGGTAGCAGAGGTCAGAGATATAAAAGATAAAAATACTAACGGAAGGTTTACCATAATCGATGACGGCCAGCTTATGTTCATGCTAACTGACGATAAGAGTGTGCATCCAAACTATGATGTAGGGGTTTGGTTGTCGACAGATTATTTTGCACGAGCAATGAATCAGATGTTTGAGTTGGTTTGGAATGACATGACTCCATTGAATAAGACCAAGTTCAAGTGATTCTGTTAAAAAGGGTTAAAAACTGTTTATTGTTTCTCTGATTATGTATATTGATACCCACTGCCATATTTACGGCGAGAAAGTTGATGAATTTGTTGAGCGGGCGCGGGCGGCGCGGGTGGGAATAATTGTGAACAGTGGTGCTAATGTGCGAGCAAATAGAAAAATCTTGAAACTGGCTCGACGATATCCGGAGTTTCGTGCAACTATGGGATTGTATCCTACTGATGCTTTGGTTATGACTGATGAGAAGATTAAGAAAGAGATAAAGTTCATTAGAGAGAATAGGGAAGAGGTGATTGCTATTTGCGAGGTAGGGATGGATTTTGTCGAGAGAATCGAGGTCGAGAGACAGGAGCAGATTTTCCGCGCGTTTATTTCACTTGCGCAGGAACTTGATATTCCGGTTATAGTTCATTCGCGGAAAGCCGAGAAGGAATGCATAGAAATTTTAGAGGATATGAAAATGAAGAAGGTTCAGATGCATTGTTTTTCGGGGCGGAGCTCGCTTGTCGAGAGGATAATTAACAACGGCTGGTATCTTTCCATTCCGACTTGTGTGCCGCGAAGCACGCATTTCCAGCACGTCATTAGTAAAACGCCAATTTCTCAACTTTTATGCGAGACTGATTCTCCGTTCATGCATCCGCTCGGAGCCGGATACAAGAATGAGCCAGCGAACGTCGTGGTCTCATATGAGAAGATCGCGGAGATAAAGAAAATGCCGCTAGAGGAAGTCGAGAAAAAGATTGAAAAGAACTTCAATGGGCTATTTGATTAACGCTGTTATAAGCAGACTTATATAGCATGTATTTTTCTAAAGATTATGAAAAAATCTCATAAGATAGGTATTTGGATAGTTGTTATCGCTGCTGCGGTATTGGTGATATTTTTTGTGACGCGCGGCGGAAGTGAACCGGGAAAGTATGATGAATTTGCGCAGTGCGTGACTGATTCCGGTGCTGCAATGTATGGTGCTTATTGGTGTCCGCATTGCCAGAGCCAAAAAGAATCTTTCGGCAATAGCTGGCAGCTTATCGATTATGTTGAGTGTGATCCTCGAGGCGATGGCGCGAGACCGGAGCTTTGTGAGCAGAACGCCATAACAGGTTATCCGACGTGGATATTTGGAAATGGCGAGAGAGCATCAGGGACTTTGCCGTTAAGCACAATTGCTTCCAGAACCGGCTGTCAATTGCCTTAAATGATTGCAGAGAATTTGATATTTTGAGGGTATAAAAAGTTATAAAGTACCAGCATGACGTTGCTTCTTTTTGTAAGTTGTGTAGAGAATGACCGCTGAACCGATTAACAGAACATTCATTGTTCCAATTACAGCAAGAGGCAGGTAATCTGGTTTCTTAGCAGGCTTAACAGGCAGTGGTTCCAAGTTCCTTATCTGATTTAGGATAATCTTTTCATTTGTAATTATTTCCGGGATGGTGGTGCTTGCCCTTACTTCCTCTTTTAGACATTCGATATCAATCTTCTTTGTCATTGTCCTAAAGAGATTCTGCGCATAATTGACGCGAGCTGTTATCTCATATTCGCCAGACTCCAGATTGTCCGGCAGGGCAATTATGAAACTTTTTGTCTCCCTATCGGAGTTAGAGGAGTATTTTTCCAGATCAAGGGTTATTGACTCATCAATCTTCAAGTCAGAGCTATTTAGGGAAAGATTTACTACTTGTCCTCTTGAGCCAATGTTCTCAACGGCAACTTCTGCAACGATCGACTCCCCGCAGATTGCGCTTGATGGGATGTCTAAGTCACTGATTAACACTGAATCTCTCTGCCGATTTATGTTTATGGCTCTATAATCCTGACCGCATTCATCGTCCTCTACGATTACAAGGACTACAAAATCATCTTCTTCTAAGTCCAGATCGTTCGGAATCGGGAGATTAACCCTGACTGTTCTTGACCTTCCCTTGCCCAGCTCAGCAGTTGTCTTTACAAATTCTTCAGAACGGTCTCTATCCATATTGTAAAGATGGACTTCGACGTCAAATTTCTGATCCTTGTTCAAATTGTTGATGATGACAAAATCTACCTTGATGTCGTCGCCGAGTTCAAGGTCTCTATTAAAATCATTGAGTTTAATATTGACATCCTTGTTTATTATCCTACAAGCATCTGCGTCATCGAATGAAGGGATGCAAGCCACCGGACAGCAAATCTTAGCATCATTGACTCCCAATGTTTCAACTCCGCACATTGTGCCGCTTGAACATACGTGGCCTCCAACTTCAGAGCAGGTGAAATCTTCTATTGGTCCGACGACAACATTCCAGAATTTTCTTGTCTGGAGTTCTGTGTCTCTTACTATCGCTTCGATAAGATAGTTCCCTATTGGCGGATTGACCAGCGTGTACGAAGAGAAATTCTGGGTGCTGTTAGATACTTCCTGTGATGCAAACCGCCATGTTGTCCAGATGGTTGGAGAGTCTACATCCAACGCATTTATCGAGAAAGTTTTATTCCATCCTGCAACGACTCTCACGACGTCAGCCTGCGGGTCGTAGGATTCGATCCTTGGAGCATCGTTAACCGGACTTATCGAGACAGCGAGAGTTGTTTTAGTATATCCGTGGACGTCTGAGACTTTTAAGACGCAAGACGCATTTCCGAAATAATCTGGAGCCGATTTGTAAACCAAAGTGTCTCCTTCGACGTTACAGAGCAAGTTGTTCTCTTCGGCAACTGAAAATATAAATGTGTCATTCTCAAAGTCCCAAGCACTTAGAGTGCAGCTGTATGTCGTGTCTTCTACTAATTGGGTAGTGCATGTCAGCGGATAGAACTCTGGAGGTTCTCCCTGCTCGTGAACTGTTAATGTGAATGTGTTAGAGACAGCGGAGAACTCGCCGTCGGTAGCGGTGAAATAAATCTCCTGAGTTCCGAAGAAGTCTTTGTCCGGATAGAAACTTGCTGTCGAGTTTGTGAACTCCACAGTCACGTTCTCAATACCCACTGCATTGAACTGGAGAACAGAATCTACGTCAGTAAAATAATCCAACAGATTTATTGCGTTTATTTTTGGGATGTCTTCATCAAGTTCAATGTCTGGAATTGTGCCATTGAAAGTTACCGGGTCGTTGACATTCGTTACCGAGAGTGTGACAACATTGGACAAAGTTTTTGAACTCCCATCTTCTGCAAAGAATAAAATGGTGTCTTCACCTGCGAAGTCCACGGCGGACGTAAACACTACAATTTCATCTCCATAGAAATCTACGAAGATGTTAGATTCATTGGGGAAAATTTCCACTCCGAAGCTTATACTTGAAGAGTCCTGGTCTGTAAAATAGTTACTCAAATTTATCCACGTTGATCCTTCTTCAGGCCAGACTATTGGCGGAATTGGAATGGATGTTGGGGGGGCGTTTGCGTCGATGACATTTAAGGTTGTGGTAGTCTCTACATGGAACTGTCCGTCGGTAACATTTATTCTCAGTAGGTAAGTGCCTGCATCTGTGTAACCGGTTTGCCAGCTAAATGTGCTTCCGTTTACCGTGAAGCCAGGATGACTAATCGAGTAAGTCAGTCTATCTCCTTCAGGATCGGTTGCTGTGACTTGAAATTCTATCCGCTCGCCTTCTCTGACTTGCAGGTCCTGCGGGACACTTGTAAATTCCGGAGCATCATTTATACAATTAAGAGACTTGTCCGGATGATGCGGATTTATTGTGGGGTCTTCATCGGCGCAGTCTGTTCCGACCAGACCTGTTTCGAAAATACACTGGAATAGAGGATTCTGAATGATGTATCCACTCTTGCAGAAGCCGTCGTTGTCCCGGTCTATTAAATCGTAACCGTCACAGTCCTGATCTATCGAATCGTAAGGAATCTCCTGTGCGCCCGGATAGATTGCCGGATTAGTATCATTACAATCCTGCTCGAAGATATAACCATCTTGGTCCTGGTCCACATCTGCTCTTAAGAAAGTTAAAGAATTCTTGAACATTTGCTGTGCGTTGGCATTCCATTCTGAGGGATTAACTAAACCGAAGAAAACATCCCTTACAGGATATCCTCCGATATTTCTTTCCGAGTAAGCTATGATGGAATCACTTCCAGTCGTCCTTATGGCAAGGGGAGTTACATAACCTGGTTTTTTATTTAGGTAATGTATCATATAACCTGAGCCACCGTACACAGTGATTAATCCATCTAAGGGGATGGTCATGCCCTCGAAAACCTTGTGAGACGGGATAGTCACTTTTATCTGTCGGTTGTTGGTAGTAACACTGCCGGCGGAGCCCTGCCAAACAACTTCCGCGACTTTTCTGTCTAAGAATATTGCATGCTTTGAGCTGAAAGGCAACTGACCTTTATTTGTGACATCTTCTGAGACCAGCAGCAGATAGTAATTACTAAAGTTAGTTGTTGGAATCTGGCTATCACGAATTATATCATAAGTTAGCTCTAACTGGTTCAGTGAGACAACTATATTGCCGTTAATCGTTGTTCCGTCCTTTAAAATATAAGCTACGTCTTTTTGAGGGACCGCGCTTGCGACAGAGATCGTGATAAATAAAGTTGCTAGTGCTGCCAGAAGAAATGTTGTTCGCTTAGTCACGAGGCCTCCCCGACCTCTTTTTTCGCTTTAGTTTTCCTGAGTAGACGATCAAGATGATGAAGATGACGATCAGAACTGCTGTTGAGATTGTCAGAAAAGTTATCGGCGTTAAAGTGAAATATTGCCCGCCTTGAGGATTCGGATTCTCGTTGTCCTCAGGAGAGTTAAACGTAGAGCCGCTTCGAGGTTCTTGCGTTTGGGGACCCTCAGGATCTTCTTCATTTGTTAGTGTATTGTCTCCAATTGCTTCTCCGCCAGCAGCAACTATTATGCTCGCTGACAAGCCGACTCCTGAACCCTGCGGAGGTTTGAACATCACGTTTATCCGCGTTTCGGTAGAACCTGGTTCAGTTGCTTTAATTGTGAAGTACGCTTTCTTCTCTTCGCCCGGCTGGAGAGTAAATTCATTTTCTTCAAATCTTATGTTACCTGCTAAGTCGCCTGAAGCGACCAGCTCTATCGTAAGCGGAATGTCATTGACATTCTCGATAACAAGATTTCTTCGCACCTCCTCTCCAACGTCTAGTCTTAGAATCATTCGAGAATTGCCGAGTCTGCCAGTAATAGCTGAGACCTGAGCGACAACGCTCATTAAGATGAGGATTGCAAGTATCGTCGTAAATAGTTGTCTTTTTTTCATTTTATGATTTTATAATAATACTATTTGTTCGCTTAATCTTTAAAAACAATCTCGTAGTTTGAAGTATGCTTTGGAGAATAGAGTTGTGTAGTTACTGTTACTAATGACATTAATTACAGACGCCGCTTACGCAGACTTGTCCGAGGAAGCATTGTGTGATCTGGCTCCACTCTAAACATTCATCTGAATCGTAGTCGCCGCAGACTTGGTAACCGCTGCCAGCACATCTTCGTTGACCGTAGATACATTCGTCATGGCAAGTTTGGACGCAGAAACCACTGCTGCAGATTTCTCCGAGGAAGCATTGAGTTACCTGACTCCATTCGAGACAACTGTCAGCGTCGTAATCGCCACAAATCCTGTAACCGCTGCCGGAACATTCTCTGCTACCGCTCGAGGAACATTCGTCGTGACAGGTTTGTATCGGCACGTTCTCGCAATAGCTGAAAGGTGTTCCGCCAAGTATGCAGTAATCGTTTGTGTCTGGATTGTAGTCGTTGCAGTCGGAGTTTTCGTCGCAGCGGATGCAGGTGCCGCTCAAGCAGGCATAATCACATTCGTCAGTAAACTGAGGTGTGAGTTCAGATGAACAATACGAGCCCGGCAGACCAGGGAAGACGCACATAAATTCTTCGAACATTCTGTAAATGTTGTCTCCGATGCAGAATGGATCTTCGACGTAGCCGTCGATTCCGCAGTCCTGGTTTGTGAAGCAGTCTATATCTTGGCACGCGCCGATTACGCACGCTTCTTCACAGGTTCGGAGGAGTCGGTTCTGCTCAGAGAAGTTACAGTAGCTTTGAGGTATGCCAGGATTAACGCAGTCCCAAGTTCTAAATTTTCTGAATATATCTAAGCCGAGGCAGAACGGGTCTCCGACAAATCCGTCTGTGCCGCATTGCGAGTCGTGGAAGCAGGTAATGTTGAGAGGGTTGTGGATGCAATGACTTTGCGGGGTGCTGGAGTGGACACAGATGTCTTCGGTTGAGGAGTTTCCGTCGTCACACTCAGAGTTGTTGTAACATTCTATTGTAACGCAGCTGCCGGCAATGCAAGTGTCCTCGCAGAGTTGTTTGGTACGGTTCGTCACAACCAAAGAACATGAACTTTGCGTTGTGCTTGGATTGAGGCAAGTGTAATTAGCATAAGATTGTGCAACGCTATCGCCAGAACAAAATACACTTCCGATGAATCCATCGGTGCCGCATTGAGAATCAAATGAACAAGTAATATTGAGAGGATTGTGAATGCATTCGCTTTGAGGCGTGCCTGGATTGACACAGATGTCTTCGGTTGAGGAATTGTTGTCATTACAATCGGCGTTTGTGGTGCAAGTTATATCGACGCAAGTTCCGTTTTGACAGGTGTTGTCGCAGACTTGTGTTATATTTACTGTTATGTTTTGTATGCAGGTGCTTTCTTTAGTTCCAGGATTTAAGCAGGTAAATGAAACAAAATTTTGTGCAACCCTATTTCCTATGCAGAACGACTGTTCCAAATAACCCGGAGTTCCACATTCAAGATTCGCGCTGCATTCTCCTTTTGATTCGCTTCCTCCTCCCGAACTTCTTCCACTACTTCGCGAAGTTGAGTCGCACGCGTCTCCTCTGCCGTCATTGTCTGAGTCCTCTTGTGTAGGATTATAGTGGTCGGGGCAATTGTCGCACATATCGAAAACACCGTCGTTATCTGCATCCGGACCTTCTGTGTATGGACAGTCGTTGTCTGAATTCGATTCTTGGATGAAAGACAGCAGAGACAAATCGTCCAGAGTCGCGTCTTCAAAGCGGGAGACGTTTTTCTCGTCTGACTCCGGCGCGTTGACTAGAGAAATGATTGAATAAATTAGAAGAACTGCAAAAACCACAGCAGTTATTCCGATGACGAGTGTTGGAAATGTTTGTGCTCTCATGTGTTGTAATTATTAAATGATTACAGAAATGTGGGCTGAGACATGCTTATAAATAGTTGTATATTTCAAGACAATATTTTTGTAGTTACTGTTGCGGGTGACAGTGTTAAACAGGAAATATTGAGCAAATAAAAATTATTTAAAAAATTATTTACAATAGTCTTGAAACTATTAATGGAAATAAATTGCAGAAGTGCCGACAGGCAAACATCCTTCGGTTGTTTGGGAGAGGAATTCTACAACTTCATCTTTGTCACATTCTGGTCCTGCATAAAGGGTGAATGGTGTGATATCCTTTCTTCCGCCTTCAACTTCTTGAATGAATGGTGTTCCGCCGACAACATGTGCACATTGGCTATCACCTGTTTCCCTCAATTGGCTTTGAGGAAAAGCAAGTCCTCTTGTTGCAAGCGCGTCTTCTAGAGTGTTACTAACAAATATCACGCCGTGATAAGTCTGATTTGCTTCTAGTTGAGTTACAGGTGTTCCATCTGCGGTTGTGATATAAGCTTGAGTGTGATCCAAGAAAGCCTGACATGGAATGTCACAACCTCTTTCAGTTATCCATGTATCGAATGGGTTATTGCCGCAAATGCCGTCGTCTAGCGTTGAAGGTTGAGTGGCTGGTGTGCCTGGCGGGCCTTGCGGACCTGTTGGTCCTTGTGGACCGGCTGGGCCTGGTTCTCCTTGAGGACCTTGTGGTCCGGGAATTCCGCCCTGTTCTATTAAATCCCCTAATTGTTCTTTGATAATATTAATTTGGTTCTGAGCTAATGCGCCGGAGATTCCTGCTTCGTACCTTACTTTAATTGTGTGTCTAATTCTCTGAGAGAATGCACCTTCGTAAGCAACGCCATCGATTATAACATCATTTGTTTGCCCTGGGAAGTAAGGATGTTCATTGTCTCTGAAATCTACCTTTACTTCTGTGGTTTTTCCATCGTTTGTCGAACTGCCTGCGAATGTGCCTGTGAAAGGCGCAGGCCTATCTTCTTGATCTGGAACAAAAACATTTACACCAAGAACCTGACAATTATAAGGTATTGCGAATGATGCGCTCAGAGTTTGGTCCGGTTGCGCCTGAATATCGCCTTCGTAAAGAGTCATTGTTCTGCCCTCGGTAGAATTTCTAGGAGGCAAGCCGGAAGTATCTGAAGTAGGGACAGGGCATCCGCCTAAAAGAGATGCGAGAGAAAAAACTACTGCGCTCTTCCCTAATTGTCTTGTTAATGTCATCGGATTGGTTTATTTGATATAACTTATAAAGATTTATATTTTGTGAGACAATAAATTTGTTATTACTAATCTGGATAAATCTAGGTGCATACTCCATGAACGCAGACCTGACCGAGGAAGCATTGTGTGACTTGACTCCATTCGAGACAACTGTCAGCGTCGTAATCGCCACAAATCCTGTAACCACTGCCAGAACATTCTCTGCTACCGCTCGAGGAACATTCGTCCTGACAGGTTGGAGGGAGAGATTGACATTGTCCGCTTACGCAGACTTCTCCGAGGAAGCATTGAGTTACCTGACTCCATTCTGAACAATCATCTGAATCGTAGTCGCCGCAGACTTGGTAGCCCTCTTCCTGACATCTTCTAGTTCCATATATGCATTCGTCGTGACATCCGCCGCCGCAAACTCCTCCCTCATCAACTTGACCGTCGCAATCATTATCCAGCCCGTCGCAAATCTCGGCAGTTGGAGGAATTTCTCCAAAACATTCCTGCGACCAAGTAGCATCGATGAAGCAGACATTTATTCCTGCCCGGCACTCTCCGACATTTGTCCCACATTGTCTAATCTGTCCCGGAGTGCACTCTCCTTGTTGCGGGATGCATTGGCCGTCTAGACAGCCATTAATACATTGCTCGATAGTTGCAGGAGAAGCTGATGTTGAGCAGTAGCTTTGGGGTGTGCCTGCAAAGTTGCATTCAAACTGCTGGAACAGTCGAGTCACATTGTTAATGAGACAGAACGGGTCTCCGACAAATCCGTCGGTGCCGCAATCAGAATCTCGATAACATGTTATTTCGAATGGATTGTTTGTACAATAACTTTGGGGTGTGCCTGGATTGTAGCAGATGTCAACTGTTTCGGGGTTAGCATCGTCGCAATCTTGATTTGTAAAGCATTCTATGTCTACGCATTCGCCATCAAAGCAGAACTCCGGACAGGATTGGATTGTGTCAATTATTATGTTAGAGGAGCAGTAACTTTGAGTCGCTCCGGGATTGTTGCATGTCCATGTCTGGATTAGCTGAGATACATTATTATCAGAGCAGAACTCCGGACTTATTGGAGTGTCGATGCCGCAGTCTGAATGATGAGAGCAAGTTATATTTCCTGTTGTTGGTTCGTTGGTGCAGTAGCTTTGGGGTGTGCCCGGACTGTGGCAGATGTCTGTTGTGGAAGAATTGCCGTCGTTGCAGTCTGCATTGTTGAAGCATCTTATGTCTCTGCATTCTCCGTCAAGACAATAATCGGGGCAGGTTTGCAATAGTTGGACGATTAAGCTGGTTGAGCAGTAGCTTTGGGGTGTGCCTGGATTGTTGCAGGTCCATGTCTGGATTAGCTTTGAGACGTCTAGTCCTGCACAGAACGGGGGACCGAGAGTCATGTTCGTTCCGCAATCGGAGTTGGATGTGCAGGTTATGTTGCCCAAAGAAGTTGCTTCATTGGTGCAATAAGAGCTGAGAGTGCCTTGATTGTGGCAGATGTCAACTGTTTCGGGGTTAGCATCGTCGCAGTCGAAATTTTCATCGCAACGGATGCAGGTGCCGTCGTAGCAGGCGAATTCGCATTGATTGATGAACTGCTGTTCTATTATTATATCACAGTATGAATGCAACTGTCCGGGGTTAACGCAGTTTGAAGTCCGGAAATTCTTAGAGACATTTCTGTTTGACGAGCAGTATTCGCTGCCGACATAACCTGTAGTGCCGCAGTCGATGTCGGAGGCGCAGTTGATTGGAGTGTTGCGACATTCACTGATGACTGTTCCTGGGTTGATGCATTGGTCGTAGGTGAGGGGATTGAAATCATTACATTCCGCATCAGAAGCACATTCAAAGTTGAGGCAATGACCTCCCACACACAGCCCATCACACTGCTCCAGAATGCGCGGCTGCTGAGTCACGCTGCAATAACTCTCCAGTGTACCGGGGTTGAAACATGTCGCATTCTGGAAAGTCTTTACAACGTTTTGCCCGGAGCAGAATTCACTGCCCATGAATCCGGTGAATCCGCAATCATTGTTTGAGGCGCAGTTGATTGGAGTGTTGCGACATTCACTGATGACTGTTCCTGGGTTGATGCATTGGTCTATAGTCAGAGGATTGAGGTCGTCACAATCAGAGTCCTGATAACATTGTATATCCTGACAGGCGCCATTGACGCAGGTATCTCCACAAGCATGTATGGTTCTATGTTCTTGTGAGGAGGTACAGAAGCTCTGTGCGGTTCCGGGATTGTTGCATGTAAACGATTTGAAAAGCTTTGTGACGTTCAAGCCGACGCAGAAGGGGTCTCCGACAAATCCGTCGGTGCCGCAGTCCTGGTTTGTGAAGCAGTCGATGCGTTCATTGGTACAGAAAGAATCTATTTTTCCGGGATTGTGGCAGATGTCTTCGGTAGAGATGTTGCCATCATCACAGTCTTGGTTTGCGAAGCATTCTATGGCAAAACATTCACCTGCTATGCAAATATCCTGACAGATTTGTTGGGTCTGGTTTTCAAGTTCGAATATGCAGTGAGCCTGAGGTGTGCCTGGATTAACGCAAGTGTAGTTTTCGTACGACTGAGTTATGTTCTTTGCGATACAGAAAGGTTCGCCGACCAGCCCGTCGATTCCGCAGTCTGAGTCATGGTCGCATTCTCCGATACATTGACCATTTTCACAGTCAAACGGACAGGATTCAACGAATTGAATTGTCTGGTTGGGGAGACATTCGCTAAACAAACCGTTCACCTGACAGGTGTAGGTAGTGATATTGCGGTAAACATCCCCTGCCTGACAAAAGTTTTGAGAGTATTGGGGAGCGGGGCAGTCGTCGTCTATAGCACATTCAGAGCCGACAAAGCTGATACATTCTTTTAGAAGATTTTTTGCCGCGGGCGTCCAATAGTCCGATTCAATTATGCCGTAAAAGCAGAGGTTGGCTCTCTGAACTTTTCCTCCGGCGAGTTGGGCTCCGGGATAGGCGTATGAAATCACGTCGCCGAACATGTCGCCCGATTGAGTAGGTTCTGTAAGAGCCACGGTTTGTAGACCGGGGGCGCGATTATTCTTGTGAAGGAAATAATAAACAACTGATGGCCCTCCCGGTCGTTTTATTGCCTGATTGTAAACTTGAATTAGTCGACTGTCTTTTTTTACGCTAAGCGGACGTGTCGAGCCGAGTTGGCTGACTCCTTCGGCGTCTGTAAGCCCCCAGTCGTCTGCGTGATAATAGTTGGCAATAACTGAGGGAAATTGGTTGACCAGAATCCGATTGAAGTATCGGAAGTTTTCATCTCCGACGAATATGAGCTTGTACTGCGCGAAATTGACAGGGAGACTGCTTTCATCTATCAAGTCATACGTAACGTTTGATTCGTTAAACGTTCTTAGGATGTTGTGGTCAATCCTAAACTCTTTTCGGTAGATGTACGCGACGTCAGCTGCAGCAGAAGCTAATGTTATTTCCATAAGAAGCGCTACAGCCAAAACCAACAAAAGAGTTGCCTCTTTTTTCACCATTTGAATACCATCCCCGAGATTTATATAAATGCATCTTACCACTTAAAATTAATGAATTTTACTGACGTTAAATTGAGAAACTCAAGCCACTAACAACTATCGCTTCATTGCCTGCCTTGTCCTTCGCAATGATGTCTAATGAATGGTGTCCGAGACTGAATCGTTTTGTTTTTTGACAGAAACTTTTATCAAGTTTTGAGCAGAGGATTCTGGACTGCGGCTTCACTTCCTCGCGGTCCAGATAAAGAACTTCGTCAAAATTTGCATCTTCTACACCGATAGTAAAAGAGAGTTCGCGATTATTGATGGTATAATTGAATTCTGTTATGACGGGTGCCAGGGTATCAACGGTGAGAGTGTAGCTTCTGGACTCTGCGAGGTTTCCAACTTTATCAGTCAGATTGAACTGATAACTTACAGATTGTCCCTCAAATTCTGAAAGGTTGACGGAAACCGTGCAGACGCGACTCTTTCTGTCCTCTACGCAATCGTCGAGATTAACCGGAGCAAATCTTCTCTCGGAAAGATTTCCATAAATCAAGTACATCTCCTGAGGATTGGTCTCCTCATAGGTCACAACAAATTCCCCGGATGAGAGTCCTCTGGTTGGTTTGGTTTGTTTTATCTTAGGTGCCAGGGAGTCTGTAAAGAATAAAGCGGATGCCTCTGCTGTGTTGCCCGCAGTGTCCCGGACGATCACTGTTATGTTGTGGTCCCCTTCTTTCAAAGAAACGCGTTTAATGCATAATTTGTTTTGCAAGGCATTACATAGTCTTATTTCTCTAGGATTTGCGTCGTTAAAATCAATGAATGTTATCTTGTCCAGATAAGGCTCTTCAACCTCAAGGGAGAAAGTGGCTTGTTTGCCCTCAATCCTGAAGTCAAAGGAATTTATTACTGGAGGCAGGATGTCCACGTTCATTTTTCTAGTCGGGCTTATTTGAGAGTTTCCCGCCAGGTCCTCGAGCAGGAAGTGATATTCTATTTGAGTTCCGTCATAATCCAGAATATCAATAGATGTGGTGCAGGAATATCTCGTGTTCTTTTGACAGTCGGACGAGATGTTTAGGTCATGAGAACGAAAACCAATTTTTGAATTCCCATAAATTATCTGCAGCAGAGAGGGATTCTCTTCTTCAAATTCTATCCCGAATGTTCCTGAAGCAAGCCCGCTTCTGGGCAGAGTGTTTATTATTTTGGGAGATTTTGAGTCAATGATTAAATGAACGCTCTCCTCGATAACCTCGCCGTTGTCTTCTGCACGAAATGTCAGTAAATTCTCGCCGTCCCTGAGAGATTTGAATATTGCCTTTATATTGCCGAAGCCGTTGCAATTTTTACAGAGAATCTTTTGGACAGGGTTGGAATCGGCATAGTTTATGTAAGAAAGTTTTTCAGCCGCCCTTGTCAGAGTTATATTGAACTGTAGTCTGCGATCCATGTACATCCCTTCAGCAGGCAAATTAACTGACATATCAAGTTCGATGGGAGGAATTAGTTCGAATTGCCATGTTGTTGAAGAACTCCTTCCGGCGTAATCTTCCATATAGATTGTTGCCTCATGCTCACCATCGGGAATGGTTCCGATGAACATCACGTCAGCATCTAAGCCGGAAGCATTCACGACTATTGGAACCGCAGAGCCGTCGATTTCCATCACGACAGATGAAACATTTATTCCGGAGTTGCCCTGATAGACTTCGTCCAGATGCGCCCTTATCACGAACGGCTCCTGATTAAACGTGATTGAGTCAGGCCGAGGGTTTAGGTTTTCTATACGAGGATCTCTGAAGTCAAACCTTCCGATGAATTGTTTTTCAGGTTCCTGACATTGCGGCACAGAGTAGTTTGATTTATAACGCAGAACTAGCGTGCCGCCGGTAATGTTGCCGTCGTTTGGCGCACCTTCCAAGCCGAACGGGAATGAATATGTGTAATAAAGACCATTCCAATAATAATTTATATTATGGGCATCCGGGTTGGACAACTCGAATTGCGGCTCTGTCACATACCAGCCGTTGCGACCATCGGCGACGGGCGGGAAGACCCGCAAACTTGTGACGAAATAAATTCTTGATGAACCTGTCTCTCCATAAGTGACATCGCCCATCACATCCTCTACGGCGAACCGCCATTCAACTGTCGTGCCGCCAATCGTTTCAGAAGGATTTATAGTGTAAGTGTATATGCCCGCGTAATTTCCGGGGAGGATTATTTCCTGAATCGTGCCGGTGGCATTCAGAAGAATTTTCACTTGGGCAATAGTTCCAATGATGTTCGCAGCCACAGTTATATTGTCTGTGTGTAGAGCACAGGTCGGTTTAGTCTGAAGATTTGTGATTGTTATCGGAACTAATGAGAAGTTATTTGGGGAGTTATATGTGCAGAGAGTTTTTATGAAATCGTTTCTGTCCACTCCGGAGTCGGCTCCATTTGGGAACCTTGCGATACATTCGTTGAAAGCGGTCGTCGCAGAACCTTCCGGCGCGTTGTCTGAGATGTTCCCATCGTCGTAGTCGCCGTAGCTGACTGAATCCACGAGATTGTTAAGTCCATCATACAACTCGATGCGGCCGTCGTTGGGTTGATTTCCGGGAGGGTTGATGAACGTTAGGTAGCCGCCAGCAGGGATAGTGCCATTAAGAACCGCTTCTGTTGAGGTATCAATAAACCGGATTGTCCAACCATCGATTATCACTGAGCTTGCGCGGGGGTTATGAAGTTCGAACCACTCGTCGCTTGCTCCGACTGAACCACTTGAGTCCCAATCACTTTGTGGATCTACGACGAACTCATTTATTAGGACTTTGTTGGTCTCACCTACAATAGCAGATACATTAGTGAATAGAAACGTACATGCAATCAGAACTAATAGAGATGTTCTCTTTTTCATTGGAGAACTTAGCAGCAGGTTTTATTTAAATGTTATTTACCACTTGAAATTGAGGAATAACCGACGGAGACGGCTGTTTCGGGCGAGATTTGTAAAAGTGAAATTTTGTTGATAGACTCTGGTACGTGCGCTGCGAGTCACAGTGGAAAAAGATGATGGGTGGGGAGAACGCGAGATACACAATATTAGGTTGGCTTAGCTAGAAGTTCGATAGAATAGATAATTAAATTTTTAAACAGTCTTTTTTTAAGAAGCTTATGAACGGCAACAATGGTGTTTGGAGATGGAATAAGAAAAGAAGATTTTATGTTATCTCCATACTGCTGTTGCTTGTTGGACTCGTGTTAGTTTTAGCGCTGTCAGAAGGCTTCTTTGAAGCGAATAGTTCCGAAGATGTCAGCAGCGGAGCAATCCTCGAAGGAAACAGAGTGCCGTCGGTTGTGAAAAAGACCGAGACCGGCAACCTAAACGCCGGAGAGCTAAAAGAAACAGACATCGTAAGGAACCTACCAAAGGACGCGACTGTGGCATTGAATCTGGGAGGAGAATATTACACTATCAAGAAGGGTTCTGTTATTGCAGGCAGACCTTCAAATTCAGATATCACAATTTCCCTGCCGGCAGCTTACGCTCCGCGAATCTCCGAGAGTCTGTGCGAGACCGTGAAGAAAGCGAACCAGAACGGCGAGCTTGCAGTTGAGATGCATTCGTCTCAAGCGGCATTGCTTTGGAAATATCGCGGGATGCTGAAATATAGAGATTGCTTAAGTTAAGAATAAATTAATTGTTTCTTCTATCTCTTCGTGGATTCCCCGTATGCATTCATAATTTTTTACCTCTTCTTTGTTTACCCATACAAAATCTGTAAATGATTCTTTTTCTAATTTGACTTCTCCGGATTTGTATTTGGCTGCGAACTTTACAAGGATGACCGGAATTCCGTCCGGACGAACAAATGCCACGCTGTTTATGTATTTTATCCTGCCGTCGATTTCTATTCCTGCTTCTTCCATAACTTCTCTTTTGAGCAAATCCCCTACCGCATTTTCAAAGTCTATGACGTCTCCGTTCATTCGCGTTGGGTTCTTAAGGTCAAGATTTTGCCATTCAAGTTTGCCTCCCGGAACAGCGTATTTTCCAGGATGAACTTTCTCGCGTTCGCTTCTCTTTAGAAGCAGACAGCGCCCGTCTTCTTCGCGATAGATGACTACGTTCGCTACAAAATAAAAAAGTTTATCTTCTTTAGCGTTTTGTAAACTTATTTTTTCGGCTGGCACGACATAACAACTCCTGCATTTTATTTAGATTTTTCGATTAATTCGCGATGACAATCTGCTGAACTGCGGTGTTACCTGCCCCGTCGTAAATTGTGAAGTCGAGTCTATTTGTGCCGCGATTTAGACTTATCTTATTTGAGCATTGGCTATAAAGGTCAAGTCTCTTGCAGAAAGATTTCTCCCTCGGACTTGAGTCGTCATTGTTCTTGTAGGTTATTTCATACAGGTTATGTTCTGTAGCCGAGACTGTTACTTCAGTCTTCAATCCCAATATCTGATAGTCTATTGAGTTTATGACCGGAAAGGTTGTGTCTACCCACAGAGATTTTGCTCCCTTCGAGACGGATTGGCCTGCGCGGTCAGTGAGTGTGAACGTGTAATCAATTTCATATCCTTCATAAAACGAGATATCGAGGTCTGTATAGCAAGAGTATTTGCCCCCCTGAGAGGAACAATCTTCGTCTATTGAGAGCTGTTCGCTAGTGAATCCCAGAGCGGAGTTGCCATATTCCAAGACGAGAGAGGTTGGGTTATCTTCTATGAATGCTATCTCGAAGTTGCCCGAAGCAAACTTTTTCCCAGGAGATACTGAATTTATTTTTGGCTTTTTAGAGTCTGTGAAGAACACGACTTCCTGAGCAGTTACGTGGCCGGCTAAATCAGTGACCTTTAATGTTACGTCGTGTCCGCCGTCTCTGCTGAATGATATTTTCTTCTCACAAATTCCATTTACGACACGGTTGCATAACCTAATTTCCTTTGGTCGCGGGTCTGAATTGTCAATTAAGGATATTTCGCTAAGGTAATCTTCTTCAACCCTGATTGTGAAGTAAACATATTTGCCAGAAACGTCATACTCCAATGAACTGATTATAGGGTAAGATATATCGACGCCGATGCCGGTCTGCTGTTTCTGAGCAGATTGACCGGTTCCATCAGTCAGAGTAAACTTGTATTCTATATTCTGGCCGTTGTAGTCATTCAGATTAACTGATTCTGAACAGAAATATTTGTTGCCATTCCTTGAGCAACTTTCCAGAGAGAAGCCTTTCGTCCTAAAGCCTGTCTGCTGATTTCCGTATTCCAAGACGAGAGAGGTTGGGTTATCTTCTATGAATGTTATTTCAAAGACTCCGGAGGAAAAACCTTTCGCAGGCAAGACTTCATTTATCTTCGGGACGTTAGAATCAGTGAAGAAATTAATTGTCTGCTGCGCTGCGTTTCCGGCTTTGTCTTTGACGGTTATGACAATTTCGTGAGCACCATCTTTGTTGAAAGTAATCTGTTTTTCACAAATGTTGTTGACCAATTTTGTGCAGAGTTTTTTCTCTTTTGGATTGCTCTCGGAGTTGTCTAAATAGTTGACTTCTGAGAAATAAGGCTCATCAACTTCGATAACGAAATTTGCTTTCTTGCCCTGAACTGTGTAATCCAGACGGGTTATGATTGGGTTTGAGTAATCTACGTCGAGTATATAATGGGTTGATTCATCCACGTTTCCGCCCAAGTCAAGGATTGTTGAGTACGCTTCTATCCTCTGGCCATCATAATCTGCAAGGTTTAATGATGTGGTGCATTGCGTCTCGCTTGACGATTTGACACATTCTGTTTCAAGATTGAAGCGATACTCCCTATAACCTGTTTCGAGATTTCCGTAATGGATTGTCAGGACTTCCGGATTGTCTTCCTGGAACCTGACTGTGAAGTCTCCTGAGACGAAGCCGCTAGTGGGCGCGAATGATTTCAAGCGTGGTTTTTTGCTATCAACGTAGAATTGGACAGTGTAGAATGCTTCGTTACGGGCGCGATCGACTGCCCTGAAAGTAATCTCGTTGATCCCCTCCTCAAAAGTCCTCTCCCGATTGTATGAAAAGCAGTCTGAGCAGAGGCTTGTCCAGCGTCTTGGGTCTGAGGCTTTCTGGTAGGTTATGTCAACCCTCTCACTTGCCTGTAAATTTATCAGGACGTTTCTCGTTGAGAACATTTCATTGTCAGTAGGAGAAGAGATTATTAATGTTGGAGGTGTCACATCAATTGTCGCGTTGCCGCCAGCCGTGCTGTTTGAGCAACTTAGACCGCGGCCATTACAGATGTTGGGATTTGTGTAGCATATTGCGCCACTGTCGAGAAGGTGGACACAGACTGAATTAAAGCCGGGATTTGGTGCTGTAATCACTGCACGGCCAGGAGCGCAGAGCTGTCCAAAGTCTACGGATTCGCCGTCATAGAGACACCATAATTGATATGAGTCTGCCGCAACGAAAGGCAGAGCTAAGAGTAATGTAAAAATTCCTAATGCCAGTTTTGTTTCTGTTTTTATTTTCATTTTGCTTGACGGTTTTTTGTGCCTTCTTTGATCCGTCAGTCAAAGAAGATAAAGGAAAAAATAAAAATTAAAGTTTGTTCTTAGATAGCTTCTCCCCAGAAGAAAATACTTCCGGTGTCGAAATCTCCGTTACATGGTGCAGGCAAGTCTAACCTGAAGGTTACTGCCATTTCCGCACCTGGAGCCAGCAAGTTTGCCATCCAGTATGGTCCGATAGGCTGAGCCTGAAGGATTTCAGCACTATCATAGAATGGAGCTGGGTTGTTAAACGCACTTCCATACTCGATATTGACATAACCTTCAACGTCTCTGTTTCTTGTAACAGAGCCAGCCATGTCTACCTGAGCATCTTGTCGCGTGCTATATGCTCCGTTTGTAGCGAAATATCTGAAGTTTGATAGCTCCAGAACGTTGCTAGTTGGGCACATCGCACCGCTACTTGAGGAGTCGTAGAAATCAGTTCCGGAGATGAACATGTCCATCATTACGCCGGATTCTCTTTCTGCGTCGTTACCTACAAGAATTGTGCTGGAATAAGCTGAAGTACCTGGCCTGACATTCTCGAATATCATGTCTCCGGTAATGCTTAACGAAATCATTGGATTGAAGAACCAGTATTCGTTCTCAACCATTGTGCCGAGCATACCGTCAAGGTCTTCTGCTTCGATTGTTACAAAGAACTTGCCCCCCATACTGTCAGTTGTTTCGACAGTAAGGACACATTGATAGAAGTCCATTAAGTCAGGGTTCCACTGAACTCTTTCTTCAAGAATTCTAGCGTTACAAGAGTCAAACATATCTTGACCTTGCCAGCCAACTCTTCGACAGTTAACTTCGATATCGTTACCTGTACCTTGAGATGAGCCGAGCGTTGCGTAGACATCAACAACTTTGTCAATGCCATTCTTGTCCATGACTAGTGTCATCCATTGTACCTGTTCTCCCTCGAAAGCATAGCTATTGATTCTTTCCAACAGCTCTTCGCCGTGACCGGAAAATCTGCCAGGGCCTAAAGCGTCGTCAGACACAACCCTGTCATCGCAGAGCCAAACAAGCGGTTCGAAATCTTCAGTTTGAATGTCTGGTGTGACTCCGCCTCCTACTTGTGCAGCGAAGACGCCTGGTACTACGGAGATTACAAGAGCAGCCAATACTAATAGTGTTAGTAAGTATCTCATAATCTTTTATTCAAACCTCCTTTCAGCTATTAGCATCACATGTGATACTGTGATGACTATGAATGGAGTTTTGTAATTTCCAAGTGAGGTAGTTTTGATGTAATCCATGAGTGAGCCTCTTTTAGGCATTTTATGATTTGAGGTAGGGTGAGAGTTATATAAACACTATGCTAGTTTGACGCAATATTTTTGTCGTCACTTCAAATTAATTAACTTTGAAATGTTATGCGAACATATTTTCGTCGATAGTTTGCATTTTTTAATAGTTAAACGAAATAAGAGTAGATGAATAAAATTAAAAAGATGTGTGAAGTAGAAAGGATATGAAAAGAGGACAGGTTACAATATTCATTCTTGTAGGATTGTTCTTTGTCGGGGCGATTATTCTTTTCGTATTGTTAAAATCTGCGAATCCACCGGTTGTGGAAAATCGGGAGTGCACTGTGGACGCTGAATGCGTGCCAAACATTTGCTGCAATGCCAGGTTGTGTGTGCCTGTTGATGAGGGACCAGATTGTTCTAATGTGGAGTGTCCGCCGGGATGCGCAGGTCATATTGGAAATTTAAATGGCGAGAAATTTTTGGGATGCATTACTGATGTTAACTCGATCGGGCTGGGAAGTTGTGCGTGCGTGAATGAGAAGTGCACGCCGGTTTTTCCTTAGTCTAAATTAATTTTTATTATTTGGGAGGCGTTCATTTCTCATACTCATCTAAGGTGTTCTGCAATGATAAGGAAGCGTCAATGTTCGTTTGATTGGAGAGTTTTAACCGCGATCAATATCAAATTCTTTAATCTTATTTTGCGCACCTTTTATTTCCATAAGTATTAGAAATTATTTTCGTGGAAGTTTTTCATTTTAGTAACCTTTAAAATAGTGATTTCTTTCGAAAAGGTGTGTGGGATACCAAACGAATCCTGACGGATTCTTCGGCATCCCAATTCACATGCGAGCTGCGCAGGCACGTTTGCGCTTCGCTTAAACGTGCGGGGATACCAAAGTGGTTAAATGGGCAGGACTTAAGAAGTCTGTCGTTCGTTGGAACGGTCTAAATCGGGATTGAGAAATCCTGTGGCTTAGTGCCTTCGTAGGTTCGAATCCTACTCCCCGCATTTTTCATAAAAGTTTATAAGTATATTACCGATCAAAATGTATGGGTGGAGTTATATTTAAGTTCGACCCTGAAAAGGACCTCCTGAATATTTTTAATGCTGTAAATTCTCCGTTGGCTTATGGTCAGAACGTCAAAATCCCGCAAAGACTTGTAAATATTGCTAAAGGAAAAGATTTTGTAGATTGTAAAGAACAATTAAAGGAAGAACAACAGAGTTTATACAAATCACGTTTAATCTCCTGCTATTTAGAATGCATTGAAAAATCGTGGGAAAAAATAGAGGATGAATATTTTAAGAGATTGAAAAAATTAACAAATAAAGATGCTCCCGAAGAAATTGCGGCTTATCTGACGACTGTTGGAAAATGTCCTTATGACCCTCAGGAAAATTCTTTTATGATATGTTTTTATTCTAACCTTGTCCAGTCTATGCGCTCAATTGGACATGAGATTTTGCATTTGCACTTTCATAAAAATTATTTTGATTATACAGAAAAGATAATTGGGAAATCAAAAACGCATGATTTGAAAGAATCTTTGACTGTTCTGCTGAATCTAGAATTTAAAGATTTATGGTTCGCTGAAGACGCAGGATACGAAGCCCATAAGGAATTAAGAAAATTTATCGAGGCAGAATGGAAAAAATCGCACGATTTTGATAGACTCTTAGAAAAAAGCATTGATTTTATAAAATTGAAAGCGAAGCAAAAAGTCTAATTGAGAAGGCGCAGGGCCTGATTCACGTGACCCACATTCCAAAAACATTTTGAGCAAAAAATGGTAAGATTCTACGAACCGAATCCGCATGATTTCCGCGCGCACTTATTTATGGTGCGTTGGACTCGAAGTTGAACAAAGAAGGCATCGAACTGAGGAGATCAGCCGTTTTCAATCTCGCGCAAAATGATGTCGACTTTTTCAGTTACGAACTTTAATGCTTCTCTGTCGGTCGTGCGGGGATGCTCCTCTTTGTATTTGAGCGCGTGTGACGCGCCAGCGATAACTGCAAGTTGGAGCTTTTCATCACCTACCATGATGTGTTATGTTGGAATAGATATATAAGGATTTGTATACATACAAAAGCAATAACTTTTAAATACGTGTTCGTTTTAATGCCTGTTAAAGTAAAAGGAGGTTCGATGGAGGTCGTTGATAAACTTAAAGCTGAATTGAAAATTCGTGGATTTTCACCATTAACTGTTCGTAACTATACTTTTTTCGTCGAGAAATTCCTTGCAAGGATTGAAAAAAAGCCGAGTGATATTAATGAGGACGATGCTAAACTTTATCTTTCTGAACTTTTCGATTCAAAGTCGAAGAATACGATAATGCTCGCCGCAGCGGCGCTAAAATTTTTCTATAAGGAGGTTCTGAAAAAAGAGTTTGAGGGCGTGCCACTGCCGAAAAAAGAGAAGAGGCTGCCGGAGGTATTGACGAAGGACGAGGTTCGTGAACTGATTGAGTCAACGGACATTGTGAAGTCGCGCCTGATTGTTTCGCTTTTGTATTCAACAGGGTTAAGGGTTTCTGAGCTAGTAAACCTGAAAGTTTCGGATTTGAATCTAGATGATAAGACTGGATGGGTTCGTCGTGGAAAGGGGAATAAAGACAGACTTTTTGTGATGTCAGAGAATTTATCTGAGGAATTGAAGGAATATTTTGAATTAAGAGGGAAGGAGAATGAATATGTTTTTTCTAAAGATAAACCTTTAACGACGCGGAACATCCAGAAGATTATCAAGGGGGCGAGGCACCGGGCAGGAATTTCAAAGAAAACGACGCCGCACACATTGCGACATAGTTTTGCGACGCATTTGCTTGAACAGGGAATTGATATTCGCGTGATTCAGGCGATGCTTGGACACTCGTCTTTGAGCACGACGCAGGTTTACACGCATATTTCTTCTGAGCAGTTGAAGAAAGTTAAGAATCCGTTTGATGTGCTGATGGAAGATCAGTTGAAGAAAGAAATCTGATCAGGCAGATTAAATTTCGATAGAATTCTTTAAATAGAACAGTTAATGAGTTGGAAGATGAACAAACAAGAAAAAGAAGAACTTATTGGGCAGATGCAAGAGAAGTTTGATGAGGCAAAGAGGGAGATAGGATTTAAGTCTAGTTTTAAAGAAATAGATGAAATATTTTTTATTACGGACGTGGTTTTAGAACACGGATTTGTAAGTAATAATTTTTCCAGACAAATGTGCGCGCGAATACGCGATACGTTTCATATGTGGACAGATTACTTGCACAGTTTGCTAATGCCAAATCCGCAATATATGTTGAATGTGACTGAGGCGAATTTGTTTAAAGATGAGGAGAGGAAAGAAATTTGGGGATTGATTAAAGGAGCGGTAGCGTTGAATAGCGCAAATACCTTGGCGGGGCTTGAGAAAGACCTGAAGAGAGAAAGAGAGTTTATTGACGGGTCTGTTGAGTTTTGGAAAGGGAAGTTTAAGCCGGGAATTGTTAAAGTTGTAGGGAAGGTGAATAGGGGCTGGAACGAGGGTGTTAAATAATTTTTAAGGAAGGTGTCGATGTGAGGTTGGGGTGGCGGGTGGTCGGAGAGCTAGGTGAGATGACGAGTGGGGTAAATAATCAGTTCTTCTTCAAACTATCATTCAAAAACTTAAGGTATTCGATGTTGGAATTGCGCGCCATTTTTTCTACGATTAGTTCCGGAGTGGATGAAGCGAGTTTGCCGATTACAGGATTGTGGTCAACTATGAGTTCATTGAATTCGTCTAGACCTTTAGCTTCAATGCCGTCTATTCTTGCGTTTTGCGGGAGGATTTTCTGGATTTCGTGTCCGAGGTGGGTGGCGAAGACAATGTAACTTCCTTGGTCTATGAAATATTTTGCGGAAGCGGCGATGATTTTTCCTGCGACGCCAGGCTCGGTGACAGCCTCGATTTCGTCGGCAAGGATTAGCGTGGAATTGCCGGATGAGATTTTTGATAATTGAGTCAGGAGTGTTTCGAATGCGCCCTTGTTTGCGCTGCCTTTGTTTTTAGCGAAGTAGTAGAGTTCTGTGAAGATTGGGGCGGAGAATTTTCCCTGAACAGGAAGGCCGAGGTATGTGTAGGAGAGGAGTTGGATTACGTGCTCAATTAAGGTAGTTTTTCCGCCGGAATTTGCTCCGGTAAGGATTGAACATTTATGTTGTTCGTTAAGATGGAAACTAATTGGAGAGGGATTTTCTAAAAATTCATTTAATGATTCTTCGAGCGAGAGTTCTGTTGCCAAGATTGGGAAGGTTTTATTTTGCATCCAGTTTGCGAGGGAACTTTTGAAGTCGAAGAGAAGAAGTTGAATTTCTAGCTCGCGGATTTTTTTGGGGATTTGGACCAGAATTTTTGAGTTCTTTTTTATTTCTTCTGCTTTCGAGGCGAATTTACTCAGCTCCTGAGCACGGAGTTCTTTTTCCAATTCTTTTTCGTCTATTTGAACTGGAATCTGCTGGAGGAAAATGTTTTCCGGAAGACCGGAGTCCGCGATTGATTGTTTTACTATTTTCTTTAGTTCTAAAGGTAGAGATCCTTTGTTTATTACGTCGAGTAAAAGGTCGGAAGAGATGTTTTGTTGTTTGATTTGGTTTGAGATGTTAGATTTGATTTGTTCGAGCTTTTCTTCCGCGAGGTCGCGAGTGAGTTTTTTATTTTCTGATTTGCTGAAAAGATGGGAAAGAGAAGAAAGCTCTTCGACCAGCGAGTTTATTTCTTCTGAGGAGGATTGTTTTAAGATTTCCAGATTTTCTTTCCAGCCGGAAAGTGTGCGGACGTGGCGTTCGAGATATGCCTCGTCGGGGGAGCGAAGAAAGACGGATTGGGGGAGGCGTTCGAGGGCTGGGCGGAAAGTATCGCAATCCAGGACATGAACGATGTCGTACTTTTCCAAATCTGCGAGGTCGGTTTCGTCAACTATGAATTTAACATTGCAGCCTAGTTTTTGCAATGATTGAAAAGTTGAGTCTTCTTCTGTGACTACGACGATTCCGTAGTCGGGGTTCCAGAATGGCCTTGGGGATTTTAGTTTTTTTAGGAAATCGTTGTTTGATGGAGAGAGAGTTTTGAAGTATTCCTGTTTTATTGTGATTTCCTGTTCGTTTGATGTGGTGTCGAAGAAGTCGAGGAGGTTGGAAGTTTCGGGGAAGGTGAATTGTCTGGAAATAATATTGAGCGCTTTGGTGTGGACGGATTTTGCGTCGCGGGTTTTGTAGACGCTCTGGCCGGATTTTTTGATTTGGGTTTTTGTTTTATTGAAGGGGTTTAATTCGTTCTGTTGGATGAATTGTATCAGCTCTTTTTCCATTTCTATCATGGGAAGATACTGTTTAAAAAATCTGTGGCGACTGCGTGAGCTGTTTTCGATAGGGTTATATAGATTAATTTTTTAAGGACAATATGAAAAAAATTTATGTGCCGACCACACCCGAAGAAGAGAGATATATTTTTACTGAAGGAATAAACTATTTCTCAACTGGTGAAGGCTCTATTTGGGGCGCCGGCGATGATTATACTCTAAAAATCCTAGAAAGAATTCAGGTGAAGGGAAAATGGTTGAATCTTGCCTCTGGCGATGGGAGATATAATTCCATCCTTCTGAGTAAAGCAGATTTTGTCACAGCATCAGATATAGATGAGGGTGCGCTTAGCAAACTTTGGCATGGCACTCCAGAGAAGTTCAGACACAAACTAAAAACTGTGAAGCTTAATATTACTGAAGAATTTCCGTTTGATGATATGTCTTTTGACGGAATATTTTGCACTGGTACGTTGCATCTTTTTCCAAATAATGTATTGGGCAATATAGTTTCTGAAATCGGCAGAGTTTTGAAGCCGAAGGGTCGCGTCATAATTGACTTTGCAACAGAGATAAAGAGAACTTCACCGGAAGGAAAGGTTATAACTTTTGGCAAGGAGCCGCTATATAATTTTGATGAAGCTAAAGCCCTGTTAAGGAGTCTGTTTAGAAATTATTCTGTTGAGATGCATGATTCAGAAGTTGTCGAAGAGTTTCAAGCAGCTAACCCCCCATATAAGTTGAGTTGCAGGTTTATTGTTATGATAGCAGATAAAAATTAGATATTTGAGAATTCAATTTTATCTCCGAGATGGATGTTGTGTTTTTCCGCGAAGCCTGCGTTTACTTCTATGACACGGCGGGAGATTTCGGGAGGGGTGTAGAATGGACAGGGATCGGCGGCGCAGGGGTGAGCGGTCTCGATGTGAACGATGACGTTATCTTTGGAAATCCAAATCATGTCTAAAGGGATGAGAGTGTTTTTCATCCAGAAAGAATGGATGGCTTCGTTGGGAAAGATAAATAGCATTCCGTCGTTTTCTTCGAGGGAGGCGCGGTGCATTAAGCCGAGTTGCATTTGGGCGGGAGTTCTTGCGATTTCTAGGTTGACGCAGACTTGAGGGAAGCATGCACTTGGGTTTTCTTCGGAGAGTTTGAGGGAGATGGCTAGGATGATGACTGCTAGGAGGATTAATAAGATGTGTAGTAAAGAGGGTTTTTTCATTTATTGAATTGCAAAATAAAGAATAAATAATTATCTGTAAGATTTCTGTCTTCTTGCACGAGCTTTGGAGTCGCCGGGCTTGTAGGCTTCTTTTCTCCTTGAGTCCTGAACGATAATATTTCTGTCGTAATTGACGTAGGCTTTCTTGAGGATGTCTGAGCCGCTGATTTCTAACAGAGCGCGGGCAATCGCAAGTCGTGCCGCCTGAATCTGCGCTTCTTTTCCACCGCTCGCAGCTCTGACGTGGAAATCATATTTTGGCTCTTCGCCCAATACTTGTTGATAAATTCTTAGGGGTTCGGTGAGGGCGAGCTTGTGGAACAAGCCGAGCTCGGTATGAGGCAAGTGATTGAAATATATTGCGCCGTTTCCTGATACGACTCTCAGTTTTGCGACTGCGGTTTTTCGCTTTCCTGCGAATATCATTTGTTCCGGGGATTTTATTTTTTTAGCCATTACATCTCCCTGCTTAATCGCGAAAGGGCGATTGATTTAGTTTTGATTTCTTTTTTCATTGAAATCGGTTTTGCGTTTTTGTATTCTTCGGGGGTTGAATCGAAGCACATAATTCTTTTGTAAGCTGTGAGGCCGCGGAGTTGTTTGTAAGAAAGCATACCTCGGATCGTTCTTTTCATCAGCCGCTCCGAGCTTTTCGGAAAGTAGGGGCCTCTTTGTGCTGTTCCGCCGCGTGCTCTTTTCTGTTTGTAACTGTCTATGGAGTTTCGCGGGCTACCAGTTATCAAAGCATTTTCACAATTTATTATTATGACTTCTTTTCCGAGAAGAGATTGCTTTGCTGCGAAGGCTGCAATTCTGCCTAAAGCGCCACCGGAAGCATCGACGATTATTTTTTCTGTCATCTTAAAATCTTAACTCCCTCCGCTTTTGGATTTTTATTTATTTCTTCGAGTATCGAAACCGCTTCGGATTTTGAAGGCTTGAGTTTTTCTTGAGCTTTCTGGGAAATCGAAAGAGCGGCAATTTTGACTTTCTTTGTTAGCTCACCTTTGCTTAGGACTTTTCCGATGACGATTACAGTGTCGCCGGTTTTTGTTTCTTTGTCTATTTCAAAAAGATTTTTTGAAGCATATTTTCTTGTTGAGCCAGAGATTAAGGCTGCAACGGGTTTCCAAGCAGGATGTTTTATTGCTTCTTGTAAAGTTTCAACTAGAACGGGATTTGTTTTTTTCTTGACTCTTGATTTGAGTTTTGTTTTGCTTAGCTTGTGCATTTTTATAATGAATGGCGAGGGTATTTAAACTTTTCTCGCAGGAAAGATTTTTATACTAAAGTGTGTATAAATACTCATGAGTAGGCGAGTCAGAGTAAACATCACGGTAGACGAAGCGTTGCTAAGGCAGGCGAAGAAAAAACTGGATTTATTTGGCGGGAAACTTAGCACCTTGTTTAACGCGTATTTGTCTGACTTTGTGAGGAGCATGGATTCGGAGATTGGGGAGAAACATGAAGAGTTGTTGAGCGAGATTAATGAATTGAAGAAGAGAGTTGAGAAACTGGAGAAGAAGTAAACAAATAGTTATAAAGCCGGAGCGTTGATAATTCCTATGCCACGTTTTATTACACAAGGATTGGTTACTTTGCTGCCTGGAGTAATCGCCGGCAAGTTTGTTAAGTTAGGGAAGGCGAGCGAACAAGCCGACACATTCTATGGCAGAAGGTTATTGGAAGAGACCGGGCAGATAAGCCAGAACAATTTGGAAGCGGATGAAGGAAATCCTTATAGGCAAGAAGTAATAAGATATAGAGAAAGGCTGGCGATTCCGGAAGAAACCAGAATAAGGCGAGCGCAACTTACGACGCTAGGATATGGCACATTGTTTGAGGTGGTTGGATATTTTCCTCTGGTAGTATACGGACTAGAAAGTTTGAGGGACGAGAGGACCTTGTCGTTGTGGGCCGCCGGAGGAATCAGCATTGGGATAAGGGTAGCTGTAAATGGAATTATCAATTTAGCCAATGAAATTCAAGAAAGAACCCTAAGAGAACTTAAAGGGCAAGAAAAAATTTAATTGTTTGTACTTAGAGCAATCTTTCTCATTGGTATGTGAACTGTTGTTGGATGGTATGTATCTGGACAAACCGAGCAAGGGGCAAACTCAATAATTGGCGGGCCGGCACCAAAGTTCTGGGAAGAGAGGTTTTTGATTGGGGTGGGGCAGCAAAGGTTTGACCTGCGTAGACTCTATTCAGATTATCTATCGCCACCATACTCTGCACATCCGCTGTTTGGAAGCTGATCCGAGAAGCGTTATTTTGAAGAGGAGAGATAATATAACTGATAAATATAGAGACTCTTGAGAACATGTTCTTTGCATTAGTCGATATTTTAGAAAAGAAAAAAATTAAGTATGGTAAACTCTTAAAAATTCAAGAAACTATCAAAAAGATAAGGAAAATAATATGAAAAATAAAAAAGATGATAAAAAGTACATTTTAACCAAGATACCCGTTGTTAAAAGTACTGCTACTGTAAAAAGTGTTTTTTTAATGTTAGAAAAAGTGGATAATACCTACGATAGTGTAGACTACATCTATGTAACTGATGATAAAGATAATCTTGTTGGAGTATTCTCTATAGAAGAACTATTCAATAATCCAAAAAATACTCCAATTAAAAAATTCATGCAGACAGATTTGGTAACAGTTTCTCCAGAAACTGAACCAGAAAAAATTGCACATTTGGCATTAAAACACGATTTGAAGGCAATACCTGTTGTAGAGTCTAAAAAACTAATTGGAATTATCTCATCTAAAAGGGTTGTATCTATTGTAAATAGAGCCTTAAAAAATGATTTATTCCATTTTGGAGGCATCCATAAGTCTCATCTTGATTTTGATAATAGTTTAGAAATTCCGTTGTTCAAAGTTTTAAAAGATCGTCTTTCTTGGTTACTCATTGGATTACTGGGAGCGACGTTGATGGCCTTTTATATCGGCTTATTTGAAGAAACACTAGCGCGGTATTTAATTATAGCTTCCTTTATTCCAGCCGTTGTTTACATAAGTGATGCTTTGGGGACACAACTTCAAACAGTTTTTGTTAGAGATTTAGCTGTTTTAGGGAAGAGTCTCAATCTTAAAAAATATTTTTTTAGACAGATAATAGTATCATCTTTGATCGCTATCCTGATAAGTCTGCTCATGTTTTTAATAATATCGTTGTTATGGAAAGCGCTTTACATCGGATTTGTTATATCTTTAGGAATTTTATTGTCATTAGTTTTTACTAGTCTAACTGCTTTTTTCATTACAATTGCGATTAAGAAATTTAGATTCGATCCGGCGTTGGGTAGTGGTCCAATAGCTACAATTATCTCTGATATTACTTCCGTAGTGATATACTTCTTTGTTGTAGTTTCCCTGCTTTAAATGAAATTTTCAGTATAAAATGACTAAATAAATTATAAAGAAAGCAGCAATAAATTAACAGAACCATTTAATAGCAAGTTTTAAATCCCTTTTTTCTATTTGTTTAGTATGGCTAAGACAGACTTTGCGAGGATTGAGAAGAAGTGGCAGGACAGATGGGAGAAAGAGAAGATTTTTGAAGTTGATGAGAAGTCAAAGAAGAAAAAGTTTTATGTTCTTGAGATGTATCCATATCCTTCGGCTTCGGGATTACACATCGGACATGCATTTAATTATACTATAGGAGATGTTTATGCACGATTTAAGAGAATGCAAGGATTCAACGTTTTATATCCGATGGGGTATGATTCTTTTGGTCTGCCTGCGGAGAATGCTGCGATAAAACATAAATCGCATCCAAAGAAGTTTACAGAAGACGCGATAAAGAATTACATTAAGCAGCAAAGAAATTTGGGACTTAGTTATGATTGGAGCCGGAAGGTCGAGTGTCATCGGCCGGATTTTTACAAGTGGGATCAATGGATATTTTTGCAGATGTTTAAGAAAGGACTTGCTTACAGGAAGGCGGCGCCGGTGAACTGGTGCAGGAAGTGTAATACTGTTTTGGCGAACGAGCAGGTTAGGGAAGGAAGGTGCTACTTACATGAAGATACTGAAGTTGAGATAAAGCATTTAGAGCAATGGTTTTTGAAGACAACGAAGTACGCGGATGAATTGTATGAAGGACTTGATAAGTTGAAGGATTGGCCGGAGGATATAAAGGCAATGCAGAGAAATTGGATTGGGAAGTCGCATGGATATGAGATTGAATTTGAGATTAACGGAAAGAAGTGGCCAATTTTTACTACTCGACCTGATACTCTTTATGGAGTTACATTTATGGTTGTTTCGGCGCAGCATCCACGATTGCATGAATTGGTTACGAAAGAACAGAAGAAAGAAGTTGATGCGTTTTTGAAGAAGATTAAATCTACGTCGCAGAAAGACATTGAAGAGCTTGAGAAAGAGGGCGCGTTTACTGGTTCGTATGCAGTGAATCCGGCGACGGGTGATAAGGTTCCGGTTTATGCAGGTAATTTTGTTGTGGCAGATTACGGGGCGGGAATGGTGATGGCAGTTCCGGCGCATGACCAGAGAGATTTTGAGTTTGCGAAGAAATATGGAATTGCGATTAAGGTCGTGATTAAGCCGTTTGAGTATGATTTGAATGCAGAAAAGATGTCGCGGGCGTTTACTGGAGAGGGCGAGCTGGTTAATTCTGGAGAGTTTAATTTTTCAAACAACAAGGAAGCGATTGAGGAGATGGGGAAGAAGTTTGGGAAGAAAGTTGTTAACTTTAAGTTGAGGGATTGGCTTGTTTCGCGACAGAGATTTTGGGGGACGCCGATTCCGATAATATATTGTGATAAATGCGGAGTTGTGTCGGTGCCGGAGAAGGAGCTGCCTGTTGTGCTGCCGGATGATGTGAAGTTTACGAGTGAGAGAAATCCGTTGATTGGAGACGATAAATTTGTAAAGACGAAATGTCCTTCTTGCGGCGGAAACGCGCGGAGGGAGACCGATACGATGGATACATTTGTTAATTCTTCATGGTATTTTCTTAGATATTGCGATGCGAAAAATGAGAAAGAGATTTTTGATAAGAAGAAGGTCAAGTATTGGATGCCTGTTGATTTGTATATCGGGGGGAGAGAGCATGCGACAGGACATTTGATTTATTCTAGATTTTACATTAAATTTTTACGAGATATTGGGTTATTGGATTTTGACGAGCCGGCGATGCGATTATTTAATCAGGGAATGGTGCAGGGTGAGGACGGACAGAAGATGTCGAAGTCGAAGGGGAATGTAGTCTTGCCTGAAACAGTTTCCGAGAAATACGGGATTGATTCTGCTCGTTTGTTTTTGCTTTCCTTGGGAGGACTAGATGGCGACAGAAACTGGAGCGACAGGGGAGCAGAAGGAAGCCTGCGATTTATCGAGAAGATTATGAGTTATTTTGATAATGTGAAAATCGGAAGGTCGAGTGCGAAGACAGAGCATAGGGTGAATAAAGCAGTCAGGGATATGACACTCGATATTGAAACGCTTAGATATAATATGGCGATAATAAAACTGCGCGAGTTGTTTGAGGGACTTGGGGGGGAGATCGCACGCAAAGATTTGGAGAGCTTTGTTAAATTGTTGGCGGTATTTGCGCCGCATGTTGCTGAGGAACTTTGGGAGAAGATTGATGGGAAAGGTTTTGTGTCTTTAGCTGAATGGCCGTCGTGGGATGAGAAGAAAATTAACGAAGAGTTTGATAAGATTGATGCGGCTGTCGAAAAGACAGTTGCGGATATTTTGAATATTTTGAAGATTGTTTCCGGAGAGAGGGTTTATGTTTATGTTTTACCGCACGAAGTTAAATTTTATTCTGCTTCGGATTTGTCTAAACGTGTTGGGAAAAACGTTAAGGTTTTTGCGGTGAACGACAAGGAAAAGTATGATCCGCAAGGGAAGGCGGGAAAGGCGAAGCCGGGACGGCCGAGTATTTTTGTTGAGTGATTATTTTTGCCACATTGAAAACTTATAAAAATCATTATTTCTTAGAACATGTATGGAACATTTTCCTATTGTGAATCGACTGCATAGTGATGTGCTTGAAGATACGTATGGGCCCATTTCGGCTAAAGTTTTGAGGCACGATAAAGAGATTCGAGAAAGCCATTTAATTGATTCGTCTGGCACTTCCCGGACGTATGCAATAACGTTTTTTTCTAAGTGGGATGAAAAAAGAATTATTGATATCAATGAACAGATTAAAAATGGCGCGCCAATTGGGAAAGCGTTTCGCAAATTTGGATATCATATTAGAAAGAATGTTATTGCAGTTTATATCGTCGCTTTGCCGAGCTGGCTCAGAAAAGATTTTAAGGTTAAAGGAAAATATGCAAAAGCAAGACTATCTGAATTTTATGCGTGTAAAGAAAACGAAGCACCAGTGATTTATGGGACTGTTGTTGAAATTTATTCTCCTGACTTCAGACCTTCGAAAATTAATGAGACGGATAGATTACAGGTAAACCCTGTCACGAGGGAATTTGAAAAAATCGGAGTTTCAAAGAAGGAAATATGGAAAAGAATAGGAAGAAACAACGATTGGACAGATATACCACAAACGTATTCATCTGCTAAAAAAGCATCGCGAGATGATATCTTTCGTTTCAAGAAAAGAATTGAAAAAATAATAAAAGAAAGATGATTATTAGTTTGCTATATTCTGGTAGGCTTTTTCGGCTGCTTCTATGGAGGCGTAGTTTTCAAGTGGGGACCCCATTGGTACATTTCTGAGGAAAATTTGATCAAACCGGCCGTCATTATTGACGTCAACTGCGTGAAACCGTTCTCCTTCAGCCCAAAGGGTAAGTTTTCTGCCTTCGCTATCAACCCCAGCAATGGCCCTATAGCCATTAACTGTTCCTTCCTTGCGGAAGTGTTTACTTGAGTCTCTGCATCCGATACCTGCTCCAACCAAAGCTCCGAGTGCTAGTGCAACTAATTTGGTGTTTTTCATTTTTTGTTCCTCCCTTCAGTTATCTGATTTTTCATAAGATTTATTAACCTTTAGAGCATATAAAGTTTACTATTTTGTTATTACCTACAAGTTAATTATTTACTCCTAGCAAAAGTATAAATAGTATTACTATAGTAATACTTTATGGAAAACAAGAAAAACTCTGACATGGAAACTGTGCCTGCGAAGCTAACTGCACGGCTAGTTGCGGAAATGGAGGAGATAATAAAACAGGGATGGTATGCGAATAAATCTGAGTTGATTCGAGACGCCATACGCGAGCTGATAAAAAAACAACGAGTTGCCCAACTGGAATCTGCGATAGAAGAAGATATTCAATGGGGACTTTATGGAAAGTAGAGCTGTTTGTGATACTGGGCCGATTATGCATTTGTCTGAGATTGAACTGTCGCGGGCGTTGGATATTTTTTCCAGAATAATTATTCCAGCAGAAGTGCTGAACGAATTGAGGAGAAATAAAATACCTGCTGGAAGAGCGGAAGTGGTTAAATTAAATTCACAAGGAAAGGACAATTCTTATTTATTTGCAAATGAATATTTCCTCGATCTCGGAGAAGCGCAGGCGATTGCATTGTGCGTACAGGAAAAAGCAGATTATTTTTTGACGGACGATCTGGAAGCAAGGGAAGTTGCTAAAAGATTCAAGTTAGAAGTTCACGGGACAATTGGAATAATACTAAGGGCATTTAGAGAAAAAATTTTAACAAAAAAAGAAGCTGTTGAGAAAATAAGGGAATTACAAACAAAATCATCTTTGTTTATTACGAGTAACTTAATTGAAAAAATATTATTGGAGATCGAAAATTTCAAGGTTTAACTAGAACGAACTAGGAAGCCAGCGATTTTATTGAGTGATTACGGCGACGCGCTTCGCGCTGCGGGGCGAAATTTATAGATGTAACAATAAACGTACGATTCTATTAAACTAACAGGTGAGGGCTACAGAATCGAAGTAGTAAAATATATAAATTTCCCTGCATAAGACATTTTATGAAAAAAGGTTGATTGCTCTTGTAGCTGGTGTTGCTCTTTGGGGAACAGGGTGTCCCTCAAATGATGGAGATTATTTGGATAATATAAATACTAATTCTCAGGGACCGCAGACGCCGGGTATTAATCCGCCGAGCAACCCCTCCCAGAGCACGATAGAAACAATTATTTTATATGCCAGCGATGATGCTGATGTAAGTTCATTAAATCCTCAGGAAAATTATGGTCACGAGAGGAGCCTGCGCACAGGGGTTGTTAATTTTGGAAGTGCAGGGGACGATTATTATACCGCATTTGTTAATTTTGATACTCGCGGTCTTTTCGGGCGCGAAATTATCGAAGCAGACTTGATAGTCACAACTGCATTTAATAATTCTGCAATGAAGCCGGTTGGAACATTGAGTTTAAGTTATGTGACAGACCACAAGTGGAATGAAGACACGATTACCTGGGTTAATAGTCCGTCAAGCGGGACATATATTGTTTCAAAAGAGATTGGGTTTGACGTCACTAAAACTCATGAATTTGATGTTACAGGCGCGGTTAAAAAGTGGGTTTCCGACTCTTCCTCAAACAAGGGATTTATGCTGGGGGCGAGGAGTTTTACTAATGTTAGAAGTGCTTACGCTCCTATTTATTCTAAGGAATCAAGCAGGGATTCTGGGCCGAGATTGAGAGTTAAGTATAGAGATTGAGTTAGATATATTTTGGGTGGTTTAGTTAATGCGGGATACAGGAATGTAGGACTTTCTTTAGAGAAGAAAGTTCTACGAATCAAAGAAACTATTCTAGTCCTGCAGGCTTGCAGGAAGTTCACAAATCCTGCGGATTTGACATGTCCTTCGGACATGAAATGCGGGATACAGGAATCGAACCTGTGCAGGCACTAAGCCACTGCCACCTCAAGGCAGCCCGTTTGACCGCTCCGGCAACCCCGCAGACTCTAATCCGACAAGATGGAAAGGGCATTTAAATTTTTGCCTGCCGATTTGTTAATGGGACGTTTAACCCTGGATTAACTCTCCATCATTTTCGTCGGCGACGAAATCAATGACGCCCCTGCATTAAAACAAAGTAATGTCGGAATTGCTCTCGGGACGGGGACTGACATTGCAATTGAATCAGGAGACATAGTTTTTGCCTGGGGGGTTTAATGGGAGTTGTTTCTGCAATAAATCTTTCGCGTGCGACTTTTTCAAAAATCAAACAAATTTATTCTGGGCTTTTGCATATAACACTGTCGCTATTCCGCTTGCTGTTGCGGAGTTGCTGCACCCCGTTATTGTGGAGACTGCAATGGCAGCGTCTTCAATAACCGTTGTTAATGCAAACCTCTTACGACGCAAAAAAATTTAGGTTAGGGGTGAAATTTAAAATTGATTGCTTTTCAAAAGATATTTAAACTATTAAAGACTGGTTAATGTATGGGAGTTGGAGATTTTTTAAAACCTACCGGTCAAAAACTTGCTATTACAGGGGTTTCTATTTCTGTATGGTTTTTAATGTTCTTCTTATTATTTTGCAGGAAAAATATACGGGCCTGTCTGGGAATGTACGAGTCTGATGTATCTCTGTCGCTTATTATCATTCTGTCATTATGCGTTTCATATTTAGTGGCCTGCTATGCAGTCTGGCTAATTGAAAGGTCCGGAAGACAGATGGAAACTCCCCCGAAGAGCAGATAAACCTTTGCAGTCTGAACTATTTATGAAATGGAGAAAAACAACTAACTATTTTATGACTCTGCTCTAAGTATTCTATTAAAATCTGCGCGCTGCACTTTCTACAAAACGCGCTGACTGAGACACTTTTATCTTGAGCCCGTAGGGGCGCGGTTAACTTAGATTGAGAGGGATTACTTAAGCTGTTTTTCGAATCCGTCAAGATTATGTTCAAGTGCATTTACTGCTTCGGACAGGATGTCTTTTGCAGGCATGTTGCCGTAAGATTCAATAATAAAAAGAATCTCGGAACTGTCAGAGACCGCGTTTTTGTCCAGCTTCTCTATCTCCTTTACAGTGGATTCGTCTATGTCGCACAGCCATTTACTACCTTTTTTCTCAGGCTTTATCAACCCTTTGGATTTTTCTATGAGCTTGTCTATTTGAGGAGTTGATTTTGCTTCGAGAATATGGCGATAATAGCAAAGTCCAGGAATGTGTTTTGCGTGTTCTCTGCCTGTTCCCAGAATTGCTGTTGCGGCAAGTTCCAATTTGTGACCTTCTCCGAGGAGAGTTATTGGAATTTTTGGATAGACTACTGTCGCTGGACCTTCTAGGTCGTCCGCATAAACCTGACCCGGTCCTTTTTTTGAAAGTTTCAAATCGATTTTTGTTTTTGGAGACATTGATTTTTCTGTTTTTAGCAGGATTAAACCAAGACGGTTTGCAATTACTTCGTCGTAAAGCGCTGAATCGTTTTTGTAGATTTCGACTTCGTCTATTGCGAGAGTTGGAATGTCAGAAAGGGAGCGGCGTATTGCATTTGCTAATGGGAGATTTGCATCTAATCTCAAGACGAGCATTTCAGGGGTATTTTTTATTGTTTCCATGATTATGACTGTGATTTTGAGGTTTTAAGGTTTACTGTAGGGCCGTAAGTAAAGTGGAAGCCTTTTTTCCAACTGAGGCAACGTTTCTCCAGGCATTATTGTTCCCATTAATACACGCTTGCCCACTGTTGCATCCCAAATGCCTTCCCCGTGTGCTGTTCTAAATATCTCAACAGTTCTTCCATCCACCTTTAGTGTTGTATAGGGTCTATCATCGTCCATTTTATACTCTCCTGCCTCTGCGACCACCTTTCTTCTTGGGACCGCCGCGTGGAACTTTAGTTGTGTCTAATATACTTATTATGTCGAAACCTTCTTTGCTTAGACTTTTGACTGCTGAGTTTGCTCCGGGGCCTTGGTTTTGGTCGGTTTTGCCCCGCATCCTGACGTACAGTTTTGTGAAACCCAAGTCTCTTGGGCGTTCTGCTGCGCGCTTGGCAACGAACATAGCGATTGTTGGGTTTGATTTAAGTCTTGAGTGTTTTGTTATCATCCCGCCTGAAATTCGGGAAATTGTGTTGCCAGCGAGGTCGGTAATGTGAACCATGGTGTTGTTGCCTGAGCTTGTGATGTAGGCGATTCCGACTTTTTCGTCTTTCTTTTTGACTTTTAGTTCTGATTTTTCTTCAGAGATTTCTTCGGCACCCTCTTCGATGATTTCTTCTAGTGTCTCTTCCTGTTCTTCCTGCTCTTCAGATGTTTTATTTTCTTTTTCTGCCATTATTGTGTTTCCTCAATTTGTTCCGATGATTCTGCCGGAGATTCCTGCGACTGCTCAGCGGCTTCTTCTACACTTTGTTTTGGTTTGTGCATTTTAACTTTTATTTCAATATTATTCTCTTCGGATAGTGGGACGAGATAGCCGGGGACGCTGATGGCCTTTCCGTTTATCTTAACACGCTTGTGGACTACCATCTGGCGCGCTTGCTTTGGGGTGTTGGCAAATTTCTTTTGGACCATGACAGTTGTAAGCCTTCTTTTTAGAACGTCCTCGATATTCAAGTCCAGAACGTCTGCGGTTGTCTCGACTTTTAGGCCGAGGGCCTGCAATTTTTTGAATAAGACATTCTGTTCTTCGTGAGGTTTGTTTGCGAGAGCTTTTGCCCTTCCCCGATAATAGTTTACTTTTGCCTGAGCCTTCCAGATTTCTCTTTTGTTTTTCAAGCCGTATTTTTTGACTATCTCATTTTCTTCTTTGATTCTTTGTGCCTCAAAGGGCTTCTGCGGTTTGCGGTAGAGATTTTTTTTGCGTATCATTATTTACCATCCTTCTTCTTTTTGACAGAGACTAGCTGGCCTTTCTTCCTAAAGTGAGAGCGGGTTCTTTGTCCGCGAACAGGCTGGCCGGAAGTATGCCTGATTCCCTTGTAAGAACGAATTTTCTTCATTCTTCTGATATCGAAGTCTTTCTTCATTTCCAGATCGGCTCCTATGTAATGATTGGTTTCGCCAGTTTCCTCATCTTTCTGGCGATTTTTCATGTGATCTCTAATGTCTGGGTTTTTCAAGAATTGTTCTATCTTTTGTATCTCTTCTTTTGTTAGTTCGGAAACTTTCTTGTCGCGAGAAAAACCAAGTTTTAGACAAACAGCATTTGAGATGAACCAACCTACACCCTTGATCCTCGTGAGACCAGCAAAAAGGTTCTTGCTCCCAGGAATGTCGTAGCCAGCGACTCTGACGAGAACTTCCTCGTGTTCGTCTTCATGACGCATAGAATGCTTTTTGGGAGATTCTTCTTTCTGCTTTTGTGGTTTTTCTTTAGCTTGAGGTTGTTTGTCTTGTGTTGCCATTTTATGCTACTGCCCCATTCGTTGCTACACGGAGTTTCTCTTCGGCAAAGTTGTATGAATTTTCTGCCCCTCGGTAATGAATGTTCAGTCCATAATTATCTCCAAGATCTTCTCGGAATGCACGAAGGGCCCCATTGGCACCATCAAGCTCGCGCTGAGCCTGAGTATAATCTTGTTGAAGTGTTAAAGCATTAGCCCTACCGCACATCGCAACGATAAGACGTTTTCTCTCTTCTCTACTCAGTTTAGGATTTTCTGTTCTTCGTGCTGTTTCATCTGTTATTCGTGGCGGTGGTTGATATCTCTCTCGCATTGTTTTGTTCTTAGTGCACGAACAGATTGAAGCGTTGTCTCACAGTGAGCTCTTCGATGAATCGTTTTTCGATGGCTTTTTTTGGATCAGGAATTGACTTGACCCTTGCCCTGATGTCATCGAAGTTTTCGAACGCTTTTTCTTTTCGCGCGTCTAATACTTCCTTTGTGTGTTTTTTTCCAAAACCTGGCAAGAGTTCGAGTTGATGTAGGCGCGTGTTGATGGCTTGAGCATTGTTGAAGAAATCCACGAAGGTTTTCTCCTGCTCCCCAACCACTGCCTCAACGAATTCCTGCAGTTGGATCTTTGCAGTTTCCGTCAACTTCTCTCGGTGAAGTCGACCTGCTATGTAGTATATCTTATCTCTTTTATCCGGGCCTATATAAACCTTTTCTTTCGCCGCTAATGTAACACCCCTCCTCGGAATAAGTTCCAAGAGCGAGAAAGTTTTTACACCGATTGCCTGAGCAATTGGGTTAGTGTGCTTTTCCATCGGATAACCATAAGGAAGGTAATCCAATACTACTGCGTAGTCTTCTTTGTCTGCCATTTTATTTTCTTCCTCCGAGAATTAATTTAGAATTAACGTTCAAACTAGATTTTCTTTCTAAGTTTGTTATTGATAATGTTGTTTCTGCCATTTTCTGATTTAATATTTTTTAGTAATCTCCAAAATTGCATTTGTTTCCTCTTCTGTCAATCCAGTGTCGCTGAAGATTTTATTTACGTCTTCTGCGTCTTTTGGAAGGATGTCGACGAGTTTGATTATATGCTCCTCTCTAATCTTGACATTGCCTAAAGCTGTTAGTTCTTCCTTAAGTTTTAGTGCGTCTTTCTTAGAAAGTTTTGTGAATTTTTTAAGATAGAGCTTCATTTCTTCGTTCTCTTCGAGTTTGTCAACTATTTCTTTAACTTCTGCCAGCATTAAGAGTTGTTTGTTATGGGTGGTCATTTTGCATTTTCTATTCTTTTTAGGTGGATTGGCTTGATTAAATATCTTTTGGGCTTGTTTAGGTCTTTTATTTCCACGTAATACGCTGAACCGCGTTTTTCGATGACTCTGCCTGTTCTGCCCTGAATTCGTTTTGAGTAACCCATTGGGATACTTAGCTCTCTGACTACGGCAACACTATCTCCTGGTTGGAATTTCTGGAAATATTTGGTGAAGGAAAACTTTCCCTTTTGTCTCGGAGTCTTTCGTTTTAACATATGGTTTACTGAGGTGTTTAGTTTAAAAAGGTTTTGATTAGAATTTATTAATGTCACCAACGAGGAAAGATGCGGAATCTTCTTTTTCTGTGATTGGTTCGGGGTCCTGAGAGGGGTATGAATCGTGCTGCCCTTCAGCCCGTTTAGCATTTTGGGTTGCGAGAGCTTCTGCGGCGATTGAGCTGAGGGCTGACTTTTTGGGTTCGGGTTTTCTGTTTGAATGGGTGGACACGCTCCCCTGATAAAGATCGCCGGCTTTTCGCGCGCTCTCCATATTTTCGATAATCGCGTTGAACATCTTTTCACCCCAGACTCCAATCCCGCACCTTCGGCAGACATCAACGACAGCGTCGTCGGAGAGGTCAACTTTACAATAGATACAACGCTTTGCCATGTTTTCTCTTTTATTTGAGTCTTTCGAGATAAGAGTATATAAAGATTGTTGTGACATTTATGCAATCGGCGTTAACGGAAGCGTTTTATAAGATTTTCTTGATGAAAATGAATGCGATTCTTAAATAGCGTGAACAAAATTTTATTGGTTGGAATCAAGACGCCGGTAGCCGTGGTACCCCCATTGATGGGGCGTTCAGCTATCTGTTCCCGCTTATACCTGCAAGAGAGGTTTTCTCCGAATCTGCTCACAAAACTGAAAGGAGGTGAGAAAAGATGAGTGAGACAATCAAAATAAAGAAAGATAATTTATGGAAATATGCCACTTTTGTGCTTGTTGCTCTTGTGATTGTGCTAGTTGCTGTGATGATTAACAACAATGGCCTGAGCGGAAACGTAGTTGCCACAAATCCAACGCCGAGCCAGGGACAGCAGCTTCCGGCAAAAGTTTCGGCATCTGTTGATGACGATTCTTTTATGGGCGGCGAGAACGCGAAAGTCGTCGTGATAGAATTCTCTGATTACGAATGTCCGTTCTGTAAGAGACATAGCGAACAAACCTTGCCTTCGATAAAATCCGAATATCTGGATTCTGAGAAAGTTAAATATGTCTTCAGAGATTTCACGCCAACGCTTTCAAATCCTAGCTATCATCCCAATGCTGTAAAGGCGGCGATAGCGGTGGAGTGCGTGCGGGAAGTTGGAGGGAATAGCGCTTACTGGGAGATGCATGAAGCGGTCTTCGCAAACCAAGGGTCAAATAGCGCAGAGAACTTAAAGAGCCTTGCGCAAGGTCTCGGGTATGACATCGGCAGCTGTCTGGATTCTGACAAGTTCAAATCAGAAGTCGAAAAAGACTTTGCTGACGGGCAGAGATACGGAATCCAAGGTACGCCCGGATTCTTAATCGGCAGCAACGGAAACTATCGAGTGCTGAGCGGAGCGTGCCCTTACAGTGCGTTCAAGCAAGCTATTGATGCAGAGATTGCAGGAAAGGAATGGTATAGCCCGGGAAACTGCCAGGTAGTGGTTCAATAAAGTAGGATTTTATTTTTTATTTTCTTGTTAAATTATTATGGCTGGATTTGAGTCTGCTTTCTCTTTGTCTTCAGATTCAAAGTCCGCGACTAAAGATTCTGTTGTCAGGACGAGCGCAGAGATGCTTGCGGCAGTTTGAAGCCCGTTGCGGACGACTTTTGTCGGGTCAATAACTCCGGCTTCAAAGAGATTTTCGTAAGTGTCTGTTCTTGCATTGTAACCTGTGCCGTCGGGTTTGCCTTGCAAGTTTGCTAAAACTTCTGAGCCATCTTTTCCGGCGTTTGCGGCAATCTGCCGGATAGGACCTTCAAGAGATTTTTTGACAATCTTTACACCGACGGCTTGTTCAAACGGAAGGGATAACGAATCCAAAGTTTTTGAAGCGTGTAAAAGGGTTATACCGCCGCCGGGGATGACGCCTTCTTCGACCGCAGCTTTTGTCGCATGAAGCGCATCATCTATCCGCATTTTCTTTTCTTTCAATTCGGTTTCTGTTGCTGCGCCGACGTTTATCACTGCGACCCCGCCTGAAAGTTTTGCAAGTCTCTTTTGCAAATCTTCTCTAACAAAATCTGAAGTCTCGGCATCTACCCTTGCCTTTATCGAGCGGATCCTTTTTGAGATTTCGTCTTTTTCGCCCTGACCTTCGATTATCAATGTTTCGTCTTTTGTAACTTTTACTTTTGAGGCGCGACCGAAATCGTGAAGAGAAACCTCTTCGAGCTTGTCTTCCCTTTCTTTGGAGATGACGCGACCGCCTGTGAGAATCGCGATGTCTTCGAGCAACTCGCGCTTTTCTTCCCCGAAACCGGGAGTTTTTACAGCGCACACCTTAATCGCGCCACGGAGAAGGTTGATAACGAGCATTGTCAGAGCTTCGCCTTCGACGTCTTCTGCAATTATCAATAGTGGGCGAGACTCGTTTGAGACGGCTTCGAGCGCGGGGACCAGTTCTTTTACGGAAGATATTGATTTGTCAGTTATTAGAATAAAAGGATTCTCGAAGGAAGTTTCCATCTTTTCCTGATCAGTTGCCATGTAAGGCGAAAGGTAGCCCTTGTCAAGCTGCATTCCCTCGACTAATTCAAGGTAAGTTTCGATTGACTTTGCCTCTTCTACTGTTATCACTCCGTCTGCTCCGACCTTGTCCATGGCGTCAGCAATCAAGCCTCCAATCTTCTCATCGTTGTTCGCGGAAATTGTCGCGACCTGAGCGATCTGTTCTTTTGAATTTACGCGGGTTGATTTTTCCTTTAGGAACGAGACGATTTTCTCGGTTGCTGCCTCAATGCCTTTTTTTATTTCAATCGGGTTTGCTCCGGCAGCTATATTTTTCAGACCTTCGGTAATCATCAACTGAGCTAAGAGGACGGCTGTTGTTGTACCGTCTCCGGATTTATCCTGAGTCTGGGAGGCGACTTCTTTAATTAATTTGGCTCCGATGTTTTCGAATTTGTCTTTGAGTTCGATTTCTTTTGCGATTGTCACTCCATCGTTTGTGATGAGCGGAGAAGATGATTTGTCCAGGATAACGTTTCTGCCTTTTGGACCTAGCGTTACTTTTACTGTATTTGCGACTTTATCTATTCCCTTTAGAAGGGCTGCGCGCGCGTGCTCGTCAAAAATTATCTGTTTTACCATTATGTTATCTTAACAACAATATTTATTGTTACCTCCATCTGTAAATGTGGGCGGTCTTCCTTCTGAAAAAGAGCAACGTGTATTAACTATGCGCCCTCGTTCGTCCGGTTCTAGGTCTCCTATTGGAATTCTCTGGATAGCACCATAACATTTAGAATCTGGTATTTTAGGTAATGCTCTGCCAATTAGCTCACCGTTTGGTGGTTCGGTAAGTTCGATTGCCCCTATTGGCGGAACGTGAATTGTTACAATATCTCCAAGAATCATTTGTCCTAAGGTTACCATTCTTTCCATACTAACCCCATTTATTCTTCTTGTAACTCTGTATTTGTGTTGTTCGCTGTCGCTCATGTTAACCCTCAATCTTCGCTAAAATGTCTTTGAATTCGACTATTAAAAGCTTTTCGCCGTTGACTTCGTATTCCTCGCTGGAATAGCCCCCGTAGATGACTTTGTCGCCTTTTTTCAAGGGGATGAGGGAGCCGTCTTTTAACGAGCCTATCTCCACGACGATGCCCTCTTTTTTGTCGTCTGATTTTGGCAGATAAATTCCTGATTTTGTGCGCTCTTCTTTCGCGACGTGCCTCAAAACTATGCGTTCGCCTATTGGGATTAATCTCATGAATTTCTATGGATTGTCTGGATTTATAAAATTTACTGTGTTCCAGAAAAGGTTATAATCTTTTTTCCGGCGGGATGAATTTTAACCCAAGTGCCTTGAAGATTTCGTTTTCTGTTTTGCCGGCAAGTTTTTTGTTCCTTCTGAAAAGGCCATATTCGTTTAGTTTGAGCCCTTTTTTAATTGCGATTTCCCTTAGTTTAATGTTATGTTGTTTTGAGCCTGTGAAATACAAAAGTCCGGCGCCGAAATTGTCTGTGTTGAAAAACCGAAAGTCCATCTGCAAACCTGTCTGAGTGAGAATTGTTACTTTTTCTTTTCCCTTGTTCAGAATTTTACCTATGGAAATTGTTCTGATTATTTTTTCAACCGCCTTTTCCGGGCGATTCGTGAGAATTATAATATCGAGGTCTCCAATAGTTGGTTTTTTTCGCCTTAGCGAACCGGCGACTATCGCTTTTTTTACTTCCGGTAGGATTTTTAATTTTCTTAAAATCTGGGAAGCAATTTTTTCTGCTTCAGCTAGGGGAATTCGGTCTTTTTGTTTGGCTCCGTTTATGCTCTCGAGAATATTTTTCTCTGTTTTTTCTTTGAATCCATGAAGGGCGCGGAGCTTGTGTTCTTTGGCTGCTTTTTTTAATTGTTCTATGTTTTTTATTTTGAGTTTGTTGTAAAACAATGTGGCTTTTTTGGGGCCGACTCCCGGGATGTCCATCATTTTGTAGACTCCCGAAGGCAAGGTTTTCTTTAATTTTTCAAACGCATCAATCTTTTTTTCCTTGATATATTGAATTATTTTGTCTGTCAGGCTGGAGCCGATGCCGGGCAGTTTGTCTATCCCTTCCCTGCCTTCCCGCTTGTAAATTTCTGAAACGTCGTATTTTAGGGATTCGAGAGTTTGGGCAGCCATGCGATAGGCCGCTGGTTTCCACCTCACTTTTTTAATTTCCAGAATGTCTGCCATCTCGTAGAAGATTCCGGCTATTTCAGAATTTGCAGCCATTATTTACAAAAGTTTAAGAAGAATTTAAGTGTTTGGTTTGAGTTGGGACATTTCATTACAATCCTTTTGAATTTTTTAGGAAATTTTCAGAAGTTTAAGAATATTAAATTATTTGTTGAGATTAATAAAAAGAGAGATTCCATTTTTTGATAACTATTACTTATATGAACTTAACTGGGGGGTTGTTGAAGATATTTTTAGAAGTAATAAGTTGAAATTAGATGGTAAAATTACAAGTGAATCAATTTCTTTGTGAGAAAAGATTACGCGTTTTCCAGATTTATGAAATTCTTTTTGTTGTTGATTACTTTTAGAACGTCGTAGAGAATTATTGAAAATAATGCGAGGCCTATTGCTATCAGCCAACCCTGCATTCCTATCGGCACAGTTTCAAATGGTTTGTTCAAGGGTGTGTAAATTACGATTAGCGTTGCGATTAGTGAAAAGAGGGCTGCAAAGAAGAGGTATGGATTTGCCAAAGGCGAGCGATTCAAAACGCCTTTTCTGAACGAGCGGAAGTTGAATGCCGAAGTAAGTTCGAGAAGGATTAATGAAACCAGTGCGGTCGTTCTGGAGTAAGCCATGTCGTTGCCTTCGATGTTGAAACTTATGAAATAAGATAAAAGCGTAAGCGAAGCCAAGACGGCTGTATTAAAGAGAAGCAGATATATCATTGTGCGATTTAAGATGTCGCGGTTTTTTCGAGGGTGATGCTCCATCGCATCGTCAGAATGTGGGTTGAACCCAAGTGTGATTGCGGGCAAGTTGTCGGTTACAAGATTCATAAATAAAATCTGCAAAGCAAGAAGAAGGGGAATCTGCCAACCGAGAAGAGGCGCGAGCATGACACCAAGAAAAAGGATTGAGATTATCGCGGTGTTGCAAGAAAGCTGGTATGTGACAAACTTTCTGATGTTTTTGAATATTGTTCTGCCTTCTCTGATTGCCATGACAATTGTTGCAAAATTATCGTCCTTTAAAGTCAGGTCTGCCACAGAGCGAGAGACGTCTGTGCCGGTTTTGCCCATCGCGACTCCGATGTGTGCTTCTTTTAAGGCGGGAGCGTCATTGACTCCGTCGCCAGTCATTGTGACTATCTCTCCGTTGGTTTTGAGTGCTTTTACAAGTCTTAGTTTGTCTTCTGGTTTTACTCTTGCGAATATTGTGATTCCCTCGATTGTTCTTTCTAATTCGTCATCGGTGATGTTATCGAGTTCTTCTCCATCCATCACTTTTCCTTTTAAGCCGATTTGTTTTGCTATTGCCAGCGCAGTTTCTTTATTGTCTCCAGTTATCATTTTTACAGTTATTCCTGCTCTGCGGCATGTTTCGAGTGATGCTTGGACTTCTTCTCGCGGAGGATCTTCCATGGCGACAAAACCAATAAAAACTAAGTTGTCGTCAAGTTTTTCGTTGAAAGACTCAATTTTTTTGTAAGCAATGCCGAGAGTTCGGAATGAATCTGAATTTACCTCTGCATTTTCCTTGAGGATTTTTTGCCTCTCTTTTTCTGTCAGCCTGAAAACTCCGTTGTTGTTCCGGATGTATTTGCATTTTTTTAAGAGCCATTCTGCGGCGCCTTTTGAGTAAACAAATTTTCCCTCCGGAGTTTTGCATGAAACAGCCATGATTTTTCTCTCAGAGCTGAAAGGAATTTCTTCTTTTCTTACGAATTTCAAGTCTTCTTTGAATACGCCTGCTTTTGCTGCCATCATAAGAAGTGCTGATTCTGTTGAATTGCCGCGCACGTGTTCGTCAGTTCGCTCGATGTTTGAGTCGTTGCAGATAACGCCAGCTTTCAACAAGAGGTTGAGTGTTTCGTCTTTTATTGGATCGATTTCCTTGCCGCTGAGCGTGAATTTTCCCCTTCCTTCGTAGCTTGCATCTGAGACATCGATTATGGAATTGTTTAGAAAAATTTTCTTTATAGTCATCTCGCCTTTTGTTAATGTGCCTGTCTTATCGGTGCAGATTACAGTTGTTTCGCCAAGAGTTTCTATTATGGACATTCTGTTGACTATGGCATTTTGTTTTGCCATTGTTCGGGCGCCTGCTGCAAGGGAAGTAATCAAAACGACAGGCAAGCCTTCAGGAAATGCTGAAACTGACAATGCGATTATCAAGATTAGAACACTAATGAATAGGTCAGTTGTGATTGCCTCGCTTTCCAGCAGGATGATCACTCCGGTAAGGACTGAAACCACAATTGCTATTATTGCCATAACTTTCGCGATTTTGTTAACCTTTTTTTGTAAAGGAAGGTCTTTTTCTGCTGTTGAGATCATGCCTGAGATTTTACCGAAGCGCGTGTTCATCCCTATGTGAGTGACCTGCGCGATGCAGCGACCGCTTACGACAAATGTTCCCATGAAAATTTGATTTATCTCCTTATAATTTTTGAAATCTTTTACAGATTCTTTTTTTATTTCGTGCGATTCGCCTGTGAGAGTTGATTCGTTTACGCGGAGCTCCTTTTCTTCTAGTACTATGCAATCTGCCGGGATTTTTTCACCATTGCGCAGAATAAGAATATCTCCCGGAACGATTTCTGCAGAAGGAATCTCTTTTTCTTTTCCGTCCCGAATTACAATCGAAATCGGAACGAGCATTCCCTTCAGAGCGTTGATTGCTTTCTCTGATTTATACTCCTGAACAAACCCTGTGAGAATTACGAGGACTACAACTGCCAGAATTGCGTATGCTGTCAGCGATTTTCCGACAAAAAAAGAAATTGCCGCGGCTACAAGAAGGAGATAAATAATAAAATTGCTCTTTATCTGGAGGAGCAGTATTTTTAGGGGCGTTCTTTTAGCTATGTCTCTTATCTCGTTTTTTCCGTATTGGTCTAATCTTTTTTTTGCTTCGTCCTGTGACAGCCCGCTCTGTTTGTTGGTTGCATCCGTTGATTGAGATGGATGAGAAGTTACTTCCTCTTTTTTCATATTAATTTGTGTCGGAATGGATTAAAAAAAGTTTTGAATATTGTTCATTGTTACATTAAAGGTTGGCAGATTTAGAGTTTCAACTGAAAATGGCAACATTTCTGATGGGTAGAACATTTTCAAAAAGTCTGCCTAGAGAAACATATATAAAAGAAAGTATCATATTAAATGCATAAAAGGAGGTTAAAAATGGCTAAAAGAAGAGGTAGAAGTCTGCTGGGAAGTTGGTCCTTTCTAATCGGCGTCATTTTGGCGTTGATATTTGGCTTGTTGAGCCAATATTGGAATGGTTTGCTCCCAGGAGTGACGTACGTCTTAGTAGTGCTTGGTATAATCATCGGCCTGTTGAATATCGTCGATGAAGAGGTAACTCCATTCTTAATGTCAGGTGCTATTCTGGTGATCGTTTCGAGTCTAGGACAGAGTATAGTCCTTGCTGTACCAGTATTTTACTGGACATTGCAATCCCTAACGACTTTGTTTGTGCCTGCAACAATAATCGTTGCATTGAAGCATGTGTTCACCCTAGCACGTCACTAAAAGAAAATTTTTATTTTATTTTATTTGTTATATGTTGAGAAATTCTAAGTAAAAAAGGAAATGAGTTTAGGCGAACGCCAAACTTTCAATTAAATCTCTCGGAGCACCGGCCATCGGCAAGACGCCAAAGATGAGAGATAAAATTGAGTTTAATTGAAACTGCCCGGAGATTCCAAGAAGTCTTCGTCTATCATAACATAAGCGATTGTGTTATTGTTTTCGTCCAGAATCTCGACGTGATACTGACCGTTTGGTAGAATGACATTAATTCTGCCCAATGCGCCCTTTTTTATTGGGGGTTTTTGTTCGTCATAAGCAGGATCATATTCTATGTACTCTGGGTCGGGATCTATCAGGAGCCGGACTTTTTCGTGCTTTTTGAATTTTGTGTTCATTAGTATTAAAAGAAAGATTTATTTAATAATGTTCTGCTCGAATTTTATGGATGAATATGTTTGCCCGAGAGATGGGAGAATAACTGAAGACGTGCTAGTTGGATGGGTGGCTCATAAAATAATGCCTGAAGAAAGAAAAGATTACTATAACCCTGCTATGAATCCACGTCTTATGGCGCACTTATTAGTGGAACAATGTCTGGATTGCATCATGCAGACTAGACTCCTTTTAGTAATGTACCTTGATATTGCTGAAACGAGAGGGGATGTTGAAATGTTAAGAAGAATGGATGCATTCAGAAGTGAAATTGAGCTATTTGAAACAAGAAGAAACTAAATACTTTAATATCTCTTTTATAGTAATTGGAAGTAAATTAAAATGGAGGTATATTCACATTCGAAGTTGTGTTTGTATGAAAGTTGTCCTGAGGCATACAAAGTCAAATATATTGACAAGACTTTTCCAGAGCTGCCGTCGAGCATTCACGCGTTTTTGGGGAGCGCGGTGCATTCAGCGTTGGAATATTTGTACGAAAAGCTCATGGGCGGCAAGGTCATCACGCTGGATGAACTGATTGAGTTTTTTGCTAGGACGTGGCATGACAATTATGCGCTGGATATCCGGGTTCCTGTGGGAGAAAGAGCGGAAGATTTCTTTAACAGAGGCATGAAGTTTTTAATTGATTATTATCACAGCAACTTGCCGTTTTCTGGGGAGACAATTGACCTTGAGAGAAAGATTTATTTTCCGCTGGCTGAGGGAATTTACATAGTAGGATATATTGATAGGATTGAGAAGAAGGAAGACGGAAGTTATGAAGTGCATGATTACAAGACAAATAAAAAGATGAAGTCGCAGGAAGAGGTTGATGCGGATAGGCAGCTTGCGTTTTATCATCTTGGACTGCAGGATTTGTTTGGGACAGATGTTCGAGTTATACTGACATGGCATTTCCTTGCGCATAATAAGAAGATTCATTCGTTTAGAACGCAAGAGCAGCTAATGAAATTGAAAAATGAAACTTTAGATTTAATTGATAAAATAAACAATACAAAAGAGTGGCCTGCGTGCGAAAAACCGTGGTGCGACTGGTGCGCTTACAAGAGAATGCTCGGGGGAAAGAGGGAGGGATTTGGTGAAGGAATTGAGTTGGGTGCAGAGCCAAGAAAAATTTTTACTTTGAACGATAGTCTGAATAAGTGGCTTACCAAATAAAAAGATTATTTCCTCTTTGCTGATTTATGAGTCTTTCCCATTTCGGAGAATATGAAGAGATAGAGAATTTCAAGAAGTCCGATAGTATTTACCACTAATAGAACGATGAACCAAGTTTGATTTTTCTTTATTGCTGCGGCTTTCCAGAGTGCAAGGCCTTTCCAAACCAGCGACCAAATTGCGACCAGAATAATGAACCATGCAGGCAAAGTTTCAGTCCATGCAATAATAGATTCGATTGACATATTTTAATTAACAAAAAAGAGTTTATATAGTTTTGGCAGAAAACATTTAATTAACAGAACTCGTAGTTTATTACTCTAAAAGTAAGAATTTGCGTTTGGGCATTTTTAACGACGACATAAACAATAGCACAGAAATGTTTAAATATGTCTAACACTAAAACCTAGAATCACACAATAGATTGTGATAAAAAAAGAGGAAAACACAATATATTGTGTTCGTAATAATGCTTTGTCCCTATTGTCTCAACAGCGAAACGAAGGTAATTGATAAGAGAGACAACGAAAGCCTGACCAAAAGGAGGCGCGAGTGCCTGAAGTGTTCGAAGAGATTCAACACGCTTGAGGCGGTTGAGAGACCTGAGTTCCGAGTCATCAAAAAAGATGGGCGAAGGGAAAACTTTGATTACGAGAAACTGAAAAGGGGCGTGCTGAAGGCGTGTGAAAAACGACCTATCAGTTCAGAAAAAATAGATAAAATGCTTGCCAGAACAGAAGAAAGGCTAAGGAAAAGAGGAAAGGAAGTCAAGTCCACCTTGATTGGGGATATTGTCGCAAGCGAGCTGAAGAAGATTGACAAGGTAGCATATATTAGATTTGCCTCAGTATATAGGGAGTTTAGAGAGTTAGATGATTTCAAAAAAGAGATTACGTTTTTGGTGAATAGATGATGGAAAAAGTTTATGAAACAAACGGCAACGGGAACGGATGGAACGGCAATGGAAATGGAGAGGAGCATCCGAAGATTGTTGAGCAGCGAATGAATTCCGGATTTGCGAGACAGACAATGACATTCACAAGATTCTTTACCCGAGAAGGGAAAAATCCATTTGAATTCGATATTTACGGGAACCCGATAAAGTGGGTCGCAGAAAGCGTCTCGGTGAACGACGACTCCGGAAAAGTAGTGTTCACTCAGCCGGGTGTCAAGAGACCTGATTTTTGGTCGCCACTTGCGATGAAAGTTGTCGCCAGCAAGTATTTCTGGGGAGACCAGAAGAAAAATGAGAGAGAACAGTCAATTGAGATGTTAATTAGCAGAGTGTCGAGGTTCTTTGAAAGGCAGGCGATAGTTCAGGGATATTTCAAAGAGAACGATGCACGAGCGCTGAAAGATGAAATCGCGGCAATCTGTCTGAATCAGCTTGCTGTCTTTAATTCTCCTGTTTGGTTTAATGTGGGAATTCAGGAATATGATAAGAATGCTGGAGGGGTTTCGGCTTACGTCTGGGACAGTGCCGGCGGGGGCGTTGTGAGGTCTCACAAACAGATGGATAGACCGCAGTGTTCTGCGTGTTTCATCCAGAGCATCAGCGATAATATGGATTCTATTATGGAAGTGCAGGTTGCTGAAGCGAATTTGTTTAAAGCAGGGAGTGGGACAGGAACTAATCGCTCGCCATTGAGGAGTTCGAAGGAAACATTAACTGGCGGAGGCAGAGCTTCGGGACCAGTGAGCTTTATGAAAGGATATGACGCTTATGCAGGGATAATCAAATCTGGAGGGAAGACAAGAAGAGCTGCGAAGATGGAAATATTGAATATTGACCATCCCGATATTCTGGAGTTTATTGACGCGAAGCCGACTGAGGAGAAGAAGGCGTGGGCTTTAATTGAACAGGGATATGACGGAGGGTTAAATGGTCAGGCTTATGCAAGCGTCAAATTCCAGAATTGCAATATGTCTGTTAGGGCGCAGGATGAATTTATGCATGCTGTGAAGGCAGACGGGAGCTGGTCAACGCGATATGTCCAGGATGGAGGAATTTGTGAGACATTCAAAGCCAGAAGTATCCTGAAGAAGATTGCTGAAGGAACACACCTGTGCGGTGATCCGGGAATGCAGTTTGATTCGATAATCAATAAGTGGCACACGTGCAAAAATTCCGGCAGGATAAATGCGAGCAATCCCTGCAGCGAGTATATGTTTTTAGACGACTCTGCGTGCAATTTGGCGTCTATAAACCTAATGAGGTTTTTGACGGGCGATGGAAAGTTTGATGTCGAGAAGTTCAGAAGGACAGTCAGGACATTTATAATCGCAATGGAACTGATTGTTGACGGAGGCAGTTATCCGACGGCAAAAATTGCGCAGAACTCGCATGATTACAGGCCATTGGGTTTGGGTTACGCAAATCTTGGCGCGCTGTTGATGAGTCTTGGATTGCCTTATGATTCAGATTCGGGCAGGGCTGTCGCCGCAGCCATAACTGCAATAATGACTGGGGAAGCTTACAAGATTTCGGCAGAACTCGCGGGCATGGTCGGACCTTTCCCAGGTTTTGCGAAAAACAGAGAGCCGATGCTTGAGGTCATGAAGATGCACCAGGAATCTGTAAAGGGGATAAATGTTGAGGCGATGCCTTCTTCACTGAGGTATCTTGTTAACGATGCATGGGATTCGTGGAGTGATGCCGTCGAGCTTGGGCAGAAGTTTGGATACAGGAACGCTCAAGCAACAGTTTTAGCTCCTACCGGAACAACCGCGTTTATGATGGATTGCGATACAACTGGAGTTGAACCAGACATCGCACTTGTGAAATACAAAGTTTTGTCCGGCGGCGGGATGTTGAAGATTGTAAACAATAGTGTAAAGATAGGTCTGAAAAAGTTAGGATATAGCGAGGAGCGGATAAAGGAAATAATTTCCTATATTGACAAGAATGAGACTATTGAAGGAGCGCCGCATATTTCCGAGGAGCATTTGCCGGTTTTTGATTGTGCGTTTAAGGCGGCGAAGGGAAAGAGAGCGATACATTACAAAGGACACATAAAAATGATGGGTGCGACTCAGCCATTCATTTCCGGGGCTATCTCCAAGACAATAAATATGCCTGAGGATTCTGCTGTTGAAGACATAATGCAGGCATATATTTATGCGTGGGAGCAGAAGCTGAAAGCGGTCGCGATTTACCGAGAGAACAGCAAGAGGTCGCAGCCGTTGAATACACAAAAAACTGAAGGAGAAGTTGTCAAGAAAAAGGAAGCTACAGCTCTGAAAATAGGTGAGAGGATGAAACTGCCGCAGACGCGAAAGTCGATAACGCACAAGTTCGAGATTGCCGGACACGAGGGCTACCTTACTATCGGATTATACGACGACGGGAAACCCGGAGAGATTTTTGTAACGATGCACAAACAGGGTTCAACGACGCGAGGTTTACTTGACGCTTGGGCGACTTCAGTTTCAGTGAATTTGCAATACGGGGCGAGCGTCACTGATTTGTTTAAGAGATTCAGGCATCAGAAGTTTGAGCCGGCGGGCTTTGTAAAAAATCTCGGTGGTGGAGAGATAGATAAACACATAAACCAAATCCGAACTGCTTCGTCAATCGTTGATTATGTTGCGCAATTTATGATGAATAATTTTGGCGAGGGGGCTGGAGGCATACATGTGGATATTACCGAAGAGCCGACAATAAATGAGCAGCAGGCTTCTCTTGAGGAATTTTCGGTTGATGAGGGAATCACTTGCCCGATTTGCGGCGGGGTGGCAAAGAGAGTCGGGAATTGCGCGATAATGTGCACGAGTTGCAAACAGACTACTCGTTCAGGTTGCGGAGAGTAACGCAGGAAGGTGGGGGAAGAGTGAGACGAGGAGGGGTGCGGGGAATAACCCAAAAAGATAAATAATCTTCTTGGCTTGTGTTTTGATGAATTACAAACGCATTGCATTGCTCGTGGTGTTGGTCGCTGCCACAGCGTCGCTCTTCTTTTTTTCTTCGTGGGTGAACGCAATGGCCGTTAGCGGAGAAGGTGTTTTTTCCGGGGTGGAAACGATGGGCAAGATATCTCCATTGTTTGCGGGATTTTTGGCGGTTATCGCAATTGGAGTTTTGGTGAGAATCATCTTTGGCTAGCAGCGCTATGGTGATGCCGAGACGAGGTATAAGATGTTTTGGAAGTTTTTTTCTAATGGGTGCCGGGATATTAACTTGTCGCAGTGTTAACCTCGGTTAACGAGATTAACAAAACCTTTATTAATCAGAATTTTTTAGAGGACTTATGGCTGGAAAAATCCGAGAGTTGACTTCTAATGACTTCGATAAATTCATTAAGGACGACAAGACGGTGATTGATTTCTGGGCGCCATGGTGCGGGCCTTGCAAAATGATGAGTCCTATTTTTGAGGAAGCTGCGAAAGATTTGAAGGACAAGGCAAAATTTGCGAAAGTTAATGTTGATGAGAATTCGGACTTGGCGCAGAGGTTTGGAGTTATGTCTATTCCAACGATAATGTTTTTCAGAGATGGACAACCAGTTGATAAGGCAGTCGGCGTCTTATCTAAAGAAGAGGTTATGAAAAGGGTTAAGGAAATCAAGTAACTCATTAGATAACCTTAAAAAGCAATTTTTCTCTTGACTGTTGGTATGGCTCCGTAGCTCAGCCTGGTCAGAGCACTGGCCTTTTAAGCCAGGTGTCGTGGGTTCAAATCCCATCGGGGCCGCTTGGAGAATGTGTTGGCGAAAAGTTTAAAAAGCCACTTTCACAAAATCATTTATCATCGCCCAGTCGTTAATGATAATTATAATTGCGATTGCCTAAATATGCATATATTACAGCCGAAACACACGAAACTGAAAGCCGACGAGGTAAAAAAACTACTTGAAAAATATAACATTTCTTTGTCACAGTTACCGAAGATACATGCGAATGATCCGGCTCTGCCCGAAGGTTGCGTCGTCGGCGATGTTATAAAAATCGAACGGAAGGAAGGAGATAAAACTGAAGCATATTTTCGGGCGGTTGTTGCATGACGAATAAGAAGAAAAATATTTTGGTTGAGAAATATCTAAAAGAGCATTCTTTAGTTGAATCTAATATTCTTTCGTTTAATGATTTTATCGAAAATAGAATCCAGCAGATAGTGGAGGAAATAAACGAAACCCTCACGGATCAGGATGTAGAGATAAAATTCGGGAAGGTTCGTGTGGGCGAGCCAAACATAATCGAAGCGGACGGAAGCGTGAGCAGAATAATGCCTATCGAAGCAAAATTGAGAAATCTAACCTATGCTGCGCCGGTGTTTGTTGAGTTAAGCGTGAAGTATGAGAATCAGACTGAGAGTTCGGAAGTTGAGGTCGGAAGAATACCTATAATGGTAAGAAGTTCCAAATGCACAACATATGGAATGAGTAAAGAAGAACTGACAAAGAATTATATGGACAAACTTGATCAGGGAGGATATTTCATAATCAATGGCAATGAAAGAGTTATCGTGATGTCTGAGGATCTCGCTCCGAACCAACCGTTCATCGAAGAAGGAAGGCAAGGCTTGACTCTGAGGGTTTTCTCAGAAAGAGGGTCGTACAGAATCCCGACAACTATAAGCGAAACAAATGAAGGCATATTAGAGTTGACGTTCAGCAGACTAAAGAATATCCCTATAATGGTTCTGCTAAAATCTCTTGGGATGACGAAGGAGGCAGATATCGCAAAGAGCATTGGAATGGAGAATGACTGTTTAATTGTTAATCTCTATGAGTACGCGCAGGTTCAGGAAGTCGAAGATGCTATGATGTTCATCGCCGAGAAGTCTGGGATACAGGGAACAAAGAAAGAGATATTGGACAGGGTAAAGCAGAGAATAGATTCGTTCTTGCTTCCAAACATCGGGATAACCAAACAGAGTCGAGAGGAGAAAGCGCTAACTTTGTGCAGGCTTGTCAGAACATATCTTAAAGCCAAAGAAGATAAGAATATCCGAACCGATAAGGACCATTATGCAAATAAAAGGGTCAAGCTTTCCGGCGATTTGATGTCTGATCTGTTCAAAGTAAATTTGAAGATACTTGTCAGAGATATACAGTACTCGCTGCAAAAAGTTTCCAAGAGAAAGAAGTTCTATTCATTAAAAACTATTGCGAAATCTACCTTGTTCACGCATAGAGTTGAAAGTGCGATAGCCACCGGTAGCTGGATTGGAGAGCGAAGCGGCGTTACGCAAAATATGAATAAGACGAATTACCTTGATGTTCTTTCACAGTTGCAAAGAGTTACGAGTCTGCTGCCTGGAGACCAGGAAAACTTTAAAGCAAGAACATTACATCCGACACATTACGGGAGATTTTGTCCTACTGAAACGCCGGAAGGAACAGAGATTGGTCTGAGAAAGAACCTTTCATTGCTCGCAAAAATATCCACTGTTGTTGAGTTTGATGAAAAAGCAGCAATCAAGAAATTTGAGTCGGTTGGGCTGAAAAAGGAAAATGTCAAGGGGAGCGATGTTTTTATGAATGGGAAGTTTATAGGATTTGTTGAACATCCGCAGGAGTTTGCCAGAAAATTAAGAGAACTCAGGAGAAATAAGGAGCTACCCAGACAGTTAAGCATTAGGTATGATACGCTATTGTCTCAAGTGACATTATCTTCTGAAGTCGGGAGAGTCCTTAGACCTGTAATAGTCGTTGAGAACGGCGCACCAAAAATTAGGAATGAAGAAATTGTCCTGCTCTCGCAGGGCGAGCTTAAATGGTCTGACCTTGTGGACAATGGAATTATTGAATACATCGATGCTGCAGAGGAAGAGAATGCTTTTGTAGCGTTAATCGAAGAGGAGCTTACTCCAGAACATACGCATCTAGAGGTCCATCCGATAGATGTCTTTGGACTGATAACTTCACTTGTTCCTTTTGCGAATCATGACCAGTCTCCGAGATTAATGAGGGGAAGTAAAACGAATAAACAGAGTCTGGGAATTTATGCTGCGAATTATCTTCTAAGAGTTGACACTAATGTTTCAATTCTGCATTATCCACAAAGACCGCTGGTTAGAAGTTTCATTTATGATACGCTTGACGTTTATCCGTCAGGGCAGAACATTGTTGTAGCAGTTATGCCTTTTGAGGGATATAATATTGCAGACTCTGTTGTTTTGAACAAAGCGAGCATTGATAGAGGAATGGGAAGGAGCACATATTTTAGGCCGTATTCTGCCAGCGAGCTCCAATATGCGGGGGGTCTCTCTGATGAAATCGTGATTCCGGACAAGGACGTCTCGGGATATAGAACAGAGGAGATTTATAGACACCTTGAAGATGATGGTATAGCTTATCCGGAAGCAGATATGAATTCGGGAGACGTTGTTATCGGCAAGGTCACGCCTCCGAAGTTCCTGTCTGAAGCAAGAGACCTTAGCATTCAGGCAAAGAAGGAAGCCAGCTCGTCCGTAAGACAAGGCGAACGTGGAACGGTTGATGCAGTCTTCATAACTGTCGATAGTGAGGGTAACAAGGTCGTTGATGTCAGAACAAGAGACACGAGACTGCCAGAGGTCGGAGACAAGTATTCCTCACCGCACGGACAGAAGGGAGTTGTTGGATTGGTCGCAAACAATGATGATGTCCCATTCACGATTAACGGGATTCGGCCAGACCTTATGTTTAATCCTCACGGAATTCCCAGCAGAATGACCGCAGGTTATCTACTTGAACTGCTTGCAAGCAAAACTGCTGCGATAGACGGGAAGATAATGGATGGTACGCCATTTACCGGCGCGAAAGTCGAGGAACTTGAGGAACGACTTCAGGAAAATGGATTTAGTTATGATGGAAAAGAGACTGTTTATAACGGAATAACAGGAGAGAAGATGCAGGTCAAGATTTACATTGGAAGTATGTATTATTTGAAGTTGCAGAGAATGGTCAAGAATCTTATCCACGCCAGAGCTTCAGGCAAAGTTGCGCTCCTAACAAGACAGCCCATCGAGGGAAGAGCTCGTGGCGGCGGTTTAAGACTTGGAGAGATGGAGCAGCAGGCGCTGGCAGGACATGGAGCCTCATTATTGCTGAAGGAGAGATATGATTCTGACAAGACAATTATTCACGTTTGTCAGGACTGCGGGAACATGGGTTACGAAGATGCGATACGCAACAAGTCAGTCTGTTCGATGTGCGGCAGCAGCGAGGCGGAGCCAATCGAAGTGTCTTACGCGTTCAAGCTGCTTGTAGATGAGCTACTTGGGCTTGGGATACATACTAAATTCAAACTGAAGAACAAATATGAGCAATAAATATCTACGCAAACAGATAAGGAGCATGAGTTTTAGTCTGCTTAGTCCAGACCAGATAAAGAAAATCAGCTCGGTTAAGGTAGTGACGCCAGAACTTTATGACATCGACGGATTCCCGGTTGACGGCGGACTGATGGATTTACGACTAGGAGCAATTGATCCGGGGGTAAGGTGCAGAACGTGCGGAAAGAGAGTCAAAGAATGCCCCGGACATCCCGGAAGCATCGAGCTGGCAAGACCTGTTTTGCATATTAAGTATATCCCATTGATTGAGTTATGTTTGCGAAGCTTCTGCCCGCACTGCGGCAAGCTAACGCTATCAGAGGAGAAGCAGAAAGGATTATCTCCGGCAGAGAGAGCTAAAAAAGCGCGTGACGCGAAGAAATGTCCGAATTGCAATGAAAACATTGATAGAGTTAAACTTGAAAAACCGACAAACTTCTTTATAGACAAGAAAAGACTCAACCCTATTGAGATTAGAGAGAGACTTGTGAACATTCCCGATGAAGAGATGAGGAAGATTGGAATTAATACCAAGACAGCCCGACCGGAAAGAGCAGTCATCTCGCTGTTGCTCGTTCCTTCTGTAACTGTAAGGCCTTCTATTACATTGGATACCGGAGAAAGAAGTGAAGACGACTTAACGCACAAGCTTTCTGACATAATCCGAGCTAACCAAAGATTGTGGGAGAACCTGAATGCTGGCGCGCCTGAAGTTATCATCGAGGACCTTTGGGATTTGCTGCAATATCATATTACAACTTTCTATGACAATAATGTTACGAGAATTCCGCCGGCGAGGCACAGGTCGGGACAACCTCTCAAGACAATCACTGAAAGAATCAAGGGAAAAGAAGGAAGAATAAGACACAACCTTGCCGGAAAGAGAGTGAATTATTCTGCACGTTCAGTCGTCTCACCTGATCCTTACCTGAGAATCAATGAAATCGGGGTTCCTGAACAGATAGCAAGAATAATTACTGTTGCAGAGTCTGTTACTACGACAAACCTTGATGAGATGAAAGAGCTTGTAAGAAACGGGACGTCTTATCCCGGAGCAAATAATGTTATCCGACCAGATGGGAGAAGGAAGAGGGTGACAGAAGACTTAAAGGAAGAAATAACGAATGAGATAGTTCCAGGATATAGGGTAGAAAGACATCTTCGGGACGGAGACATTGTATTGTTCAACCGACATCCGACCCTGCACAAGCAAGGCCTGATGGCACACTATGTTAAAGTTTTGCCTGGAAGGACTTTCAGATTGAATCCGGCTGCGGCTGAGCCTTATAATGCGGACTTTGACGGAGATGAAATGAATATTCACAGCCCGCAGAATGAGGAGGCATTATCTGAAGCCAGAATTTTGCTGGATATTAAGAATAACATAATTTCTTCGAAGAATAATACAAATCTTGTCGGAACAGTTGCTGATGCAGTTACAGGTGCGTATCTGTTAGGAAAGGCCACTGTGGGCAAGACCGTGGCAGATCAGTTGTTGTTTTCTGCAGGCGTTATTAACAATATAAAGAAAAAAGAAATTCCCGGGACAGAAGTCTTTTCCGAGATAATCCCAAAAGAAGCAAAAATTAACGTTCCTTCAGTGATCACAGGGTCAAAAACATTTGGTGCTGAAGACGGTGAGTTAGTTAAGGTGATTGATAGGGAATTAGGAAGAGATGTTACTGTTGATACAATAAATAAGGCATTTACCTTAGGCACGTCATATTTAAGCAGAATCGGTTATACACTCTCATTCCATGATTTTGAATTTTCTGATAAGGTTAAAGAGAGCACTAAAGAGATTATTGAGAGAGCGCAGAAGAAAACCCTTGAGATTATTGAAGAGTATGACTCTGGTAAATTAGAGATCGCTCCAGGTAAGACACAGGAAGAAACAAGAGAAACAAAGATTATGCAGATACTGAATGCTGTCAGAACAGACGTCGGAGAAGTTGTTAAAGAAAATCTACCTGCAGAGGCGAACGTAAACATGATGATCAAGTCCGGAAGTGGCGGCGGAATTACCAACCTTACCCAGATGAGTTGTTGCGTCGGGCAGCAGGTTTTGTGGAATGGAAGGATTGGTTTTGGATATAATAATAGAACGCTGTCTTTATTTAAGCAGGGAGACTTGAGTCCAGAGTCTAAAGGATTTATCAAATCATCTTTCCTAAGCGGACTTAAACCGACCGAATTCTTCTTCGGGGCAATAACCGGAAGAGATAGTATGATGGATACTGCTCTCAGAACTCCAAAATCTGGTTATCTGTACAGGAGACTTGTTAGCGCGTTGCAAGACCTAAAGGTGGAATATGATGGAACTGTCAGAGATGCTTCAGAGAATATTGTTCAGTTTGCGTACGGATACGATGGAAAGGATGTTGCAAAACTTCACCTGAGAGATGATAAAATTGCGCCGGGCGAGGCTGTTGGAGTTGTGACTGCCCAGTCTTTTGGTGAGGCTTCTACTCAGATGGTCCTTAGCGTTTTCCACCATGCAGGAGTTGCGCAAATGCAGATTACGTTGGGTTTGCCCAGATTAATTGAAATTCTCGACGCTAGAAAACAGCCGTCCACTCCCATGATGGAGATTTATCTTGATAAAGAACATAACAACGAAAAAGAAGCGAGGGTTTTGGCTGAAAGGATTAAAGAAGTCAAACTTGAAGAGGTTTTATCAGCAATTAATCTTGATTTTGGAAATAAGAAAATTGAGATTGAACTTAACAATGAGGCTGTAAGGAGAACGCATATAGGCGTGCAGAAAATCGCAGATAAGTTGACGGACAAGAAGTTTAAGGTCAATGTAAATGGAAACAAGATAATAATCCCTCTACCAGATATCGGCTTCAAGGAGATGTATAAACTAAAAGGAAAACTGAAGGAGACTGTAGTATCTGGTGTTAAAGGAATTCCGCAGGTTGTGGTCTCAAAGAAAGAGAGAGACTTTGTCATTTTAACTAATGGGAGTAATTTGAAAGAAGTCATGGAAATAAAAGGAGTTAATAGAGACAAGATTTTCTCGAACGACATTCACGACGTCAAGGGGGTGCTGGGAATTGAAGCTGCGCGACAGACGATAATTAATGAAATTAAGAATGTTATTCAAACGCAGGGTCTTGATATTAATGAGAGGCACCTGCAACTTGTTGCTGATGCGATGACTTCTTCAGGAACAGTGAAGGGAGTAACGAGAATGGGAATTATTACTGATAAGGCTTCGATTTTGGCTCGAGCAACATTTGAAACTCCAGACAAGCAGTTTGTAAATGCGACGATAAAGGGTGCGGAAGATGAGTTGAATTCGGTGATTGAGAATATTTTGTTGAATCAACCTATTCCGGTTGGAACCGGATTGCCCGGATTGCTTGTTAAAGTTACAGGGCCCTTGGCGAAGGAAATTAAGAGCGAGAAGAAATAGCCTTATAAATTCGAGGGATAGTTATGGGATTAATTGTTGATGTCATGGGTGGGCGTTCAGCAGTTTAGAAGGGTTTATGCAAATAATGCATAGATGAAAGATTTAGACTGCAAGTCTGAGTTGCGGAGGTGAATTGAGAATCGAACAGAGCTTACAAAAGACGAGCAGCGCATTGTAAATTTTGTGCAGCCGCGATAAATTTATAAACTAACTAACAAAGGATTATAATAAAACATTCTACATAATTAAAATGGGCGTAATTGATATGACGGCAATGAGGTATATCAACCTCTTGGACAAAGTTGCTAGAGTAAAAACCAGAAAGTGCTTTGTACATAATAATGTAATTTTCTTTGCAGTGAACAAAGAGGACGTTTCCCGCGCGATTGGTCCAGCAGCGATTAACGTCAAGAAAATCCAAGAACAGATAGGGAAGAAGATAAAAGTAATAAGGGAAGATGAGGGACTTGAAGATATAGAGAGGTTTATTGTTGATGTCGTATCACCTATAAAGCCAAAGTATGTGGAGGTCAAGGATGGGAGCGTCACTATCACGGCAGGAAGCAGCCAGAACAAAGCCTCTTTGATTGGAAGAAATAAAAGAAGGTTTTTAGAATTAAAGAAAATAATTCATGATACTTACGGATTGGATCTCAGGATAATTTAATAGGGATGCCCATTTAGTCTTGGACTTATTTTCCAGATTAGGAATAATCTATGAAATAGATTGTTGATAAAGAATTAAGCAGAAGATTTAAAAACCAATTTCTTTAAGGTATAAGCATGGGATTAATGAGCGCTCGAAAACTAGCGAAGAAGAGAAAGAAGTTTAGATGGGCTGACAAAATTTACAACGCCAAGATGCAGAATCTGAAAATTAAATCTGATCCTCTTGGGAGTTCTAGCCAGGCAAAGGGAATTGTTATCGAGAAGTTCCAGAAAGAAGCTGCACAGCCAAACTCTGCGATGAGAAAATGCTGCAAGGTACAACTCGTGAAAAATGGAATCCAAGTCGGAGCATTTATTCCGGGAAATCTTGCTCAGAAGTTTGTTGATGAACATGATGAAGTTGTGATTGAGCGAATTGGCGGGAAGCAGGGGCGTTCAAAGGGAGATATTAGAGGAATTAGATTTCAAGTAATTAAAGTAAATGATCAGCCATTGCATAGGCTTGTTGCCGGCAAGATTGAGAAGGGAAGGAGATAATGACGGAACAGACTCAACAATTAAAATTATTTGATATGTTTGATGTTTCTAATATTGAGATAAAAGATCCTGCTCTAAAGCAATACATTAATCTCGAGCCGAAACTTCTCATGAAGTCGCAGGGAAGAAATGTAGGCAAGTTTGGCAAGACGAAAGTTGGATTGCTAGAGAGGATTGCAAATAGAATTGCGACGCCAGGGCATGTCGGAAAGAAACACAGAATAATCACTTCGTGGGCTAGTGGGAAGTACAACAGAAATATGCAGATTGTAATTGAGACTATGAAATTAATCGAGAAGAAAACTGGAGATAATCCAATTCAAGTTCTTGTCAGAGCAATCGAGAATGCATCGCCGCGAGATGAAATCACAGTAATTGAACACGGAGGCGCTAGATATCCGCAGGCAGTTGACACTTCGCCAACGAGGCGCGTGGACTTAGCGATAAGATGGATGGTGCAGGGCGCATATCAGAGAAGTTTTGGCAAAAAGAAGAAAATGGTTGAGGCTCTTGCTGATGAAATCATGAAAGCAGCTAGCCAGAATATGGAGAGTTATGCAATGAGCAAGAAGAATGAATCTGAAAAGCAAGCAGATTCTGCTAGATAATTATCCTTATTTCAGCATTAAGTAATTGACGAATGTTATTTTCTATCATATTTCTTGATTCCTCGATTGAGTCGTTCAATTTTGGTTTTGCGTTCTTTTCGAGCCGCGCCAACTTATCCTCATATTCGAGGGTTTCTTTTTTGATTGCGCTCTTCATGTTATGAATCTCTTTTAAGAGCTGAGAGGACTCTAAGACGGATTGTGCTTCATCTAGTCGGGAGCCAAGGGATGATTCTTCTTTCAACAAGCCCTGCAAGAAAGATGAATCTAGTTTCAACAAAGTTGAAAGTATTTTCTCTCTTTTTTTGTCCTTTAGGGTAATCTCTCCTGCCAGAATCGCTTTGTGCGCAGCCTGAAAGATTTTCGCTATCTCCAGACCTTCATCCCTGTGCAGAGCTTCGATTGGATCTGTAAGGTATTCAAGAGAAAGTTTGCTTTGAGAGAGATTTTCATACTTTTTGAGGGCGGGCTCAACTTCAGAGAATATCCCACGAATCCTTGAGCGTAGATCTGATATTTCTTTTTGAATTTTCTCTTTTTCTGCCAGAGATTTCTGAAGTTGAACATATTCGTCTTCTTTTTGTAGTCCGGCAAGACGGGCTTCTTTTCGGGAGATTTCTTTTTTGATAGCGGATAGTTCTTCTTTTTCGTGAAGAATACTTTTTTTCCTTTCGAGAGAGTGCGACTTCATTGAAAGGAGCGCTGCCAAATCCTCCTGAATCCGACTAATCCCTTCTAACTTTGATCCTTTTATGTGACTATCGATTTCCTTAAAAGATTTGTCGATTTTCTTTATGCCTTTAGCTATCACACTGGCTTTTTCCTGAAATATTTCCTCCATGATTTGGTGGCTTTTTGAGATGCTGCGGTCAAAATGATCCAACTCCTTATCAAATTCTTTTATGAAAGAAAGAAGTTCCTCAGTCCTTTTGGGCAGGACAAGTTTTTCCAAGAGCGCGTTCGTCTTCTGCAGATAAATCTGGCGGTTTCCCTCCATTACATGCTTTATCCTCTCAGGCAAATCCTTGTTCCGGGGTTCGGCTTTTTGGAGAACTTGCAAGTTTGCCTTAAGCGTTTCCTTTTCCTCAAGAACTAGTTTCTGCAACTCGCCTGTCTTTTTGCCCAAAGATTCGTATTCCTGAGATTTCTGTTCAGCGAGCCAGACGTTCAACTCTTCTACTGTAAATTCCCCTGCAGGGGATTTAGGTGGTTCCGGTTTTTTTCTAAAAAAGTCTAAAAATCCCATCTTTTAGTTTAGAATCCAGGGTTTAAGTTGTTTATGAATTTTAAGTCTCTAAGTTTAAAGTGCGGGTTAATTCTGAAGGACGCCGAGATATACATCGAGAAATAACCTAACTAAAACTTTAAAAACCCACTTCTACATCAAAGCTTACTTCTAGTCAAATGGCAGAAAAAGAAAGCAGTTTGCAGAAAATTCAGAGATTAACGTCGAAACAAGAGAATATTCGAAACGTAGCAACGTCTGCGCACATCCACCATGGAAAGACAGCTTTCACAGATAATCTACTCGCGGCTGCGGGCCTGATGGCTGCTAAAAATGCTGGCGACTTGGAAGAGGGAATGGCGACATGGCAGCACAAAGACGAGCAGGAAAGATTGATGACAGTTGACTCGGCGAATGTTTCGATGGCGCACGAATATCAAAATCAAGAATATTTGATTAATTTAATTGATACGCCGGGACATGTTGATTTTGGCGGAAATGTTACAAGAGCTATGAGAGCGATTGACGGCACGTTCGTTTTGGTTTGTGCGGTCGAGGGAATCATGCCGCAGACTGAAACTGTTTTGAAGCAGGCGCTGAGAGAAAGGGTAAAACCAGTTTTGTTTATCAATAAAGTTGATAGACTGATTAAAGAACTGAAAGTTACGCCAGAGCAGATGCAAGAAAGATTTGTCAAGCTCATTAATGAATTTAATATACATATTATGAAACTTGCTGAGCAGGAATACAAAGAAAAGTGGCAAGTTAATGTGGCTGACGGCAGTGTCGCGTTTGGTTCAGCGAGGGAAAATTGGGCGTTATCAATGCCTTTCATGAAGAAGAAAAGTGTGAGTTTTAAAGATGTTTACAAAATCTATGAGATGGAAGAGGAAGAGAGAAAAAAGTGGGTTTGGGAAAACGCGCCCCTGCATGAGGTTGTTCTGGACATGGCGGTAAAGCATCTGCCGAATCCGCTTGAGGCGCAGAAATATAGGATCCCTAAAATCTGGAGAGGAGACATTGAGAGCGCATTTGGGCAAGATCTTGTGAATTGCAATGCGAACGGCGAAGTCGGATTTGTTGTAACAAGGATAATCATTGACCAGAAATCTAAGAAAGAAGTTTGCGCCGGGCGACTTTACTCCGGGACTATAGTGAACGGGATGGAGCTTTATGCGAATAATGCCAAAAAAAGAGGAAGAATTCAACAGCTTTTCGTGTACAATGGAATCAAGCCAGAACAACTTGAGAAAGTTCCAGCCGGAAATGTTCTTGCTGTCTCAGGATTGAATATTGATGTCGGAGAGACCCTGACGGTGAATGAACAGCAGGCATTTGAAGAAATCAAGCACATATTCCAGCCTGTAATCACGAAGTCTGTCGAGGTCAAACATTCCGCTGATCTGCCGAAGCTAATTGAAGTCCTGAGAAAAGTAGGCAAGGAAGACCCGAGCGTGAAAATTGAAATCAACGACGAGACAGGTGAGAATCTGATTTCCGGAATGGGGGAATTGCACCTTGAGATTATTGAAGGAAGAATCAAGGATGAGAAAGGTCTTGAAATCAAGACTGGTCCACCAATAGTTGTTTATAGAGAGACTGTCAGCAAGAAGAGCAATACTGTTGAGGTAAGAACTCCGAACGGACATAACATATTCAATTTCAGTATTGAGCCGCTTGATGACGACATATACAAAGCTATTGAAAGAGGAGATCTGCCTGAAGAAAGACTAAAGAAAAGAGCTGAACAAGTTTGGGATAAACTTGGGCAGTGTGGAATGAGCAACGATGAAGCCAGACAGGTGAAAGAAATTTACAAAGGTAATATTTTCGAGGATAGAACGAGGGGCATTGTGCTGCTTGGAGAGATTATAGATTCAATAATGGATGGGTGGAGGTTGATGGTGGACAGCGGCCCGTTAGCTAAAGAACCTTTGATGAAGACCAAATTTATTCTACACGATGCGAAAATTCACGTCGACCACATGCACCGTGGTCCGGCGCAGATTTATCCAGCAGTCCGGACAGGAATTGTTGAAGCGTTGAAGACAGCCGGTCCAGCAATGTTTGAGCCGGTTCAGACACATAGGATAGAGGCGCCGTTAGATTTCATGGGCACTGTAACGCAGCTCGTTTCGAGTAAGAGAGGAACGCTTGTGAATGTCGAGCAGGAAGAGGGAACGGTTATTGTCACTGGAAAGATTCCTGTCGCGGAGATGATTGGTTGGAGCAATGACCTGCGTTCTGCGACAGAGGGGAGAGGAATTTCGTCTTTAGTAGATCAGGAATTCCAGAGGATGCCATTTGAATTGCAGGCAGGCGTGATTAGAAAGATTAGAGATAGAAAGGGCCTGGCTGAGAATCAATAGTGATTCCAATAATATGAGATACGACGAATTTAATTGTAAGGAATTTGCAGACTTGTTGATACTCTTAGCCAGTAATGTTAATCCGCGGGAGGCGCCGGAGAATCGAGCGGTGTCGCAGGGAGATCAAAAGTTTTACGAGGATGGAGGGACTCTTAGGAGAATGTATGATTTGATGCTAGGGAATCCTGATACCCAATGTAACTTTATAGATCATGTTTATGGAGAAAGTCTGGGCGCACAAGAAAGGGCTCTTGTTTTTCTTGGATTGGGAAGGCTTGAATGCATCATAGCCAATGAAGGTGCGGAAGCCAAAAAGATTTAAACTAAAAAATTCTGGTAAAGATATGTCTGGACCGGGAAAAGGAAAGATTAAGCTTGGGAAGGCGGATGTTTATGTTCATCTTAGGGGTGAGAGTGGGGCGACGGTGACGCATCTAGATATTGAATTGGACGAGTTGAACAAGATTATCAAGCCCGGGGAGAATAGTTATGTCGGGGCGAAGAGCGGAGGGGTTTTTATTGGATTGAAGAAGGAGATGATTGAACGGGCGGAGAAATTAGTTCGTGGTAAGAAGAGATAAGTTTTTTAAAGAAGAATTTCTAGGCAGAATAACTACTATAGATGACAATAGCTCCTATAGTCTAATCGAAGCAAAGCTTCTCAAAGGCTATAGTGGCGAAGATGCTCCTATAGTCTAGAGCAATGGAAAGGCTGCTCGCGACTACAGGCAACAAAAAGCTCCTATAGTCTAGAGCAATGGAAAGGCTGCTCGCGACTACAGGCAACAAAAAGCTCCTATAGTCTAGTGGTTAAGGACGTCGCCCTCTCGAATGGCCGAAGTTTATGTCGTCAAAGATGATAACTTCAGTCCTCTCTAGGACAGGCATTGTTTTACTTAACATTGCCTCAAATCGAGGTAATGGAGAACGGCGGAGGCCCGGGTTCGACTCCCGGTAGGAGCATTCACGCTTAAAATGAGCTATGCATTGACACGCGTTCAAATCCCGCACGGGCAATTCCTAAAAATGGAAATGAACATTTATCCAAGGTAATTTAAGAATTTGAAAAAGAAACTAAAGATGTTGTAATTGCTACAAAAGAAAGAAGAATAATTCCTGAATAAAAATTCATTTTACCCATAAACGAAAAGATAAAAAAACGATTTATTCTCAAATAGCAATGGATTCGCTAGATAAACTAAGAAAAAAGATAGATAAAATAGACGACGAGATTATCCGGCTTTTGCATGAGCGCAGGGGCGTGGTTGAGAAAATTGCGCTGTGCAAAATAAAAAGGGGCTTGCCTGTCATAGACAAAAAGAGAGAACGTCAGATGAGGACTATGCACAAAAAAGGAAAGTTTGATAAATATTTTAAAAAAACGATTGCTAATTTTATGACTTTTGTTTTTAGAGAATCGAAGAGTTATCAGAAGAGACTACGAAGACGAAACGTTTAGGAATTTCGACAGAATTATAAGCGCTAGTCTTCTGATAATTAAGTGGTGGATAAAGTAACGCAGCCGAGCTGGTGGATAAAAGACGAGGAAGTCGGAGATCCCTCGGGAAGAATGATTTTAGGGGGTGTTTTTGGAATGCTTATAGGAATTGTTGTGGTCTTTTCGTTTTCAAAATTTATTCTGGAAAACGCTGGGGGGTGGTGGGGAATATATGGAATCGCATTTGGGTTTGTAATTTTAGGGGGACTATTCGGATGGGCTGCCGGAAAGGCGCCAGACAAAAATTACTTAAAGAAAAACGTAAATTACTGGAGAGAGGAAGACTTATAAGAGCGAATTTCCTAGTAAAAAGATGGCGAAAAAGAAGGCGGTGAACAAAACAGGAAAGGGGGATGAGTCAAAGTTGTTTGCATGGCTTGCGACGTTTTTTACAATTATCGGGTTTGTTATCGCATTGATGTTGAGGAGGGATGACGAATACGTCATGTATTACGCCAAGCAAGGTCTTGTTTTGTTCGTTGGATTCGCGATTGGTGGAATATTCCAGATTGTTCCCATAATAGGGCAGTTGTTCTTACTGTTTGTGGTCATACTGTGGGCGATCGCTTGGATAAACGCACTTTCTGGTGAAAGAAGGAAAACGTGGCTGGTCCAGGAGCTGGCTGAGAAAATTAAAATTTAAGCAGACGCTTTTAATTTGCTTAATTCATCCTTGAAAGTTTTTCCTTTTTCTTCGCCGAAAAGTTCTATTGCTTTTTCAAGCGAGATGTTCAGTATGTTTGAAAGTGTTTGGAGTTCCCTGATTAAAATAGAAATTTCGGAATCAAGCAAAGAAGTTCTTGACAAAATTCTCCAGCCGCCGAGCTGTTGGGTTGTAATCGTGCCTTCGTGACCCAAGATGCTAGCTATGTTTTCTTCTTCCAGTACTGAATCGTATGACAGTTCTTGTAAGAAGAATTTTGATTTCTTTAAATCGAGGGCGGTGTAATCTTTTATGACCAGGTCTGTCTCGCGTTCCACTCCAAGCGTAATCTCTTTCAGTCGCATTCTCAAGAGAGTTCCTTCGCGGCCGAGTTCAATCAGAGATTTGTACAGGTCCTCAGCCAATTTAAGAATTATCCTTCCCTTTTGTATGAGAGCGATTGCCTGCCTTAGGCTAGATGAACCCCTCAGCTCAATTTTGTCCAGCCTTTCAACCTGCTTATCATAGAGCTCGCGTTGTTTGTCGAGAAGCTGGATATTTTCATTTGCGCGCCTTAATAACTCCCCTGTCGGGATTAACGGATACCTAACGTTCTTGAAATAGAGGGTTATTTCGTTCCTTCTTTCAGAAATCGCTATCGCGAGAGTTCCGGCTTGACGGGCTATTCTCTCTGCAGCCTTGTGTCTGGTGCCGGTTTCGTGAGTTGGAATCCTGCTGCTTGGAGTGAGCAAGACGTTAGCATAATTTATCTTTTTCATATCGCGACTTAAAATTATTGCTCCGTCCATCTTTGAGAGTTCTATAACTTTTTGTGGGCTGAATTTTGTGTTGAGCCAAAAGCCGCCGTCGAAAAGAGAGTTTGTATATTGATTTTCAGCCACAATCAAACCGCCCTTGCCTGCCTTGAGCGTACCGTCAAGAGAAGCGCGGAGATTTGTACCGGGAGCGACCAACTTTAGAACTGCAAACAGCTCTTCCTGCGTGGCTTTGTCGGTTTTTGGAGTTCCTTCAACGATATTTTTTTGTACTTCTTTGTGTTCCATTTGAATATGCTGTTTTTGTAAATGAATAATCTTTTTAAATGTAATCTCCTTACTTTTGAAAGATAACATGAAAAATTTGGAGACAATGGAACAGAAAATTCTGAATGGAGAAGGGAAGGTTTCCGGAAAGATAAAGTTAAGTCACCGGTTCGTCACAGCTTTGTCAATAGTATCTATTCTAGGATTTTTGGGAATTGTGAGTGATACACTTTTTAGTTATGACCTTGGAGGATATGTTGAAGCTGGATTGATGTTTATCATAGGTATCGGGATGGTGCTTGAAGCTAAGCTCGAGAAAATAAAGACAATTAGATGGGGACTGACGTCCAGTAATTTCACCCATCTGACAACTGTAGTCATAGGAGTTATCGCAATTCTAGCAGGAATATTCAGTCTGCCGCCGATTAGGATAGAGACTGTAGGGTTTCTGGCGATAAAGGGGATAATGAGCATAATCGCAATCATCGTAATAATTATTCAAACTTGGATAATTGACTAGCTTAATATAAAGCGCATTATTAACAGGACATCCAAGCCGAGAAATATGACAAACAAGATTTTATCTATGCCGCCGCTCGGAACGATTTTTCCCTTGGTGCGATGTCTGAGTGGCCAAAAGGGGCGGATACCGTTTGGCGAGAAGCTGTCAATAAACAGGTGAAATGAATAGCCCAGAAAAAACGGAAGAGCCAGAACCGGATAGTATATGGCAATCGCTATAGTTATCAGAATAAGAAAAGTATATGTGTGGAGGAGGTGATTTTTATGGTAAACGTTTTCGGTCGGCTGAAGACTGAAAAGAGAGTAGCGCTGAGCGGCGGCAAAGCCAGATTCTATGTCGGGGAGAAGGCTTGCCAAAAGAACTACTCCTAGGAAAATAAATTTATTGGTCTGGATGTGTGGGAGAAAATAAAATGCTATTGCAATTCCGAGCGCCAGATGTGTCCTCTTTAACATTTTATTAAAAACAGATAAAACAATTTAAAGATTCCTATCCCGACGGGTAATAGATTCTTCTGCTTTTTCTGGAGTCTCGTAAATCTCCAGAAAGCTATCCAGTTTCTTCGTCCTGAATGTATTTATTACATTGTCATTATGAATACCGGTAATTGCAAGAGTTTTTCCAGATTTCTGAGCGCGCCTTTGCGCCATGACCAAAATATTAAGACCTTCCATCGAGATGTAGGCTACCTTAGAAAGGTCCACTATGGTCCCTCTTGCTGCGGCGTCGAGCTGGCGATAAAGCGATGCTCTTTCGGCACTGTCTTCGAGCAACTTGTCTGATTGTGGAGAGTATCGCGTCATTTCTACATTATTCATGGGTTTTCATTATTGGGAGAATTTAAAAGGTTAACGCAAACTGGGGAGCTATTGAAAAAGTTGTTCGAACCTACTTTCGGCAATTCGTCATAAAAGGAGAATAATCCAGCTGCGGATTATGCTAGATAATTTTTTAAATTAGGTTATAGCAACCTTCTTGTGAGAGTTAATAAGAGTTTAATGGCTCGGGCTAAGAGAAGAAAAGATTTCCGACGGTTAGAAGAAAACCTGAGGGCGGCTGATTACAGCCAAACCGAAATTCGAGAATTTGTCAGGTTGGTTCCTCGAGGATATCTCGAAGAATATCCATCCAAAGTTGATAAATTAATTGACATGAGAAACCATGTTGAAGGGTTTAATCCTCTAGAACATTTAAAATTGGAAAGAAGTTATAGGCGCTCTATGACGGCAATAGTGGTGGGCGAATTATTTGTAGCCCCTTTAATTCTAAGTCCAGTCACATCTTATATGTTTGGAAGAAATACTAGCTTAGAAATATTATCCGGCTTACTTTTTTTAGGAGGTATTGGTTGCTTGGCTGGAGGGGCTGCTAAGGTGTGCTGGAATTCGATGTTTAGAACGCCGCCATGGAAAATGAATCGGCCGTATTCTGCAAAGGAAAGAGGATATGATAATTGGTAAATGGAATTTCGATAATAATTTAAATAGGCATTTTCTCCATGAACTATGAAAAAAGAGAAAAGTTCGCTGCGCTCAACGCTCAGCAAGCTGAAGCGAGAGGTCAGGCCGTGGGGGCAGTTTGAGAGATTCACACTGAACGAGGTTTCTACTGTAAAGATAATTACAGTAAAGCCAAAGCAAAAATTGAGCGTGCAGTACCACCACAAAAGGAAGGAATTCTGGAGGTTTCTGGACAATCCTGCCCGCGTTACGTTGGGGAAGAAGACTTTTGTTGTGAAGAAAGATGATGAGGTAGTTATTCCGCGCGGAGCAATCCATAGTATTGAGGCGCTTTCGAAGCCGGTGAGATTTCTTGAGATTGCTTTTGGGAAGTTTGATGAGAAAGATATTGTCAGGGTTGAGGATAAGTATGGGAGAGTTTGATGAGTAAAGAATTGCATCCGATTTATTATAATTCGATTTTGCGGGGAATTGCGTTTTCTCTTTTTGGTATTTTTGTTCCGATATATCTTTTGACTCACGATTATTCTTTAAATGAAGTCCTGTTATACTTTTTAATCCATCACACCACGACTTTTATTTTTACTCCGGTGAATATGACCTTGTCCAGAAAAGTTGGTTACAAGCCATTGATAATCTCTAGCGTTATATTTGTGATAATGTTTATCCTTATGCTTAAATATCTTGAACCGCTTATGATTCCGGTCTATCTTGTCGCTTTAGTTGTTGGATTAAACGATGCATTTTATTTTACTCCACTCCACGGGTATTTTACTCGCCTTACGCAAACTGGTGAACGTGGGACTAGGTTGAGCCACCTTATCTCTGTCGGACAGTTCGCGGGTCTCGTCGGGCCGATTGTAGGGGGAGTTATTGCAACATACCTAGGATTTTCCTTGTTATTTTTGTTTTCTTTAATATTTGTTGTCCTTTCAATAATCCCCCTATTTACGCTCAAGAACATCAAACCTACAGTTCAGTTCAAACCCGCGAGGGTCGTTCTTCTTGCGAAGGATCACAAAAGATATTTTGCCGGCGAGATATTTGATAGCATAAAGAGTGAAGTCGAGGGTATCATCTGGCCGATTTTTATTTTTCTCGCTCTGAAGAATTTTATTTCTGTGGGACAGATATCTTTTGTCGTTGGAGCTGGCTCAATCGCATTTACCTTGTTTGTTGGGAGGTTCCACGATAGGAAAAGCAAGTATTTCCTGATGAAACTGGGAGCGGTTTTATATGCGGCAGTTTGGATGCTTAGATTGTACACTGATTCGGTATTCTTGTTATATGCCACAAGTCTTGCTGCAGGATTCTTTGCTATAATGTTGAGTCTGTCATTTAATGCAATATTTTATGACAAAGCAGCAGAGAATAAAGATGTGGATGAGTTTGTATGGTTTAGAGAGATACCTACTTACATCGGCAGGGCGAGCTTATGGATAATCCTGATTTTGGTGGCTGACAAGTTCACTTGGGCATTTGTTATGGCGGGAATTGCGAGCTTGTTCTTTTTGTTTTTCACATTCGAGAGAAGAGGTAAGTAGATGGTCTGGAAGAAAATTTCGCAGGGAGTTGAAATGTTTGAGAAGCCGTGTCTAGGGAATGTCAAAGTCGTCGAAGGCGAGAGGTTCATGGCGCTTTGTCTGCAGCCGGGCACAAATAGATTATTCAGGGGGTTAGCAAGACAAGTTACAAATCGGGAGGGGAGCGAAGATGTTCCGGGGTTTATGGATTTGAGCAAGCTTGTTATTGTTGAGAGTAATGATTTGTTAAAGTGGAAAGTTATCGGAGATTTAAAGATAGAGAATATTGACGATGTTGTTGAGAAATTTCAGAAAGATAACACTAGGTTTATAGGGTTTGAAGACCCTGACATTGTTGTTGATGAGGAAGGGGTTTTGCATGTTTATTTTACGATTGCTTATAGCTATTTGAACGGTAAGGAATATGATGTTTTTCTTGGGCACGCTTTTGGGAAGAGTCTTGAAAATCTGAGAGCGACGAATCCTCTGCTTGGACCGATTGAAGGGAAATTTATGGGATTTAAGGAGTTGGCTCCTACTCCAAATAGGGTCGAAGGGCATTGGTTTCATTTGGTGGAAGGAATTGAAAAGGGAGAGGAGTTTGGCTGTTCGGTGATTGCTTGTATACGGGCGAGTGAGTTTGGTAAGAGGTGGGGCTTTGAAAAAATATCCCTGCGCCCTAATGAAATAGAACATTCTTGGTATGGGGGGCATGTATCGCCGTGCAGGATTTTATCTGAAGATATGATTAAGCTAAGAAGAGGGCTGAGAGTTTTGCTTATCAATGGAAGAGCTAAGAATGCTGTGAGAAAAGGGAAGAAAATGTATGGGAAGTTCAGGCCAGGGCTAGCGCTTTATAATCCAGAGACAGGGGAAATCCCTTGGGTAGACTCGAGACATCTGATTGAGGACCCTGAGGCTACAACAATAACTTTTGCCAGCGAGGTTTTTGCGCTTGATGAGGGACATATTTTAGTGTATTCACATGTTAATGACTCGTTCGTCAGGGCGTATAGAGTCGGGATTGAGGAGATAAAAAAACGACTGCCAAGACGATTTGTCGTCGGGCAAATCTTGGGCAGGAAAAGATTTTTAAAATCTAAAGTCTAATTAGATGGATGAAAGAGGGGGGTGGTAGAGATACGATTCTCTTTATGGGTACTTACCCACCAAGGGAATGCGGCATCGCTACATTCACGAAGGATCTTGTAACTGCAGTCGATCATCGGCTGTCGCAAGTTATTGATACTGGCATCATTGCACTTAATCATAATGGCGTCAGTATTTACAACTACCCTAAAAAGGTCCAGTATGAAATAAGCGATTCTGATTTGAACGATTACATTGAGGTTGCGGAGGAAATAAACCGAAGGACAGATGTAAAGTTAATTTGCATACAACACGAATTTGGGATTTTTGGAGGGGAGTGGGGAGATCATCTGTTGATGTTTCTTGAGAAAATCAAGAAGCCAATTGTCGTGACATTCCATAGCGTGCTGCCTAATCCGAATGATAAGCTGCTGAAGGTGGTGAGAGAAATAGCTAAGCACGTTGAAGGTTTTATTGTCATGACTAAGACTGGAGTGAGCATATTAAGAGAGACATATGGGCTGGAGAATAGGATACATATGATTCCGCATGGAATTCCAACAACCTCGTTTGAAGACCAGACCAAAGCCAAGGTGAGAATAGGTTATCCTGGCAAGCCGGTGATTTGTTCGTTTGGAATGATTGGGCCGGGAAAGGGATATGAAGATGTAATAGATTCATTGCCTTCTGTTGTCGAGAAGTTTCCTGACCTTGTCTATCTTATTGTTGGGGAAACGCATCCTGTTGTGAGAAAGACCTCAGGGGAGGAATACAGAAATGGGCTTATTAGAAGGATAAAGCATCTAAAGCTTGAGAATAACGTAAAATTTTACAACAAGTATCTGACGTTGGATGAAATTATATTATATGTCAAAGCCGCAGACATCTATATCTCACCAAGCCAGAATCCTGACCAGATAACCTCCGGCACACTAGTCTATTCGATGGGCTGCGGGAGAGCGGTTGTTTCGACGCCATTTTTGCACGCAAAGGACATTGTCACGCCAAACAAAGGCTTGCTCGCTGAGTTTGATAATCCTGCATCATTTTCAAAAGCAATAATTGAAATACTAAACGATCCAGAAAAACGAAAGAGCATGGAGAGCCACGCATATCACGAGACGCGGGAGATGACTTGGCCAAATGTCGCTTTCAAATATTGCGGATTATTCGACAGCCATGTTCACGTTGAGTCTGAAGAGGCGCGCGTGCTGCCGAAGGTTAACACCTCACATCTTACAAGATTGACTGATAATTTTGGAGTGATACAATTCTCAAAGCAGTGGGTTCCAGACGTAACATCAGGATATACGCTTGACGATAATGCCAGAGCGTTAATAGTCTGTGTAAAGCACTACGAGAGATTTCATGAATTTAAGCAATTGAATCTGATAAGAACGTATCTTAATTATTTCAAGTATGTACTGGGGAAAGATGGGAAGTTGTACAATTTTGTTAATCAGCATAAAGAGGTTGATAAGGGCGCATGGATAGAAGATGCTCAAGGGCGGGCGCTTTGGGCATTAGGTTATTTAATTAGTGCACCACACATTCCAGCAGATTTCAAGAGAGAGGCAGAGGAGATGTTTGATAAGGCTCTGGTGGCGGTGGAGAATGTTAAGTCACCTAGAGCTGTGGCCTTTATTATACTGGGGCTGTATCATCATGGTAAGTTGAACCGATTCAGAGGCGTAAAGGAGCAGATAACTATGTTTGCAGATCATTTGGTCAGTATTTATGCAGACAATTGGAGTGAACAGTGGAGATGGTTTGAGAAGTACATGACTTATGGGAACAGCAAAATTTCAGAGGCCCTTTATTACGCATACTTGGCTACTGGAAATGATGAGTATATGAACATCGCGGATGAGAGCCTGAAGTTCTTGATTGAGAAGACTTTTGAAGGGAATGTTTTTGTGCCAATTGGGCAGGATGGATGGTATCAGAAAGATGGTGAGAGGAAGTATTATGACCAGCAGCCGATTGAAGCGGCTTATATGGTTGATACCCTTGTGACGGCATACAGGGCGACTAAAGAGGAGGAATTTAGGAGAAAAGCTTTTCAGGCGTTTAGGTGGTTTACCGGAGAGAATACCTTGAAGCAAGTGGTTTATAACGAAAAGACTGGCGGGTGTCACGATGGGGTTGGCGAGAGGACTATCAATCTTAATCAAGGTGCAGAGTCAACTATTGCATATCTTTTAGCGAGATTGAGCATGATGGACCTTTAGGTCTCTTTATCGTATTTTTCATAATTTGATATGTCTTGCTGGGTTAAAGCTCTTTCTTATCTCTGAAAAGCAAATTTCTCAATCAGCTCAATCACTCTCTTTGCAGTTACCTTGTAGTTAAGATTTTCCGTGACGTGTTGCCTTGCGGCTTGCCCTATTTTTTTACGCAGGTCATCGTCCTGAGTCAGGCGCAGGAAGAAGTCTGCTAGCTGATCTACATTGGCGCGGTATTCAAATGTTTTTGAAACAGGAAATTCTATTTGATGTTTTTTTTCAAAACCCATGCTGGGATATACCCATTCGCTGTCAAGCTTTACTTCATGAGCAATGTCTGCGAGGAATCCGGTTTTTTCGTGAAGGATGGTTTCAGAGGGACCCATTGCTTTCATGGATATTACGGGCTTGCCACAAGCCATTGCTTCGACGTGAATCATGCCGAAGCCCTCGAGGCGAGATGGTGCGGCGTAAATGTCGCAGGCATTCAACAAGTAGGGCATATATGCGTGGTGCATTATTTCGTCGTGGAATATTACTTTTTCTGCAATGTCCAACTCGTTCACAAGCTGAAGTTCTTTTGAGTGCCATATTTTCATATTATCCGACGGCCAACTTTTGCAGACGTATTTCCATTTTGACAGTTTATCTTTTATTTTTGCCAGCGCGTGAAAAATTTCCTGAGCGCCTTTGCTTGTAACGTCGCCGCCGACAGTAAGAATCATCTTTTCATCTTCTTTTATGCCGAACATTTCTTTCACCTTGGAGACTTTGGGGTTATCTTTTGATAAGGGTCTGAAGAGATCAGCATCTATTCCTATGTGAACCGGATGGATGTTGTTCGGCTTGACGCCGTCGCGAATGTATGTATTCTTTACCCAATCTGATGTGACTAAAACAAGAGGCAGACTGTTGAGCGTTTCGTGATAGTTTGCGACCCAACCATTTGCATTGAACCAAGGAATTGCCTTGAATCCCCGTTTCATTGGTTCGTGGATTAATCTGGGAATGTCTCCCCAAAAACCTATACCTATTATTAAATCGGGGTTGAAGGAGCAATACTCCAATTCTTTTGAGAAGGTGTGTCCGGCGCACAAACAAATCACTTCGTGAGATAATTCCCGGAGCCCTTTTTCCAACAATCTCGCCTGAATTGTCAGAGCTGAGAACTCGTATTCGTAAGGATAAAGAATCATTAACTTCATTGCTGCATGAAAACAAAGAGTTATTTAAACTTTTTTTACACTGGCTCCATGTTCCCGAATATTTCTTTGAACGTGAGGGTTCTTACTGTTATGACGTCGTCAGCGCCGCCGGAGTAGAGTAGGAGTTCTTTTTCATTTTTTGGTATTGCGGTTGTTGGAAAGACTACATTGTTCATGAATCCCTTTTTTTCGAAACTATATTTTGGAATCAGAAGAGGCTTATCTATTGGTGTGCGGGCAAGAATCTTTTCCGGATTTTTTAAGTCCAAGAGGGCGGCGCCTGCGCTGTAACGCGCTTTACCATCCTTCAGGCAGACTCCGTGATAAATTATTAGCCAGCCTTTTTTTGTTTTTATTGGAGGAGGTCCGGCGCCGTTTCTTTCTGTCTCCCATGAATTTTTGCGGGCGTCGAGAAGAGACTTTTCTTTTCCCCAGAAGATTAAATCCGGAGAGTAGGAAATCCAAATGTTGGATTTTGAAAAGACGAAAGAACTTTCCGGGCGGTTGAGCGCGACGTAAAGACCGTTTATTTTTTCCGGAAAGAGAACTGCGTCTTTGTTCTGCTCCTGAAAGATAAGTCCGTAGCGCGTCCAGACAGTCAGGTCCTTTGATTCTGCAAGAGATGTTGAGACGCCGTCGCGGTCTGAGACTGCAACGTAAGTCATGTAGTAGGTATCATTTATCTTGGTTATGCGGCCGTCTTCAACGCCATATTCGCTTGTGATGGGGCGGCCGACAAAAGTCGGGAGAGGGTCTATGTATTCAATTTTGTATCCAGATTTGTCAAGAACGACTTTTCTTAGATGAGAAATAGTAGTAAGTTTGCATATCTTGTCCTTAAGAAAAATCACGTTGGGCGTGTTCGCATCAATCTTAGCGATGACTCTTTTATGCACGGTTTCTGATGAAGCTTCATATTCGTTTTCTGAAACGATGACAGGGCAGTTGTAATGGTCGGCTTCTTTGTAAATCGGAGCTTCGGCTACGCGCGCATACAGAACAATTTTCCCGTCTTTTGCTCTTATGCCTCCCGGATTTAAAACGCCTTTTACTTCCCAGTCGGGGAAAGAGGGTTCAATGTCCTTCGGTGTGAGGAGGAGCTTTGGAATTGATGTCATATTTGCAGAAAGAATACTGGTATTTATAAGTTTATACAAAAATTTATAAGTGGGTTTTGATAGGTAGATTTGAATGGTTCATAAAAGAGGATATAAGGGACGGATATTTCATGATATTGTAGACCCAATTATTCCACACTTTAAACGGAAAGATCTTCTTCAGGTGGTGGTGGGGGCGAGCATATTAGCAGTTCCCATTGGGTTCACTGAAGAGACATGGCACTTGGGAGGAACGCTTCCTACATTAAATATTCTTGGACTAGTCGCCCTTTCGTTATTGTTCATATCACTTTTCACATATCATCACTATCATCACCATCATCACCAGAAAGGGGGGGACAGAAAGGAACATCAAGACGAATTCGTAAAGAGAGTTGCTGGGACATATATTCTATCGTTTGCAGTTGTAGCAACCATACTTACACTAATACAAAGGGCGCCGTGGTCTTCCGATATTATCTTGGCACTTAAGAGAATAGCCATTGTGACTTTTCCTTCGTCTATGAGCGCAACGCTAACAGACACGCTGAGGTGAGATAGTATAACTAAGATAAAATGGATTTAAAAAAAGAGGCATATGAGAAAGCGATAGAAGTTTTGGAAAAGGTTAGCACGCCGCATGGTTTTTACGCATCGGGAGGCGTGGACGGATACACGGCGGTTTGGAGTCGCGATTCGATGATTTCTTCGTTTGGTGCAAGTTTAGTTGGGGAGAGATTTAAAGAGGCTTTTAAGCAGAGTCTGATCACTCTTGGTGAACATCAGAGCAAGAATGGGCAGATTCCGAACTGCGTTGACAAATGGAGCGAGCGGAAGCCGCACGTTGATTTTAAGACAATTGACTCGTCGCTTTGGTATGTTATAGGACATCATGTTTACAAGGAAAGATTTGATGGAAAGCTGTTAAAGAAATACCGGAGAAATATCGAAGGGGCGATGAGATGGCTGGCGGCTCAGGATACCGGGGAAATTGGAATGTTAACACAGCTCCCGACTTCTGATTGGCAGGATGCTTTTCCGCACCGTTATGGATATACAATCAACACGCAGGCGCTTTATTATTATGTCTTGTTGCTTGAAGGGCGAGCCAGCGAGGGGCGCGCGCTGAAGAAAGTTGTAAATGAAGATAAAGACGACGGACTTTGGAATGGAGAATTTTATGTACCATATCGCTGGAAGAATCATAGGCAGTATAAAGAGATGGGTGATTGGTTTGATTCGTTAGGCAATATTCTTGCTATTGTTTTTGGACTGGCAGAGCCGGGGCACGCTGCAAAAATCCTGAAGCACATTGAAAATGAGAAGATAAACAAACCATATCCATTGAAAGCAATTTCGCCGGCGATTGAGAAGGGGAGCAAAGAATGGCACGATTACTTTGAGGATTGCGACGCGCGGAATCCTTATTCTTATCTGAATGGAGGAGTCTGGCCTTACATCGGGGCATTTTATGTTTTGGCTTTATTGAAAGTGGGTAGGTTCATGGAGGCGGAGAAGGCGCTGGAGAAAGTTGCTGAGGGAAATAAACTCCGGGACTGGAATTTCAGCGAGTGGATACAAGGCAAGACGGGAGAGGCGAGCGAGGGAGGCATACAAGCGTGGAATGCCGGAGCTTACATTCTCGCATATGAAAGTTTAAAGAAGAAAAAAGTTTTACTTCTGTAAACTGAAAGCTTCTTCGTCGCCAGCAGCCATTGTCTCGAAGATTGGCGGTTTAAAACCATAGATGCCTGTAATGAGTTTTATTTTTTCTTTGTGTTGTTTGTTTGTGAGTTTAACTACCCAATCGGCTTTTTTGTCTGCGATGGGGATAAATGTTTTTTTGTCGTGGAGAGAACGCTGACTGCTTGGAATATAAGCGAAGAAATGGAGCCTTTTGCATTTGAGTTTGTTTTCTTTGACTAGTTCTGTGACTGCCCAGTGGACGTCGAGATGGCGGATGTGGCCGTATTCGCCGTTTGAGCCGTGAGTGAAGATATAATCATAATTTTTTTCTTTCAAATTGGACAGGATTAAATTTTTCACAGCCATGCTTGGAAGCAGTTCGTCTGATTCGTCGTCTAAATCAGAAATAATTGAATTTGCTTTCAGGTACTTGCAAACTTTTCCGAACTTTGGCGCGCGGTCTTTGTCTGAAGCCCGACAGAGTGAAAAAATCGTCCAATCCCAATCAGGATTTTGGAGAATTAATCCGCCTGCCCAAATCGTCTCATCATCGGGATGGGCGACAACCATCAATGCTTTCTTCATTTTGCAAAAAAGCAGAAGAAATATTTAAACTCTTGTCTGCAAGAATGAATAGACGGGATTATTTATTGGCTGTTCGACCGCGCTCTTTTCCTTAATCACATACTTCTTAATCAGATCGGCTATGTGCTTGGCAGTTATGCGATAATTGAACGTGTCGTAGGCGTGTTGAGCCGCCGCCTTGCCCATTTTGTTGCGGAGTTTGGCGTCGGTTGCCAGATTGAGTAACGATTCGGCTAGCTGATTGACATTTGCGCGATAAGCAAATGTCTTTGGCTCAGGGAATTTCATCCGATGGCGCCTCTCGAAGCCCATCTTCCTAGTCACCCATTCGCTGTCAAGTTTTACTTCTGACTCAACTTCTGCGAGGAAACCTGTTTCATTTGGAATAATCGTGTCGCGCGGGCCACCAACGTCTATAGAAATCACGGGCTTGCCGCACGCCTGTGCTTCTAATTGAATCATCCCGAATCCTTCAATCCTTGAAGGCGCGGCGTATATATCGCAAGCGTTCAGAAGAAGAGACATTTTATGGGGATTGTATTTACCTTTTACATAGATGAACTGATCAGGGTCGAGACCCAATTCGTCAATCAGCTTCTCTTCTTCTATCCCATGCTCGCGCGCCGATTTACTTGGCCAGACTTTTAGAACATATTTCCACTTCGGCAGCTTGTTCTGGACTTTCGCTATAGCGCGTATCATCTCCTGAGCGCCTTTGCTTGTAACGTCGCCGCCGGCAGTAAGAATCATTATCTCATCGTCTTTTATCTCCAAAACCTCTTCCCTCAACCTTTTTACTTCCGGATCGTATTTGGGACGAGGATAGAATATGTCTGGATCGTAGCCGATCGGAGCTACCTGAATGTTTTCGGGCTTTATTCCGTCGCGGATGTACGTTGCTTTCACCCAGTTGCTTGTCGCGAGGATCAGCGGAAGGGAATTAAGAAGGTCGTGATAGTTGAAGACGCAACCGTTCGCATTGAGCCAAGGCACTGGGGTCATCTTGTTAGCGAGGGGATGACTAATCAGCTCCGGGGCGTCTCCCCAGAATCCAATTCCGATTACAACATCGGGCTTGTATTTCTCGTAGAAAACTTTTTTGTCGGTGCGATTGTAGCGGCCGCACGCGATAGCACTCACTCCGTTTTCCTTGAGACCTTTTAGAAGATAGTGGCCTTGCAAACTTTGGCCGTCATACTCCATTGGATATGGATACAGTACGAGCGATTTCATTTCTCCTTCAATCACCTCTATGAGGTTACTTAAATCGCAGACGTATTTAAGCTTTGCTCTCGCGCCAGATTCTCTGGATTTTGCCTTGCGATCGCAAATTTTTGTCGACGATAAATCTTGCTGACAAATAGTCTGCCAGAACGAGAGACGAGTGACTTGCAAGTCCTTTAGATAAGATTTTGGAGCGTGAGCAGAGTTGGACAGCAAGACAGGCGCAATCTTTAAGTATGGTGGTCGCATATCCCTTAGGATGACAACATCTGCCAAAAAGGAGGGCGCGGGCGACGACTTGATTTCCCGTCGAGAAAGTCCACACATTGTAAAGACGAAACTAAACGACTTGAGATTAAAGGCATGGGATGGACACGCGCACTCGTTCTACTCCCGCGATGTCAAAGAGAGACCGGAGTTCCATCCGATGCAAATATTTTTCACAGCATTGAAGCAAGGAATGGACTTTGTTACGATAACAGATCATGATGAGTATGCCCAGAATGAAGTAGTAATCGCGGAATTGAAAAATAATCCAGAGCTGTTGAGAAAGTTTATACCCGGCACAGAGTTTACCGTCGACGATCCGAAGTTAGGACATATAATTCATGTCAATGTCTATGGGCACTCACGAAAAGATTTTGAGATCCTGTCTAAGCTAAGGAAAGACGTCAAGTCGTTCGTGAGATATTGCGAGGATAAAGAGTTGAGTTTTCAGTATAATCATCCGCTTTGGTTCGATCTTAGCGAGAATGCAAAAATCAATGAAGGCAATTTTGATAAAATTCTCAAGTATGCGCGCCTTTTTCCGGTGATTGAAGCGTCGAACAGCAACCGTGCATTATTCGAGAACCTTGCGGGAGAGTTTCTTGCGGGTGTACTGAAAAAAGGCACGACTGCCGGAAGCGACGGACATTTTGGAGATGCGGGTACGATGGGGTATACTCTTGCGCATGGCGAGACGTTCAAGGAGTACTGGGCAAATATTGTCAGGGGAAATTCTTATCTCGTGAAACAAAATCTTGCGGTCGACATGCTAAGGACATATGTTTTAAATACAATAGACCATCTTGCTTTTCAGACTGACCTGCCCAGAATCGGGAAGTATAAACTAGATACCGGCAATAAGACGCTTGGGATTTTGATGGGCTTTTTTGACAGATCCCCCATATTATTAAGACCGTTGCTGCCGTATGTCCGCAGAAAGGTCAGGTTGACTTCGCTGATAGGAGCGTACGTTGAAAATCAGAATGTTATAGGAATGAAGGCGTTAGAACAATTCTATTTCAAGGTGCTTATGGAGCAGCAACAGCAAATGATTAGGGCCTAAAAATATCGCTTGGAACATAGATTTCTCGGAAAACATATGCATTTAAATTAGACTTTTGTATAAAAGGAATGGCTAAAGGGGTACAAAAAGACGTGAAGCTGCTCTTGGTTCTAGCACTTGCGTTGTCTCTTTTTAATGTCATTTCTGTCCAATTCTATCTATTCGGGCTTGGTGGGAATCGCCTTAGCGACGGATTCGGCGAGATGACTCTGCCTAACGGAGAAGTGCAAAAAGACTCTGTTGTGGTTACAGGAGATTCAGATCAGAAAAAGAAAGGTCAGGAGTCAAGCGTTTTCCAATACATAAATGACAAATTGAGAAGATATGGCTATGACACATTGGATACGGTCGTACGGCAAGAAGAGGGTTCGTCGCAATCAAATGAGGGAGATAATAATTCTGAGAACAATCCTGAGACTGGCACGAACCAGAGCGATAACTTAGGAGATGACGAATCGAACGCAGGCAATGACGATGGAATCGACGACGGTTTCAATCAAGACGATGACTCTGGTGACAACCCCGATGCGCCGGGAGGAAGCACATCCGACAGTGGACTGCCAACAGTCCCTCCCAATGAGGACGGTCCGCAGGCCCAGCCAGTTTACGGAAGCGTGAGCTTTGGCATAAAGAGTGGGCTTGGTTAAGTGGAAGAGCAATTTAAAAAGAAGGCCTGCATTAGTTTCTTATGAAGAACAAATACGCATTTTCGTCTAAGTTCACTCAGAAGTTTCGGAAATCACCTATGACTAACAAACATAGTGTGCCGTTTGTTCAAATGGCGCGAGATGTGATTGATCAGTCAGATATTGTGCTTGAAGTTATTGATGCGAGATTTATTGATAAGACAAGAAATCCGGAGCTTGAGAACGATGTGCGAAAGAAAGGAAAGAAACTTGTGTTCGTTTTGATGAAGGCAGACCTGATAGAAGTTAAAGAGTTGAAGTTCAATTATGACCTGACGCAGATACAGCCGTATGCCCTATTTTCGGCTGTGGGGCGGATTGGTCGGGCGCGATTGCGGGAGATGCTTGCGATAGAAGCTTCGCGGCTAAAGAAAAGGAAAGTTATGATTGGTGTTGTTGGTTATCCAAATACTGGCAAGAGCTCGCTGATAAATGCCCTTGTTGGGGGCAAAAGAGCGGGAACTTCACCGCACGCAGGTTTTACCACGAGTCTGAAAAAAGTGAGATTCAGGGACGGCATATACATCCTCGATTCTCCGGGGGTAATAACCGGGGGCGAAGAGAATTCTATAAATGAAAGAATTGTGAAGAAACAGATAGAGGTTGGAGCGAAAGACTACCATAAAGCGAAGTATCCAGATATTGTGTTGAATGAAATAATGAAAGAAGAACCGAAAATTTTTGATAGATTTTACGACGTTGATTCTGGAGGAGAAATCGATGTGTTGTTAGAAGAGCTTGGGCGAAGATGGAACTTTCTTAAGAAAGGCGGGGAAGTTGATACAGACAGGGTAGCGAGAAGAGTTTTGAAGGATTGGCAGGAAGGGAAGATAGTTAGAAAAAAAGACTAGTCTTTTTTGGATTTCTTTCTGGCGAATTTGGCGTCGAGGGTATATTGGTCCGGGCCGTTCAGGAAAACTACGAGGGTCGCGAACGAGAGTCCGAAGTCTCTTACGCCGAGCGGAGTGAAGCCAATCGAAAAGGAGATTCCGAATAGGTGGAGTGCAAGGATTAGGGACGCGGCGCGCGTGTACAAGCCGAGGATAAGGAACAAACCGAGGATTAGCTCAACAATTCCGTTAAGAATTACCAGATTATTGGCAGTTATTATAGAGCTGGTCAAAAATTCCGGCACAAAACCTGCCCAGTTGTCTGGAGAAGAAATTTGTTGGAACCCAAAGTAAAGAAAGACTAAAGCCATTGCGATTCTGAGTGTTGGTTTTGCGTATTTTTCCATTTTAGTTTTGAAGTGCTCCTATTATATCGAAGTCGCCGATGAAAGTGCCGACGCGCATCAGGTTTGAAATTTTTGAAGTGCCGTGTTGGGCGACGAAAGCCTGTTCGAATTCTGTCGCTGAGCCGCAGTAAGGCAGGATTGCTCCGGCGGAGCCGGGGTGTCTTGGCAAGAAGGATGTTATGTCGTAAACTTTTCCGTCGTAGGCTATCCAACAATCTTCGAGAGTGTTGTGTTTCGTGAGTTCTGATATAAACACGGTTGTCGAGCTTTGCTGCCCTGCGAGATTATCGGAAGATTGTTCTGAGGACTGGTAGTTTGATTGGTTTGTACGGATGAAGAAAGTTAGACCTAACACGAATAATGCAATGAGAACCGCTAATACTATTTTTGTCTTCATATGTTAATTTAATATGAATGTTTTATAAGTTGGAGGTTAATTCCGTTAACAAATGGATCACTTGTTAAAAAGTTCTTTGATTTCGGTCGTTTGCGAAGTTGTGTTTTTTATCCTTTTGACTTCTTCCGAGGTCAACCTTCCGAAAAGCACTTCCGGCTCGCCTATCCGGTGATTCTCCTGTAAGTCCAACTCTGCGGCACTGTCCCAGTTGCCTGCGGCGTCGGCTTTTCCTGAAAGAGCCAGCTGATTCCAGATTCGTTTGCTTGTTGTAGGAAGATAAGGCGAGATTAAAATCGCAAGAGACCGACAAATAGCCGCGCCGTGATATAAAACAGTGTTAGTGCGGACAGAATCCTCACTCGACCAAGGCTTTGTATCAGAGAGGTATTTGTTTCCGTCTGCTGACAAGCTGAGGATTTCGCTGAAAGCTTCCCGCAGTTTTGCCTGTTCGAGAAGTTCCGTCGCTTTTTTGACTTTTGTTTCGACTGAAACGAGTATCTCCCTGTCAATTTGTTCTAGTTCGGTTTCTTTTGGTTTTGAGACGATTTGGTTGTTTTTCTGCTTGACAAGGTGCAGCGTCCGGTTCACGAAGTTCCCGAGGTTTCCGATGATTTCGGTGTTTACCCGTCTTTGGAAATCGTCCCACCTAAACTCTGAATCGGCTGTCTCTGGTATGAGGAAAGTAAGATATGCCCGCATTACGTCTGAGTCGAGACCTGTTTCCGGAAGTTTTTCGCAGAAGACTCCGCGCTTTTGGCTCTTTGAGAATTTTCCGCCTTCGTAATTAAGGTATTGAAGTCCGATGACCTGATGCGGCAGGTTGATATTTCCGTGGGCGAGAAGCATGCCAGGCCAGAATATTGTGTGAAACGGAATATTGTCTTTTCCAAGAAAGTGATAGATTTTTGATGAATCATCCTGCCAGAATTTCTGCCAGCGTTTCGGCGCTGCTTCTTTGGTAAATGAGAGATATCCTATTGGAGCGTCGAACCACACGTAGAAAACCTTGTCTTCGAAGCCGGGTAGAGGAACCGGAACGCCGTGCTTCAAATCCCTAGTGATACAACGTTCTTTCAGACCTTCCTTAATCCAACTCAGTGCTAGAGAAGTAACTTGGGGGCGCCAGGTTGTCTGGGATTTTATCCAGCTTTCGAGCTGGGGGCTGAGTTTATCCAGTCGGAGAAACAAGTGTTCTCTTTCCCTTATTTCAATCTTTTCTCCGGAGATTGAAGAGCGAGGATTTATCAGTTGAGTCGGGTCGAGGACGGCGGTGCAGTTTTCGCATTGGTCGCCGGTGGCGTCTTCGTAACCGCACCTTGGACAAGTTCCCCGAATATATCTGTCCGGCAGATACCGGTCTTCTTTTGGCGAATAGAAAACTTTCATTTTGCCAGAGGTGATGAATCCATTGGTGTTTATTTTTTTGAAGAAATCCTGCGTGGTTGAGATGTGAGTCTTGGAGGGCGTTCTAGAGAATACGTCATAAGAAATGTTGAACCAGTCGTAGATTTTTTTATGCTCTTCGTGGAGTTTCACTCCGAAAGTCTCGAAGTCCGCCCCGACCTCGCTCGCTGCAATCTCGGAAGTCGAACCGTGTTCGTCGGTTCCTCCGATGAACAAAGTGTCATAGCCCTTTGTTCTGCAGAATCTCGCGAATATGTCTGCGGGCAGGTGAGATCCAACTATGTGTCCCAAGTGAGGGACATTGTTTATGTAAGGCAGTGCCGCAGTTACTAATCTTGTTTCGGTTTTCATTTTCTCCGTGGAAATCTGAATGGGATATAGTTTTTAAATTATTATACTGAGTTATAGAAATGAAGGTTTCTTTTTAATAGGTCAGATTGCCACAATTTGATTTTTCCGACGTATAATCCCTTCGGAGAACCAAATGTTTAAATAATAAAAAAGAGAACAATTATTAGATTACATGAACGAAAGGGTATCCTTTTAAATTTGAGGTTTTGGAAAAGATTCCGTATTTCGAAGCGAAGACAGTTAAAGAGATTATATGGTGAGGGGTAAGTTCGTTACGGTTGTCTTGGCAATTATAATTTTTTCTAGTTTAGCGTCTGCTGTTTTAATTTCAGATCAGGGGACTGACGTGAAAGACATCTCAACACAAGAACGGCTTGAAGTGGGAGACTTGACCATTAGGATATACGATTCTCCTATAGGAGGAAACCCTCTTTTTGATTTAACAGTTCAGAATGCAATAGTAAACGGTTCGTGGAATCTGATGATTAATCCAGACTTAGAGTATGGAAAATATTATTGGAAAGATTATGAAATAAACGGGGATGATCTAGACTTTAATGGAAATGAAAGAATTGAATTTCAGTCGCCGTTGGGGCTGATAAATGACGCGTCATTCTTTAACTTTTCACTGATACAGAGTTGTGCTGAAGGATATGCGGTTAGAATCGTTAATGAAGACGGAAGCGTTGAGTGCATTGCAGTTGGTGGAGGAGAAGCCGATCTTGCAGATTATGCATTAAAAAATCAATCAGAAATTTTTGAAGGGAACATCACCGCTGCAGGGACTGGTTTTTTTGAATTCCTCGGAAGTATCACGAGCAGAATAACAAAGCTATTCGTTCAGGATATAGATGTCTCGGGAAATGTAACTGCGAGTTATTTCATCGGGGACGGAAGTTTGTTAACTGGGTTGCCTACTAGCGAAGTAGATTTATCTGACTATTACAATAAAACGGATGTGGATGAATTGTTGGATTCTAGGATGAATTTGTCATGGAATCAGAGTTTGGCTGATACTATTTATTATCCATTAAGTAACCCTTACGGTTTCATAAATGAAACAACGGTGTATGATGACGCGTGGATTAATCAGACATTTTTCAACAAATTAGAAATCCTTGGGTTTAATTATTACAATTCATCTGACTTCGATATAGACGATTATTTGCTAGAGTCAGACTGGGATTTAGCTAAAGGAGATTATTATCTTGCTACGAATCCGTCCGGATATTACAACTCGACAAATTTCCCCTATACTCATCTTTCTAATTTTACGAACGACCTTGTTATAACACCTTATGACGATAGTTGGATTAACCAAACATTTTACAATCAAACTCAAGTTATTGCGTTACTTTCACAATATTACAATCAGACCGAAATAGATTCTATTTTAGAAGAAATCGAATTAATGTTTGACAATTATTATAATCAAAGCGAAATAGATTATTTCTTATCTTCTATAATTAACTCCTCTTTTAATCAAACATTAGCAGATTCTCTTTACTATCCTCTAAATGAAAATCCTCTCAATTATCTCAATGAAAGTTATGACGATAGCTGGATTAATCAGACATTTTACAATCAAACCCAAGTTATTGCGTTGCTTTCACAATATTATAATCAAACTGAAATAGATTCTATTTTAGAAGAAATCGAATTAATGTTTGACAATTATTACAATATAACGGATATTGATTCTGTTTTGTCTTCTGTAATTAACTCCTCTTTTAATCAATCCCTGACAGATAGTTTGTATTATCCTCTAAATGAAAATCCACATAATTATTTTAATGAGACAAATCTTGATTTATCGGGAAGCTCTGTAAATAATTCCAATCATCTCGATGGCAGAAACACTACGGATTTATTTGAATATTTCTTAGAATTGTTTAAGGATATTTTTTATACAAAAGATGAAGTATATAATAGAAGTGAGATTGATAATTTTATTTTGGAGATTGAACCAGGAAATTCAAGCTTTAACCAATCATTAACAGACACTCTTTATTCTTCAATAATCTGGGGTTATAATCAGACTCAGTCTGCGATTGATTATGTTAACTCGCAGGAATTTTTGACATCCTATGAAGAAACCGATCCGGTCGCGATGGCTGCAATCTCCGGCAATATGTCTGCATGGCTCTCGACCTATAATTCTTCCTACGAATCATTAGGGATTGACGGCGTGATAATAAAATATCAGAACATAACTAATATACCTACTTGCGCAGCTAATGAAATCTTAACTTTTGACGGGGCAACTTTAAGTTGTGTTGAAGACCAAATAGGGGAAATCGGAACTTACAATGCTTCTTATCATGCAACAAGCATGGATGTCAGCGCAAATCGTTCTAGTTGGTTTTCGACATACAATTCTACTTACGATTCCAAAATATCTTATAACTCTACGTTTAATCAAACCTTGACAGATGCCCTTTACACATATATTGCCGGTTCAAATCTGACCCTTATTGGACAGACATTTTCTCTTAACACTGTCTCGTTGAAATCATGGTTAGACTTGATTTATCAACCTCTTGGAGATTACCTTACCGGCGTTATAATTTATCAGATGATTGCCGGCAATAAAACTGAATTAGAACAATACACCGACAGCGTTGTCATTGCTAATGCGACACATTTGGACAACTTGAAATTAGATAAATCCGACCAACGTTATAATGACACAGATTGGGTGCTCTCACAAAACTATATAACCGGTCCGCCTGTTTGGACAGCCATAGTCGGAAATAGAACGGAATCAGAATCGACTCTGCGAAACGAGATAGAAGCAAACTATACAGATTTAGAAATAAGAAAACTAGACATAACAGACCAACGTTATAATGACACAGATTGGGTTCTTTCTCAAAATTATCTAACTTCTTACACTGAATTAGACCCGGTATTTTTAACTGAAAATTCTACTTTATGGGCTGCAATAAACGACAAGTTGGACACATCAGACCAACGCTACAACGAAACAGCTTTAATTTTGTCTGTAAATCGCTCATCAAATATTATGGCTCTTGGATTTTACAATCAAACTGAAATTCAGGGCTTAATCGCCGGAATCGATGCAGATAATTCCACGTTTAACCAGTCTTTAACTGATACACTTTACTACTCCATCACAAATCCATCGAATTTCATCAATCTCACTCAAGGTCAAGTCTTCAACGACACCATACTTATCTTAGATGTTAATTCTACGCTATGGAATCATATTATATCTAATACTCCCGCATGGCTCTCAACCTACAATGAAACTTATGACTCTATAACGCCCGGCAATTCCTCGTTTAACCAATCTTTAGCAGACACATTATATTATTCCATTACAAATCCTTTGAATTTTATCAATGACACATCTGCGTCTATTTATAATGATACCCTTTTAATATTGAATGTCAATTCATCTCTCTGGCAGTATATCCTAGATAATGAAGATGATTGGGCTGATGATGGAATAATCTATACTCATCTTTCAAACTTTACGAACGATTTAGCAGGCAGAGAGTTTTGGTATAATCATACAACAGAAGCAATCAACTACGTAGATTCACAGGGCTATCTGACTTCCTACAATGAAACTGACCCCCTTTGGACTGCCAATTCTTCTTTAATCTTATATATCGCAGACTTGCCACTGGAAAATCAAACACTAGTCCATTGCTCAAATATAACCGGCACTACTTCCAATCTTTGCACATTGATAGACACGAATACCATTGGTTTAATCGATACTGATGGCGATTATTTGTTTGACAACGGAACAAGGGTTTTCTTTAATAGCACGAAAAATAATCTTACGATTGACCATAGAATTTCATTAAATCCACAGGGGTTTTTAACTTCCATTGCTGATGATTCAGTAATAATAAAATATCAGAATATCTCCAATATTCCATCCTGCTCGGCAAATCAATATCTCACATTCGACGGAAGCGTCTTGTCATGCGAAACCGTCGCTAGTGGCACCTTTAATCAAACTTACCATGACACTTATCTTGATGTGTTGTCTAACAGAACTTTGTGGTTTTCAACGTTTAACTCTACCTATGACACTTATTCTTACAATCAAACTCAACCAGCGATAGATTATATAGATTCTCAGGGCTTTATTACATCTCCTGCTGACTGGTCCCTTTATCCTGCATTAGTAAATGTCAATATGAGCGAGAACGACATTGTTTCCTTGGGCAATATTAATCTAAGCGGAAAATTTAACTTTTTTCGCAACGGAGATGTAATATCAACGATTAGTTTTAATACTATCTCAGCGCCTAATTCATTTGATTTTAGTGTAATAAATAACAACTTGGGACTTAGTGTAGACCCTTCATATTTAATTTGGTTAAAAGGGAATACTGCAATTCCGGACAATACTAGACTAGGTTTTGGTTATTCCCTTCCGTCGATTGGAACGCCGCGATTTAGCTTTGTTTCAAATACTTCCGAATATACACTAGATTTAGAGATAGCTCCGACTACAGTATTTCCGCCAATACAAGCAACTGCTTTCAGAATCAACTCTAAAATGAACGATTTGGATGTGGGCATTTGGGGTAATAGTTTTGATGAGCCGTTTTTTTATACAGATGCAAATGGTTGGTTTGTGACTATGGGTGGGACTTTATCCAGCCCTGAGCCTCCGACATTATCTGTAGATATTGGAGCAAAACAAGTGGGAATTGGTACATATGTTCCAGAATATACCCTTGATGTGAATGGGAATATCCGTGCTGTGGATAGTATTAGATCCGACGCTGACCAATGGTGTAATGCAACAGCATGTTACCCTCTTGCCGATTTTCTCACAAGTGGTGGAGGCGGCGGCACACGGAATTATTCTCAACTATTCACAACCGGATATTCGGGAGGAACTATCGGAGCCGCAGGATTTATTAGTTTCTTCGGGGATTCGGCGCCAAATGTAGACTTCTATGACAGAGCAATCAGGATGCCCATGAATATGACCTTCAAGAATCTATGGGCCTATAAAGGAACCGGAGCGATTGCAATTCAAATGATTTTATGGGTAAATAATCAATCAACTACTTTTGGTTGTTCGTTGAGTTCGACGGTTCCGGATACTTGTGAGAATGTTGTTGATGAGATATTCGTCGAGAAAGGGCAATTAGTCGCATGGCAGCTTAATCGTTCTACTGGCGTTGCTGTTGGAGATGTATCTTTATCGTGGGAAGGAGTTACGGAAATAAATGTGTAGGGTATGGATATTAACAATGTTGGAGTTAATCTTACAAGGATTAGTGGTCCCGATATAAGAATGTCTTTGAGAGCTTCTCAAGAACAGAGTTATAGATTTCCGACGGATTCTGTCCGGGATGGAATCTGTGATTCTATGACGCCCCACCAAGTCCGAGCTTCGCTCGGTCATTCAGACGCCGCTGCGCGACATCTGAGAGAATCGAACTCTATCCTCGCTCGATTCGCCTTGCTTCGCAACCGCCAGACCTCCGCCACCACGCCCCGACCGGACAAACGTATCTTCTGGCACTTCAAGGAAGTGTATTTTTATCCACCACCTTAAAATTCCAAGATATGCGAACGCCCCAACCGGACACTAGCATATTTTGGCGTTTCGGAGGAGTGTATTGTGCTCCGTTTAATTTGATATTTTCTTAAGACTGTTTTGATTTTTAAATATTGTCGAGATGGATTATATCTAATTACTGCGCAGAATATACATCTCTTAAATTCCTGAAATGTATTCAGAAAATCTTTAAAACCATAAATTTCGAGAAAGGACTATGGAAAGATACGCCACAAGGAACGGACTCAGAAAAATCCAGGAGAGAATGCAAACATTAGAAGAGCAGCTGTCAGAAGTTCAAAAGAAGATGGGAGAAGCCGCATCTCAAAGCTCTGAAACGTGGCATGACAACGCCCCCTTTGAAGTTTTAAGGGCAGATGTCGCAATATTCGACAGGCGACTTAAAGATGAGCTAGCTGCAGTTGTTGGATGCCAGATTAGAGAATACCCTCAACAGGTAACGGGAGGCATAGTGGGCTATGGTGTGAATGTTGTAATTATAAGAGATGGGAAGGAGTTTAGTTATAAACTAGTGGGTTATGGAGACGAAGACTCTGATTTGAACAGAATAAGATACGACTCACCTCTTGCCCAGGCCCTGATTGGGAGGAGTATCGGAGAAAAATTTATTGCGAATATTAACTGCAGAAAATCTCAAATCGAAATCAGAGAAGCCGATCCGATTAAAGATGAAGACCTGATTAATCCTCGCTATTAATCTTAGACTCAAGGCTTTCCAAAAGCAAATAATTGCCAACACCGTTCATCTCTTTTCTTATACCCAGCACAAAGTGCACTACTGCCGGGTTTTTCCCAGAGAGTAGTTTGATGTCCGATTCAAAAGAATCGGATCTTTTCTGAAAAAATTTCTGAACTTCAATAAGCTTGCCACTTTTTTTTGCCCACAATAGTTCGCCGTACATTTCTAGAGCATCCTTAACTAAAGATACCTCTTCTTTGGAAAGAATGAGTTTATTTTTCACAATTTCTTCTGCGCTATAAACAATATACGAAGAGATATAAATTAAGTTTGTGAAAAGTAGATAAGAATCCTTTAGCATAGCAATATCTTGCTTTTCTTGAATATTCAACAGTCTTCTTCCTAGATGAGCTAGTTTAGTTATCGTGTTTTTAATACCATCGATCTCCTTGTTCATTTCACTATCTTTTTTTATGATAAATTCGTAAAGTAAGTCAAATTGCGACTTGATTAGCCAAAGCATATTATCGATTATTTCTTTATATGAAAGGTCATCCGATTTAAGAAGCCCCTTGATAAGGCAAGTATTTTTGTCAGACCTAACAATCTCAAAACCCTCCAAATATTCAACACATTTACGGATGTCTTCCATTTGTTTTGGATCCTTTAGTTTTAATTCGATTTCGTCATATCCTGAAGCGTACATCTTTCTTAACACTCGATTGAGATACCAAAACGATTCGTTTCCAAGTTTGAGGGAAGTTTTCTTTAGGGCTTTTTCTTCTGCATAAACTCTGAGCAAATCAAACTCTTCTTCGACAGTTAAGGATTGTCCTTTCTGAATATTGTTGCTCTGCACCCACCCCTTTGGGAGAGATATTACAAATGTTCCTTCTCCAGTCTTAATAACTTTTCTTTTCATAATTGTATATAGACGTATTTACTTTTATTTAAATGTTTGTATATATTTCCTAAATATATAAATAATCTCCGAATTAACGGTGTTTATGAAATTAGTGGAGTTTTTGGGGGTTTCCAGAGCGGGAAAAACTTCTCAAATAAGGAATACTGAGAAAAGGTTGACTAGCCAAGGCTATGATGTCGTCACAATACACAGACCCGATGTGCCTTTTTCAGACTACCCCTCTTTATATGATTTCCACATGTCTTTAGCTGAGCACTTTTCTAGTCAGATAGCCGCCAATACACATAGAGACCACATTTTGTTGGACAGAGGGTTCTTAGACAGGCAGACCCTTGCGAGATTTGATTTTGGCAGGGGCGCTCTTTCGGAAGAACAATACGCTGCTATTCTGGACGCCACAGAAACAGGCATTCAGGTTACAGGTAACTTCTTTTTATTTATTGTTCCAGAAGAAGTCTCTTTGGCTAGACTCGCTGAACAAGCTAGACTGGGTCTTGACAATTCGCATTTGAACGGTGGATTGAGTGTTGAAGAGGCAGATGAGCTGAAGGCCCTTGTTCCCCTATACCGAGAAATTCAAAACGCCAGCGGGTTGACAGTAGTAGACGGAACCAATAATTTCGATCAAAATAGTACCTTAATCTTAAGGAGGATGCACCGAAATGGATACCAACGAAGCAGATCATACCGTTAGAAGAAATAAAGACGGAGAATATTACGATCTCTCAGAGAGAGCAATCACTAGAACAGGTAGAACGACTTTAACCGATGAAGAAATGAATGGATTGTTCAGAAAAAACAGACTGAGGATGAGTCTTACGCCTCAATGTAATCTGTTCTGTGGTTACTGTTCAAACGAAGGCGGAGATTACAAGTCAAGAAACAATAAGCCGGCAGATTTGAGTTTAGTTATTGATTTATCCGACATGCTCCTAGAAAATACACCCTTGCAAAACATAGATCTCAGCGGTGGTGAACCCTTGCTTCATCCAGATTTTAGACAAGGAGATTATAAGTTGGTAGAATGGACACAAACGCATCCTGAAACTCACTTTTCTATTCACACTAATGGAATACTTCTAACCCCCCAGGTAACTGATCAGATACAGAGAACTTTTTCAAGAATAGGTATAACTCTTAATAGCACTAATTTTGAGACCTGGAATAGAGTCACAAATCCACGAGGATGTTTTGCGGAAGATGTACAGAGAAAGAAATTTGACGCGTTGCTTGCCAATCTAGACTATCTTGGAGGCAGGGGAATTTCAGACAGAGTATTCTTAAAATCGGTTATTATGCGAGGAATAAATGATTCAGAAACGGACCTCGGAGATTTTTTGGGCACCTGTGCTCAATATGGATTCCATCCGAAATTCCTACAGTTCGAAGCTCAATATCCTTCTCAAAAAATCTTGGAGGTTCCAAGAAAAGAACTATTTGAAAAACTCGCAGGTCTTGGGTGTGAATTTGATTCTGCCCTATTAAGTGATGAAGACGAAAGAAAGTACATTCCGAATGTTACATTTGATTATAAGGGGATTAGAGGATTACAAAGTATGTTTGGATGTGGGAAAGAGGGGGCTTGCAGAGCGTGTTACGATTATCTTTGTATGTTTGTCAAATCTGATGAAGATGGCAGAGGGCTATATCTAAAACCTTGTTCTGTCACGAATACTCGAATTGATCTAACGCCTGCGATCCGAAATAGGGACATGGGTCAGCTATTCGCCCTCTTTAAGGCTTCGCGGGAGTATCTTATGTTGGCTCCAGGACTTGGCACTGTCGGCTGGAATAAGGAGCCTGAACAGGAGGTTCAATTATGAGGCTGCCAATAACCCAAATTTTAGACAGGTTTCCAATCAGGCTCTCAGTAACAGATTATTGCAATCTTGATTGTTTTTTCTGCAGCAATGAAGGGATGGATGAAGAACAGAGGAATACTACCCACATAAATGTTGATCAAGCAGTTTACCTGTTAGAAGTTTTAAGAGAACACGGTTTATCAAACGTCAGCATTACTGGGGGAGAACCTACACTACATCCAGATATAGGAAGAATTGTTAGAGAAGCTAACAGGTTAAGATTTCAAAAAAGATTCTTTCATTCGAACGGAGTCGAGCTTGATGAAGAAATTTTACGAAGTGGACTAGGGGAGTTCACAAAAATAGGGGTTTCTTTACACACAACTGATTTTGATAATTGGTCAAGAATGACTGGTGGCACACATAGACAATGGGAAAAACTCAATCGTAACTTGAACATTTTAGGAGAATCTGGCCTTGGTAGAAGAGTCGAGATAAAAAGTGTTCCAGTAAATGGATATAATCTCGATGATGGTTCGATGAAGGGGATTCTTGAACTATGTGACCGATATGACTTTAGGTTTAAATTTCTACAATTTGAACCAGTAACTGAGGAGCACGGGGCGCGAGTTGTAGAATCAAGAGACATAGTTGAAAGGCTAAAGGCCGTTGGCTGTTTAGAGGAAGACGAGCAAAAAATATTTAGGGGGCAGTCTGATTATCTCCCTGCAGTTCCACTAAGGTATGGTTCTGCCAGAGGAGTTTATGTTGATATTGGATGTGGGCGAGAAGAAGTATGCAGAGCATGTTACAAATCCAATGAAACTTTCATTACGCCTCAATTAGAAATAAAACCCTGTCATGCAAGCGACCATTCGATCCCGTTAGCGAGTTTAATCAGTGACGGAGATCGGGGCGGAATTTTAAATGCAATTGCGCAAGCAAGAGATTTTCTTCAAACAGCGCCAGGACAAAGTGTTACATACTGGAGGGAAAATGAATCCTAAAAATGCGTTAGTTATCTTGGCAAAGTGGCCTGAAGTTGGAAAAACTAAAAGTAGAATTGCTGCAGAGACCTCCCAAGAGTTTGCATTTGAATTCAGCAAGGCCTGCATGAGAGATGTCGTAGAAAATCTTTCAGGTTCTAAAGATTATAATGTATTGGTTGGTACAGATACGGAAGATGAATTGAAGAATTTCATGTTTGCATATGGATTAGAGGGCCTCACTGTAGAATCAAAATCTGTGGAATGGAAGAAAGCATTAAGTGAAAAGATGAGCGGTTTATTTGAGAAACTTTTGGCAGACTATGAAAAAGTTATTCTAATTCCAATGGATGTTCCGTTTATTTCTAAAAAAATAGTCTCACAAGCATTTAGTGGTTTAGAAGAAAGGGACTTCGTTGTCGGACCAGAACACAATGGGGGGATTTATCTTATTGGAGCAAAAACGTTCAAAAGAAATCTGTTTGAAAAAATTGAATGGAGCACAGATAAATCATGCAATGATTTAGTAAGAAACTGTGGGCCTGAAAATTGCCGCGTGCTAGAGGCCATGGATGATTTGAATACTGTGTTTGAAGTGGTGAAAAATTTTGACTTCATCAAATTAGGTTGCAAAAACACATACGGCCTGATAAAGAGATACGGCTACAACAGAACCTGTTTTGGAAGCTATGTTAACTATGACGAGATAAACTTAAACATACCTGTCGTATTGGGAATTATTGAAAGAGAAGGTGCTAAGGGCGAGGAGATTTTGATTCAGACAAGAAATAAGCCCGCAATCGACCTTGAAAACACAGGCAAACTTGAATTGCCAGGCGGTTTAATTGAAAAAAGAGAAATGGCCTTCGAGGCAGTCGTTAGGGAGATTCGCGAAGAGACCGGACTTAAGGTTGAAGTAAAAAATGAATCACAGATACTTTCTTCCAAGATTTCAAAAAAGAGCTCTCTTGCTTTTGAACCTTTTTGCTGTGTTCAACAGAAAGTCGGAGATAGGGCATACATCGGCACAGCATTTTTATGCAGAGTTACTGGCGGTAAATTAAATGATTCAAATGCAGAATCTAAGGATCATGAATGGATTTCCCTCAGAGAATTGGAAACCCTTCTTTCAAAACCAGAGCAATTTTTTAACCTATGTGTCCCGGTATTAAAAAAATATCTCGAGAGTAAAAAGCAAGGAAAAGATATAAAAATGGGGGTTGGATTGGAGTAAATATGGGACAAGAAATTGAAATAAAATTAACCTATAAAGACGCTGAATCAGTTGAGAAAAGGCTTGAAGATCTTGGCCTCAATAAAGAAGAGACCATCGACCTTTGTGATAGATATTACAGTCAGACTGGCGATAGCATGGAAAACACGAACGAGCTTGTTCGAATCAGAAAAAAAGGAGACAAAATAGAACTTACCTTCAAGGGAAAATGTCAGGACGAAAATAACGTCTGGACCCGTGAAGAGATAAACGTCTCAATTGGCGACATGGAATCCATGCATAAGATTCTCCTCAAGTCGGGATATAAAATAATAAAAGAAAACGCTTCCGTTCGCTCCTACTGGAGAGCAGAAAATATTGAAGTCGTTTTCATAACTTATTCAAAACCAGCTCATCTTGAAATGATAGAAGTTGAATGCACTACATCCGAGGATATTCAAAAGGTTCTTGACGGATTAGGAGATACTGTCCAAAAAGCAGGTGAAGAATTGTTCAGTGTTTTCGACAAAAAATAAACTGATACATTCTATACTTAACCCTTAGGCAAATAGGTGGGAGCATGAATGAAAAAATCAGAAAACGAAGGAGAACTGTGTTTCCTATCCCCTAGGAAAGAAACCATCAAAATAAAGGGAAACTTATTCTATAACGAGTCCGCACAATCATGGAGTGTAATCAGATTCAAAAAAGAAATTCTACAGGAGTTTCCCCAGCTAAAAGACAAGCGCGGAAGCTTCGGTTATTTTATGGTAATGAATAGGACATACGGCGACGTAAAAAAAGAACTTTCGGAGCTCGAGAAAAAAGGAGAAGTTCTGCCAATTTTATTATTTTTGTGTAAGCGGAAGGGGAAGGAAGTTGAAGGGTAAATCTCTGCGGCGTGATTAAATTAATTTACCCTCCTCGGATGGTTTTTTATTTTTTTATTTAAAAATTTTAAACCACTTCTCTCCCTCTTCGGTCAAATAAATCCTGCTGCCCTTTCGTTTACCTTCAATTTTTATCAACCCCCAGTCTATTGCGGAATCTAAAACAGACCTGTTTAATTTTACATATTGATTATGTCCTTCAAATTTAGATTTATTTTCTACTACTAAAAGTTTATTATCAAACATATGTTTCTTTAAATCTCTCTTAATGCATTTTCTTTTTTCTCCAACGAATTTTATTGCTTCGATGACTTCCGGTTTAGGAAGTTTCACTTCGAAGTGAGGCAAATCTATAAATTCTCCTTCTTTTAAGGAATACAAATGGACTTCTTTAGCACTGCGACAAAAAAGCATTGACGCCAAGATAAACGCGCTCACATAGTCCCTTTCGCCTGAAGAGATGGATAAATAAATTAGGTTTCCATTTTCTAATTCAAAAATTCTTTTCGTCTCCTTTATCATATCATATACATCCCCATCTGATTTTATTATTTCTAATTCTGCATTCGTTCTTTTTGCAAATTTTTTTATTTCTTCGATTACCTTAGCTGCTTTTTCATTTTTATCTGGTTTTCTCATAAGATAAATTTTGTCCGGTCTTGATTTATTGAATGATTCAATAATCCAATTAAACTCAAAACCTGGGCTTAATATGTGCACTCTTTGATTTTGTATATTTTGTAACATTTGTAAGGTACAAATATTTATAACTATAAAAATTTTTCCAGCATGATGGTAATACATCGAACCGTTAAAAGAGTAGTGGATGGTGACACATTTGAAACGTACCATAAAGTAAACGGAAGTAATTTCGTTAGACTTGCCGGCGCGAATGTTCCAGAGCTACACCAATTTGGCGGCAGAGAAGCCAAAGCAAAATTGACTAGGCAAATTCAAGGTAGGACTGTTAGTTTACAGCCAGTAGGAAGATCTTATGGCCGAGTTGTTGCTAAAGTTAGGAGCAATAGGAAATTGGTAAGATGAGATATCAAATAGTGTGTACAACAAAAAGAATCGATGACTCAATCGATAAACTTGGTTTCATTCCAGAAGGGGGAGATAAAAATCAGGCCAGTAATCTTTCAGAGAAAGAGGAAGTAAATCTCCTTATTAGGCAGGGAAATACTTTCTTTTTTACTAATTTTTTGGTACCAGTGCCAAAATGCCTTGAAACACTTGACATAATCTCCAACGCCCACATAGGTTTTTCCATCTCGTCTTTTAATTTCTCCGTTTCTCATTTGAGCGAAGAACAAGACCAACTTTTCTTCATCGATTTCGGTAATGTCCTCCAGACTGTAAATCTCGTTGAACTTTTTTGCGAAAAAAACCATTTTTTCTCGCAAAGTATTGATTCGGATATAACTGCGAGCCCCCTTAGAACTTTTTACAGAAACGTTTATTCCATGTTCCATATTGATGATATATCTCAAAATTATATCTGAATTTTTCTTGGAGATCTCTTCAATTCCTTCTTTGGATCTTTCTTTCCAAGCCGTATATCTTTCCTTGTGTCTGTATGGATCTATTTTCATTCTTGTGGGTGTTCGGCGGAAATTATAAACTTCATACACCGATTATGCACAATCCACCCCTTAGAAATTCCAAAATGTACTTACGCCCCGACCGAGAATCGAACTCGGACCTCGACCGCGACAGGGTCGTGTTCTAGCCACTAAACTACCGAGGCATGTTAAAAAGATTATAATTGCAGGCTTTTTTAAATTTTTGGAGATTTTTCTTGAAGGGTTTTATTGGATTGCTGGTTTGATTTGGTGTTTTGTTGTCTTTTGTTAGGCGTGACATTCAGAAAGATTTATATAGTAGTGGGAAGTTGGAGGAATATGGCTGAAAGGGAAGCACATGGACCAAGAGCAGACTTAGAACAAGAAAGAATCTTTTCGAGAGGAGGAGCAAGATGAGTGGGGATACGACACAGTCTGGATACATGAAAGAATTTTTCACAGGGGGAGAAAGGGCAGTGCTGAGAGAATTAATGGGAGCTGGTGCATCACGAGATTTAGGTCTGGCATGGAAACAATATAGTCTTGCTTTTAGAACGTATACCAACTTAGGGTTAGTTATTCATGCTGCACACAAACTGGGAAAAACAACAGAGGAGCAACATGCAGATAATTTAGCTTCTCTAATAAGAATTGGAAAGGCTATTGAAGCAAGAGAACAGGAATTGAAAGAAAGAGAAGGAACTCGGAGATTGAGTATGAATCTTTTGGGATATGGGAGCATGAATTAAGATGAAAAAAATAATTTTATCAGTTTTTGCAGTGCTGTTGGCTCTTAATGCTTTGCAGAGTGTTGATGCTTATACTTACAGAACTTATAGCTATGGAGATTACGATAGCTCGTGCAAATATTGGGACTATAATGAGTTTAAGTGGAGAACAGACAGAGTTTGCCAGTGGGTGGAGAATGGCGATGGATGGAAGGAAGAGACACAGAGATACCGAGCAGTTGTCTGGCAGGCGAACTCATACGACATGAGATATAATATTCAATCTGGTAGATCTTCAGGGGACGCATTTTATTATCATTATGGGGACAAGAGCGAGACAAAGCCGTCTGATTGGAGATACAAAACCACCTTTGACCCGAGAGTTGATAACGAGTATGTGAAGGGATATGGATATTATTACTACCAACCGAGATATGATTACACTTCTGGAACGTATAATTGGAGATTTTAATTTATTGCTTCTGTCAATTTGGTTGTTGATTTTATGTAGTAATTTATTAGTGATAATATTAACGAAAAGTTTAAATATTTCCTGGTTTTAGAAAACGTATGAAGAAAACAATCGGATTATTTGCGGTTGGAATGTTTTTGTTAATTGCACTGATAAGTTTGAGTTCGGCGGCTTATTATGGAGGTTATTACGACCCGTATTATGGGGGAAGCTACGATGCATATTATTCTTACAATGTCAGGACGACCGGCAGTTATTATGGCCCGAAAACGACTACTGCGACAAGTTACGACAAAGTAAGCACAAGGTATTGGAACGGAAATTCATGGGTTGACCGGACAACTTATGTTAAAGAAAAAGTGCAGACGCCTTACGGCTACGGATATTATCCTGGTTATAACAGCAACAGATATTATGGTGGATACTATGATTATGGAGGATATAATTACGGAAATTACTACGGCAATGATTACGGGAATTATTACAATTATCCGAGAGTGAGTTATTGGTGATTAGTTCATAATAAAAATGGGAAGATGACGAGATACAAAACTGTTGACAAATTAGAAGTTGGTGATCAATTGCCTTTGGTTTAGATCGGAGTTAGAATGGCTTGTGTCTGGAGAAGTCAGAAGAGTTGCAAGAGAAAAAGATGAAAAATATGCATTTAGAGTTACAATTTTTGATCCCGAACAAAGAAGAGAGCGAGATTTATATTACAACGCAGGCGATTCTTTATTAGTTGCTTAGGCAAAATCCCTTAAATCTGTTTTTTCCAAATCTTCGTCGTGGGGGACTTTGACGATGTCTGCGACTTTGTCGCCGTCTTTGATTTTGACGACGCGGACACCTTGAGTCGCCCTGCCCATAACGCGAAGGTCTTTCATTCCAACCCTTATGACTGTTCCTTTTGTTGTTGTGGCAATTACCGAATCTTTATCGTCAACAGAAAGAGAACGGACGATATTGCCGGTTTTGTCGGAAATTTTTAGATTGATTACACCCTTGCTGCCCCTGCTCGTTTTTCGGTATTCTTCAAGATCGGAGCGTTTGCCGTAACCCAATTCGGTTATGGTTAGAATTGTTATTTTTTCTTTCTTGGGGATTACCTCCAGAGAGACGACTTCGTCATTCTTATCCAGCTCAGCACCTTTTACCCCATAGCTCGATCTACCCATCGGCCTTACTTCATCTGAGTTGAAGCGGACGGCGTTTCCTTTTTTCTTTATGAGAAGAACTTCCTGACCACCTTCCAGATATTTAACGTCAATAATCGAATCCGAGCCGTCGGCTGGGAGATTCATCACCCTTACTCCGGTAGAGCGAGGATTGGCAACGTCTTTCACAGGCAGTTTCTTGACAATTCCTTTCTTTGTGACAAAGAAAAGATAACCTTGTTCGAAGTTTTTGATGTTCCGGACATCAACTATCTGTTCTTCGCGAAGATTGAAAAGATTAGCTAATGCGCGTCCCTTGCTTTGTCTGGTCGCATCCGGGACGTCGTTGGCTTTGAGCCAGAAAACCCTGCCGCGAGTTGTGAAGAAGAGCAAGGTATCATGAGTCGAGCAAGTCAGCAAATGCACGACGAGATCTTCGTCTTTGAGATCGGCTCCGACCATTCCAGAGCCGCCGCGTCTTTGTTCTTTGTAGGATTTAACGTCGACTCTCTTGATGTATTCTGATTTTGTGATTGTGACTACGACGTCTTTTTTCTCAATCAAATCTTTCTCAGAAAGTTCTTCTACTCTCTTTAAGATTTTTGTTTTTCTGTTGTCACCGTATTCTTTCTTGATATCTGTGACTTCTTTTTTGATAACTCTCAATATCTCCTGTTCGCTGCCCAATATTTTCTTAAGGTATTCTATGGTTTCATTGAGTTTCTTTTCTTCCTCTGAAAGTTTTTCGGATTCCAAGGACGTGAGTTGCTGCAGGCGAGTCTCCAGAATCGCTTTTGCTTGTCTGGTCGTGAAGCCGAACTTGTGCATCAGACCTTCGTGAGCTTCTGTCGCGTTTTTGCTTTTCTTTATGAAGTCCACTATCTTATCAATCTGGTTGAGGGCTTTAAGCAAACCGAGGACGATTTCCAGCCGGTCTTCTGCTTTCTTGAGTTCGAACTTGCTTCTCTTTGTCACGATTATTATTCTATATTTTACATACTCTTCGATTATATCGCGCAAATTGAGGGTCTTTGGCTGTTTGCCGACAAGTGCAATTATATTTGCGTCAAAATTGGTTTGTAAGTTTGTCAGTTTGTAGAGTTTGTTTATCGTATACTTTGGAGTCACGCCTTTTTTTAATTCAATCACGATTCTGACTTTTCCTTTTGAGGATTCATCTCTTAAGTCTGCGATGTCAGGGAGTTTCTTTTCAGTTACGAGGCGAGCGATATCTTTGATTAGTTCTGCCTTGTTAACCATATAGGGAATTTCCGTCACGATGATTGATTCCTTACCTTTATGCTCTTCGGTTGTGTGAGTGGCACGCATTACAATTCTACCCTTACCGGTTTTGTACATTTCTTTTATGCCGGGACCGGAGGCGACACCGCCGGTTGGGAAGTCCGGACCAGTTACAATTTCTGCCAACTCTTCTGCAGTTACATTTGGTTTGTTGATGTATTCGATTATTGCATCGCACAACTCGGTCAGATTGTGGGGCGGGATGTTGGTTGCCATTCCCACTGCGATGCCTGTAGCACCATTTAACAAAAGATTTGGAAGTTTTGCAGGGAGAGTCTCTGGCTCCTTTAGGGTATTATCGAAGTTAGGTATCATATTCACTGTCTCTTTATCCAAATCTCCTAAGAGTTCGGATGAGATTTTGCTTAGTTTTGCTTCTGTATAACGCATTGCTGCCGCAGAGTCGCCGTCCATACTTCCAAAATTACCCTGACCGTGAACTAATGGATATCTGAGCGAAAACGACTGTGCAAGCCGGACCATCGCGCCGTAAATCGCAGAGTCGCCGTGCGGATGATACTTACCCATGACATCACCGACGACTCTCGCAGATTTCATCGTCGGTTTTGTATGATCTACTCCGACGGTTTGCATTGCATATAGGATTCTTCTCTGGACAGGCTTGAGTCCATCTTCAACTGAAGGAAGGGCGCGGTCAACAATGACAGACATCGCATAGTCAATATATGACCTTTCCATTTCTTCGACTATTTCGGCACCGATTATTCCGGGCTCGGAGCTTATCTGGTCTTTTGTTCGGCGCTTCTTCTCTTCTTCCAATATTTCTTCTTCAATTTTTTCTTCGTCTATTTGCTTTGGCGTCATTTTAGTTCGTCTCCCTCATGATGAATCAATAATTCTTTTTTGCTGTTATTAAAACTTAAATGTAAATGGGCTTTGCTTTCCTTCAATTCTTTTAACTTTATAATTAATTTAGATATTTCATCGTCGTTTAACTCTATCTCGATTGTTTCTTCGTCCACATTAAACGTTTTGTTTTTCTTTTTCATATTAAATATCAACGTTGGCTTCGTGAGCGCGTTCAGCTATGAACTGCCTGCGAGATTCAACGTCATCCCCCATTAGTTTTGAAAATGTTTCGTCGGCTTTGACTGCGTCTTCGATTGTGACTTTCTTGAGCAGGCGGGATTTGGGATTCATTGTTGTTTCCCAAAGCTGTTCGGGATTCATTTCACCCAGACCCTTAAATCTTTGAACGTTTATGTTTTGTCCGAGTTTTGCGATGATTTTCTTCAGCTCGTCGTCTGAGTAAACATAATGAATGCTTTTCTTTCTGATCCTATACAGAGGAGAGACTGCGATATAGACATTACCATTTTCTATGAGCTTCGGCATGAAACGGAAAAAGAAAGTAAGGAGAAGAGTTGATATGTGGGCGCCGTCAACGTCTGCATCAGTCATGATTATTATTTTTGAATATCTCAATTTTTCCGGTTCAAATTGTTCTCCTACACCTGTACCGATTGCAGTAATAAGATTTGCTATTTCGTCGCTTGATAACGCCTTTACAGGATTTGCTTTCTCGACGTTCAGAATTTTTCCTTTCAATGGAAGGATTGCCTGAAACTCCTTGTTGCGTCCCTGTTTTGCCGAACCTCCGGCCGAGTCGCCCTCGACGATGAACAGTTCGGTTTCCTCAGATTTTCTTTTTGAGCAGTCCGCGAGCTTTCCGGGCAAGCCGCCGACAGAGAAAGCGGATTTTCTTCTGACCAGTTCCTTTGCTTTCTTGGCAGCGTTCCGCGCTTTTTGAGATTCCAAAGCTTTTGTTACAATTTTTCTTGCAATCGCAGGATTTTCTTCAAAAAATTCCTGCAGAGCAGCCATCGAGACGCTATCAACAATACCCTTGACCTCAGAGTTGCCGAGCTTTGTTTTTGTCTGTCCTTCAAACTGCGGCTCCGGCACCTTTACAGAGATAATTGCTGTGAGGCCTTCACGAACATCGTCGCCTGTAAGGTTACCGTCTTTTGACATTTTGTTTTTATTTGAATAATCGTTGATGGCGCGAGTAAGCGCGGTCTTGAATCCTACGACGTGTGTTCCGCCTTCAACTGTGTTGATTGTATTGACAAATCCGAGGACGTTTTCCTGATAGCCCGTGTTATATTGCACTGCGACTTCGACTGCTACTTTGTCTTCAACTTTCGTGAAGTATATTGGTTTGTGAAGGGATTCTTTTGACTTGTTCACCCATTTTACGAATTCTTCCAATCCCCCTTCGTAATGGAAGATTTCTTTTTTGTCTGTTGCTTCTTCTTTCAGGACTATTTTTACTCCCTTGTTCAGGAAAGCTATTTCCCTGAATCGGGTTTGTAGGATGCTGAATTCGAATTGGGTCGTGGAGAAGATTGTGTCATCGGGGAAGAACGTGACTTCGGTTCCGGTGTCGTCTTTTTCAATTTTTCCTACGACCTTGACTTCGTATTGAGGTATTCCTATTTTGTATTCCTGCTGATAGATTTGTCCGTTTCTTTTTACTGTTACTTTCATTTTTTTTGAGAGTGCGTTTACGACAGAGATACCTACTCCATGGAGTCCGCCTGAAACGGCATAGCTGCCTTTGTCGAATTTTCCGCCGGCGTGGAGTTTTGTGATTGCGATTTCCATCGCTGATTTTTTGTAGACGGGGTGTGGATCAGTGGGAATGCCTCGTCCGTTGTCAATCACTGTAATTGAACCATCTTTGTTTATCGTGACTTCTATTTTGTCGCAGTAACCAGCCATTGCTTCATCAACTGAGTTGTCAACTATTTCGTAAACTAGATGGTGGAGGCCGTTTTTGGAGGTGGAGCCTATGTACATCGCAGGGCGGTGTCTCACGCCCTCTAATCCTTCCAGAACCTTGATATTTTTGGATGAATAATCCTTTATTGCTTCATTTTTATCAACCATGAGAGAACCTCTGTGCTTAAAAATAGTGAGATGGGTTTAAAAACCTTGCTGTGACAAATTTCATTTTATCGTCGGTAAAATAAATTTACTAAGAATATTTTGAAGGGATTCCGAGTAAGGTGGCTAATCTACCTAACCTTTCCGTTCCTTTTATTTTATCAGCTTGAGCAGCAGAAATTTGTTTGGCATACCATTTTCTATCATGCCTTGCGTCAGCAATAATCTTGCGAATTTGTTCTGCTGCGCGGAAGCGAATATCGAGACTTTCTAATATTAAAGTTCTAACGTTATCCTTCGATAATTTCAGAAATTCTTGGATGTCAGTTTCATCCGGATAAACTTGCGGAATGCTCAGAAAATCTTTGGATTTCGTCTGGGGTGTGAGCACGGTAAGGTATTACCAGATTTTCTATCATGAAAATAGATAATTGGTCAAATTATAAAGTTTATGTTTTTTAAACAATATTAATTAGATTTAAACTTATAGAGAACTGCTGTTGAAATTGTAGAGTTGTTGCCATACAAATCGTTGTATTCTACTTGGGGAGCGTCTGCAACTCCAAATATACAACCTCCAACATAGATTTCTTCTCCAGGACGTACGTTAAATATTGTCTCGTCTCCGACAATTATTGGATTTGGATCGTGTCTAATCGCTTTTTGACCGTATTCGGGACCATCTCCCTCGAAAGTCAGGATGCCTTGGTCCCGAGGCAAAACAATTTTGCTGCAAGTTATTTCCCTACTAAATCTTCCATTGTCTCCGCGTGTCGTATAGTGTGGGTCGCATTTATAGTTTTTCACATCATTTTCTTGCATCATTCTATAAACTACTTCGACTTCTCTTTCCGGAGGCGCCGGCGCCGGGCATCCTACTAAACATCCAACAAGACCTAAAGTTAATAATTTTTTTTTCATTTATTATACCAATTTGAAGATTTTATAAATTTTTCTCTTAATTTGAGATTATTTCTTAGCGAGATTCGCTTTTTTCTTTTCCTCTTTGACTTCGTTTTTTAGTGAGGATTTTTCTTTTTGCTCTTTGGCTTTAGTTATTGCTTTTTCTCTCGTTATGTGAAACGCTTCGGTCCAGCGGACTTTTCGTTTGTCGCGCTTTAATTTCTCGGCATTTTTTTGGCATTTGCTTGAACAGTAATATGCGACTACGCCGATGTTTTTTATTAAATGGACGCCTTTGTGCGGACTTTCTTCGCGACCGCAGAATGTGCATTTAACCATTACATTGACCTCCCGCCGCCGCCTCTGATTCTTCTTGCTTCAATCTCGGTTTCCCTCAAGGTGACTAAATCACCGATTCTGACCGGGCCTTTAATGTTTCGTCTGAGTGAACGACCTTTATTCCTTCCATCAAGAACTTTTACTTTTGCTTGTGTGACTTCGCCACGCGCGCCAGTCCTGCCGATGAATTGTTCTACTAAAGCGTTTACCGGTTTATCTTCGGACAACTTTCCTACTGAAGTTGTCGCTTCACTTTGCGTTTTGTCCTTCACTCGTTGCTGTGCCATGTTTTATTATTTTTCTGATTTTATTTTAGCGATTTCGCTGGCGGCTTCGCCGGCGTCGATGACCGCAACTGCTGATGTCGCGACAGGGATGCCTGCTGCAACGCCCAACTTTTGCTTTGAGTCGACTTCAACACAAGGGATTCCTTTTTCCTTGCATATCACTGGAAGGTGCATAACGATTTCTTTTGGATTTACGTCAGCCGCATACACAACAAGTTTTGCTGTTCCTAGTTCGACTGACTTCGTCACTTCGTTCGTACCTTTTTCGATTTTGCCAGTTTTTTTCGCTTTTTCTACGATACTATAGAAGTCCATTACGACCTCCGTTATTGACTAACGTCATTGGTTTAGTTAGAGTTTTATGAAAATGTTGGTTTATAAAGTTGTCTGTTTTGAACGTTATCTCTTTTTCTCGCGCTGCATTAGAATAATTATTGCGATAATCAGGCACGCGAGTCCGGCTCCTAAAATCATTCCGACGATGAATTTTCCTGTTGGTGATTAAATTTTTGGTCTCATAAATGGGAATCCTTTGTATTTTGTAGTGGTAACAAACAAAAGATTTAAATACAGTGTAGTGTGAAAAAGAATATGGAACAACCACCAGCCAATACAGAAACTAAGATTTATTATCCAATAAAGGATGACTTAGAAAGAAAAATACAATTAGTGGTAACTAACCCGCGTCTTGCTTTGAGAATTTTTGACATTTTTGGAGATGAAGATATCGGTAAAATGTTTGTCGCGCGATATGCATGCGACCCATAATTTAATCATGCTGCATTTTTTGTTGGTCAAGGATTAGGAATTCGTGTTGACCGAGCAATGAACTCTGTTTTATCTTCAGCAGACGATTTGGGAAGAATATATCGTACAATACCTTGTGTAGAGAATGTTAATATCTGTTTTTGTGGTAGCAATCGTTTTAGTGGAAGTTCTTGGGAAGAAAACGAGTTTGATAATATTGTCCGTGCATATGAAGAGCGATAATTTTTGTAATGGAAAAATTCGATTTAATGTTTTTAAATAAGGTGGGGAAAAGATTGTTGTGTTGAATATAAAAGTATAAAAATAGTTTTCACGAATTTTTGCGATGAAAAGACGAAATTTTGTTGTTGGCACGGGATTGGTGGCGCTGTTGAGCGGGGCAGTTTATTTTGGGACGCGAGGATGTTCTGCACAAAAAGATTACTTTGAACCCGAGTCCGAATTAGTTTTTGAGGATGTTAGCAGTGCCGGAGCTAAACAATGGCTGATTGAGGAAAACTTAAAAAAAGAAACTCCTTCTTCGCAGGCGGCAAATAATTTCGGGGGAAACATTCCGAAGAGGCAATCCAGCCAACCGACGACGCGATTTGCTAATGAGAAAATTGGTTATGCTGTTGAGGGTCAGGGTTCTGTGGTCGAGAGTGATGAATTTTTTCAGGGAGGGTCCGAGATTTTTGGACAGTTCGATATGCAAGGTCTGGATGATGACAACAAAATAATAAATAATAATTCGACGGGTTCGCGAGAGAGTTCTGGGAGGATCTATGGGAATTCTTTGGTTATGCGTGCTCCTATCGGGATTTTAGATGTGGCACAGGAGTTAATTGAACAAAATTCTCCTTCTGAAAAAGAAACTTTTGGATATGCCAACACGCAAGATTTAGGTGAAGGTAATGTGAGGAATACATCTCCGGCTTCGCGAGCGAGTTCGCAGAGTTCTTACTCTACTGAGGATTATTCAGGAAAAAGAGGAGGGCCGATGTTTAGTTGGTTAGGTAAGATTGTTTCTGAGCGAGAAAGTTTATTTTCAGAAGGAAATAATGCTGACGGAAATTCGAGATTTGCGGAAAACGGCTCTGCGAGTTCGCAGAGTTCTTACCTGACGCCTGACGGGAGCGCTTCTGATGCAAGAGAGGGAAGTGTTGAAAGAGAAAGATTTCTTTCGGGAGGAGGTGAAGTTGATGGCTTGGGTGAAGAGGAAGAAGACGACTTGCTAACGGGGGCGGTAGAAAAAGGAGATATAATGATTTCTGAAAATACGTTATCGGGAAAGATTGAATTAGGAGCTGGCGGGGAAAATCTTAATGAAGCAGAGATGACCCTTTCCGGTGAACAATTATTAGAATTATTTGAGAAGGGCGGGGAGGAATTAACATCGTTTATTGAAGCAACACAGAAAGTAATTCAGCCGGGAATAGATCCTGCAACGGGTTTAGCTCCGGAGAATCCGGTTGAGATTCATGACGCGTGGGCCGGGCTTGCGGATTTGGGTTATGGGACCTACTCTACAGGGCCGATTGATGAAAAGTTTACTGGCTGTTCTCAGACATTGTATGATGCGGTTCATTTTGCATGGGGTATTGGCCTTGACCGCAACAAGGTGATTTTTGAAAGTACTCTGCCTGATGGGCGTTATGATATTATAATTAATGCCGAAGGGAACGGAAGAGAAATTCTGCGTGAAAAACTTCGCGAGCAATTTGGGATTCGCGGAGAAGTAAAAACTGAGGAAGTTCCTGCATATAGTGTTTATGCTGACGATTCATTTTTGGAAATATTGGAAGATGATTTTGACGGTTCGGATTTTGAGAGTAGACCTGAATGGAACGAGACAGGACAGACGGGGACGCGGTATGTGGTTAATGGAACTCTTGACGAAATTGTTGGACAGTTAAATGGTGTCTTTTCGACTAAGATTGTGGGAAGCGGAAGTTATGATGACAGAAATTTATATCGTTTAGAATTCTTTTGTGAGGGGTGCAAGTATGGAAAAGCTGATGAAGCAGAAATAATGAGCATTCTTAAAGAGAGAGGATTTGGATTTAAAGAGACGACTTCTGAGATAGAAAGAGTTAGGATTTATGTGGATGGGGCGGACGAGTCGGGCGAGTATTTGGAAGAAGAGTTGATTGCGCCTTAGTATTTTTGATTGAAGAATTGTTCAACTTCTTCCTTTCTTAGTATTGTTAGTTTGTCACAAGTCTGCTGTAGATGATAAGAAAACTTATTTTCAAATCCGACGTTCTCAACATTTTTACCTTTTTCTTTAACTGCCTGGACTGCGGGAACAAAATCTTCGGATATAGAAAGATTTAGTTTTCACTTAATTTTTTAGCCACCTTCTCGCCATTTTTTGTTCTTCTATAAATTCTCCCGGTTTTTTCTTTTGGATTCACGACCTCAACCAGCCGTTTCTCTTTCAATTCTGACAAAGCACGGGAAACAAGATTAAAGTAAGTATTGCTGTTACTTTTGTAAATTTTCATAACCAATTCAGATGGCATCATGGGCTTGTTCAAATTCATAAATATGATCCTTCTGTTTTTACCCCTCTTTATGAAACCGATATAATTTAGCAAGTCCATAGCAATGTATATACAATTTGGCTTAAGAAACAAATTCAACAATATATTAGCAAATTCTACACAAGTTTTTTAAATAGATAACTCATATGTATGAGTATTGTGGAAAAGAAAGGTGTACTACTGTGTTTTTTAATTGGAGTATTGTTAATTGAAATTGTTTCAGCCGGCACTGGAGATATAACTGAGGTCCGCATTCTTCAGAATGGGTGGATGGCTGAAATAGATATTGAAGGATTTTTACCGAATGGAACTTACAATTTCGGGTTGGGAGAAAATAACACCTTAAATAATCCCCAGATTATATTCAATGTCGTGTCAGAAGGATACAATTCTTCTGGTTCATTGGGCACCATCAACAGAACTGTTTACGGAACTTCATGGATTAGACAGCCATACCCCAATCAGAATTTTAAAAATGAAACACAAACTGGAAATAATATAACCCTGCTTGTGGCTTTATCGGACTTTATTTATAACGACGACAAAAATGGTGGTGCAGGAACGTCAGGAACAGATGTAACCGTCTCAATAGGTTCTAATTTTTATTACAATAATTACACTGGCGGAACAGAAACATACAACAATGAAGTAGTTAATATGTCTGTTGTTAGTCAATCTACTCTCGATTATCCGAAAGTTATAGGTCGATGGGCTTGGCCAGGATATGAAAGAGTTACAGAGGATTTTTTAGTTGAGGCGGTTGCTTTTCATAGATTTGCTCAATACGGGAAACCGATTGCAGCCATTAATTTTTTAGCCACTGACCAAAGTGGCCATTCTACAGAATCGATAGTAACAGATATGACCATTTCTTCTCGTTCGGATTCTGATGCAAACAAAGTTTTGGTTTATGCTACAACAGTTAGTCTTGACAATTTTAACCCAAATGAAATAATTAACGTTACCTTTGTCGCTTACCCTTGGTTAGGTGACGAAGATTCAGTCCTCAATTCCAGTGTTGGAGCAGACGGATTTGAACAGCCAGATGAACGGCTGGGGCCATTGTACACTCTAAATGACAAAGACGAAAGCTATGGAATAGGGTATGCTCTTGTTTCAAATTCCGGTAGCGATGGTACTGGAACTGTTTATTCTACTCAGGTTGCAGCAGAGAATGGAAGTGCTTTTTTGACCATAGAGAACGCAGCCGAAGCGATAAGGACATATCATAACTCTAATTATGGGCGAGATAATGCCGGGGGAGGCGTAATACTTTTAGCAGAAGGGAATTACTCTTTTCCAGGAGACACACCGGCCAACTTAGGAGCATCCATGGACACCTGGCTGATAATCCGACCAAGTTCTAACGCCAGAAGAAGTAACACAACCATAGCAGGCGGAACAAATGTCCAATTTCAAGCCATCAAACTTAAAATAGAAGGGATTAATTTAACTGCGTCAGCTGGAATTAATACCATTAGGGGGAGAACAGCTTCAGATTCATTATGGCTACATAATAATACAATTAATCTTGTTCAAACTGCTCCAATCTATTCTTTTAAAACAGCGTATGCTACTCAGAATTCAGTTCTTGCTTTGTCAGGCGGATTTGGTGCATTTAGCACAACAAAAACTCCTTACGCAATTATTAGAGGAAATACCGCTAAGACAATTAGTTCTACTTCAATAAATGGGAACCTCTATAGTTTTTTAGGAAATAAGAACATAGGGGCGCTGACTGCCACCTTAGAATCTGCTGCAGGACATCAGATAAGTGATAACGTAATTTATGCATTCAATTCAGTATATTCATATTCTTTAACTATTTCTATTTTGGGGGCTGCGGCACAGAATGGAAACGTATCTCATGGCATGGCTATAATCCAAAATGTAATTGAGAAAAATGAGTCTGTTGCCCCTCTTTTACAAATTGCAGCGGACAGTTCCAAGGCCATAGCAAATAATATTCTCTTGTGGAAAAATACTTTTGCAGGACAGAGAGAAAATTTGGGATACAATGATAATGGAAATGAAAGTTATGACCGGTTAAACTGGAATTCGAGGTTTAATATATTTGACAATTGGAATAACAAGGATGATACTTTTGGACCTTTATTTTCATCTAATAGAACTGGGTCCTGGCCAGTAGGTTATAATGTGGGCAGCGTAGGGAATTCTTTTCGCAGTTTCACATTTAGGGGAGAGTTTGACGGATTATTCTCTTTAATTGGATACAATGCGTCTTTTGTTGACGATAACTCTTACTCCACAGGAGACGCATCAGGAAACGGAAATTACACCCTCAATTCTAATTCTACGTTGATAGACATCATAAATCAAAATGTCAGTGATCCATCTTTTTATTGGGTATTGCCTTATGATTTTAATGGGAACCCCATTTATGATTCTGCTGATGCAGGTGCATACGAATTCCAACCACCGTTTTCTATGGCAAAAAACCCTCTGAATTTGTCTTCTACAATAAGAATTTATGGGGATGAAAAATGGAAAATCAAAACACTTGTGGCAGATGAAATTCTATCTAATTTAACTATATCGCTTCCTGGAGATGACACGTCGAAATGGGTGGATATAGTTATCTCTGAATGGGACAGCACAGGGAACATGACTTGGATGGAATCCAGCGAAATAAGTGTTAATAACGTATCTCATTCTATCGGGGGGCTCACGTACGGAACAAATTACTTAGTGAAATTAGACAATATAACCGGAAAGAATATCAGCGGGCAGGACTGCAGCTCAGGAGTTTGTAAAGCAAATAGTTCGGGGTATATTTCATTTTATTATACTGGAGGGTATTCAGCACATACTTTTGTAGTATCAAAACAGGATACACCAGAAGAGCAAAACTTCTCGGTGCAGAAACCAGTAACAAGCGGTGGAAGTTACTCTTATCCTTATTTCATGCCCTCACAAACACAACTTCAGGAGGGCTATTCGAAAATCTTATTTAAGAATTGGAGAGTAAAATTTACCTTCGAAGACGAAGCACATGAATTACGGGTGGATGAAATATACAACAATTCAGCAACATTCACAATCTCAAGCAACCCGCACAGAGTTACTATAAGCGTAAACGAAACTAAAAAAATAAATCTAAACTCTGACAATTATAATGACTTACTAATCCGATTGGATAATGTGATATCATCAGGAGGTTCTAAATCTGTAAATATATTTATTCAATCCATCCAAGAGGAAATTTTTGAAAACAATAAAAGCTCCGCATCTGAAAACCTCAAAGAACAAGATATTAAAATTGAGAAGAACCTTTGGGAGCGTTATTTGGCTTTTATCGCTCTTGCGCTCGCGTTGATAGGGTTAATTTTTGTATTACTCAAAATTACAAACCACTACCCTTTTCTTTGAAATCTTCTTTATAATAAACTTCTGCTGTCTGGGTGTTTACACTCGAAAATCCTCAGATTCTGGCAACAGATTCCTTATGAGATGATTAGATTGCTTTCGTCAATAAAAATCATAACCTTCTCTTTTTTATTCATATTCAAATCAGAAAAATGTACTTAACAAATATTTAGGAAGACAAAAAGAACAAGGAGTTGAATTTACAGATGAGCAGTTGAAATGGTTGCTTTTGACTAAAGATCACATTGCAACTTCTGTGGAGATTTTGAAGTAGGATTTGGAAGAGCATGATGATGTAAAGCCGCACAAGCATAATCTTTCGTTTGTACTGGCAAAGAAAATTATCGCCACGTAACTTTGACTTGGTCGGTTCTTTCTCTGGGGGAGATGTCAATGTTTTCGGGTTTTTGTTTGATGCCTGAGTTGAACATGATTTCTCCGGTGAAGGCAATCATTGCGCCGTTGTCGACGAGCAAATCTTTCGGCGGGCAGAAAAATTTTGTTTTTTTGATTCTTTCTTTGCACATTATTTTACACATTTCCTGAAGGCGGGAATTGCATGCGACGCCTCCTCCGAGGACGAGTTCGGTTTTTCCGGTGTGCGCGAGCGCTCTTTCCGCGGCTTCGACGAGCATTGCGAAAGCGGTTTCCTGCAAACTGAAAGATAAATCTTCTTTTGAAACGCCTTTTTTGTAGAGTTGAGAAATTTTTGTCTGCATGCCTGAGAAAGAAACGTCCATGCCTTTGATTGAATATGGGAGTTCGATGTATTTTCCGTTTAGAGCGAGTTGCTCTATTTTTGGTCCGCCGGGGAAGCCTTCGCCGAATTCTCTTGCTATTTTGTCAATGAAATTTCCGACGCCTAAATCGAGAGTTTCGCCGAAGACTCGGTATTTTCCGGCAGCGTAGGCGATGATTTGGGTGTTTGCGCCGGAGGTGTAAAGTAGGACAGGGTCGTGAGCGCCTTCGGAGCGACCGATTTCTAAGTGGGCTATGCAGTGATTGACTGGAATGATTGGGATTTTTAATTCGTTGGCTTTTTCTTTGGCGAAGTGGAGGCCGGCGAGAAGGCAGGGTGCAAGACCCGGTGCGTTCGATATTGCGATTGCTTTGAGCTTTTTTGGAGAGATTTTTGCTTCTACGAGTGCTTTCTGGTAAATTTCTGGGGCTAATGCGCTATGGTGTTTTGCGGATTCAGTCGGGATGATTCCGCCTGATGCGGTTTTGTACATGTCCCTAATGTTTGCGAGAATTTTTCCGTTGTGGGAAATTCCGATTCCGAAGGTGTGGGCGGTTGATTCGATTCCGAGTATCACCTTCTGACTCCGTGTTTTTTAATTAAACGCTTAACTTCTTTCTCTGTAAGGGGATATAGGTGCTGCAGTTTTCTTTTCTTGTTTTCTTTTATTACGTCTAAGATATAATTGCCGTAACCTCTTTCTATTTCGCGTATATTCACTCTCCTCTCGCAGTCGTGCCTTACGTTTGGAAACAGGAGATATCTATAAAATCCGAGATTTGTTTTTAGCCAGCCATCTTTTACGAAATCCACCATATGAGATAGTTCGTGGGTTATGATTCTTTTTTTAACCTTCCGGGGAAATTTTCGAAGTTTGTAAGTCATAGTTATTTGCAAGCCATTTAAGGTATAGCTCGCCTTCGCTCGGTATTTTGCCTCTTTCTCTATAACTATAATCTTTCTTCCTTCTAGCTCAGGATATGATTTGGCCACTATCTCTTTTACAAACTTTTCGTACTGTTGTATGTAATTATCCATCTGAATAAAGAAAATTGTAATAGATATAAAAAGTTAATTAAAAATAAAATCACACTAGAGAAGAATTATCTTTTCTTCTTTTTGGCTGGCTTTTTCTTTCGACCGCCTCGTGCCATAACAGCCTCGCAGACATTACCTTGACCGTCCACATAATACAGATGGCCTGGCTTTCTTGCGATGACCTTTTTTACGACAATCTTTCCCATTGCTACCTCCTTTCGATTAGTAGTAATATCACCGAATATATTTAAATGTTTCCTTTTTATCGACGAATAAATGGATTATATCGAGATTTTTTGCGTTAAGAGGCACTTCAACCAGCTTAACCGGAGATTTTTTTGGCGTTACTGCAAATGTGAAGGATTTGACAAAGTTCCATTCCAAGACGCGGTTATTCTTGTCCAGCCATAATGCAAGAAAAGGAAAAAACACAAAGAACGAGTGAATGGCGCAGTGTTCTTTTGGATGGAATTCAAACAAGAGGTTTTGGGTGTTCTGTGATTTGAACATGAGACCTGTGAATTTTCCAAGAGGACTTACTTTTTTGGCTTTCACAAAAAACGACTTGTCATTTGAATAAATTTTCATCCTAGGTGAGTAATAAAGTTTTTATATACAGAAGGATAGAGTGTTATATGGCTTTAAACGTTTCGATACTGGCGATTCCGCTGCCTGTCTTTTTGGTCGCACTTGTTCTGATTCTTGCAGTAATTGTAGCTCTGACCTTTGTTGAAGTAAGACTTGCGAAAAAAGCAAAAGCCAAGAAAGAATATGAGGAGACCTATTACCAGAAGAAACTTTCCGCTGTCGCGGCGCTCATCGCAGACCAAAATAGTTTCTTAATCTCGCTGGATAAAGTTGCCAGAGAATTCTTTTCTGAAGAAGTGGGTATGAAAACTATGGGAAAATATACGCAGTTGATTGATGAGTTGCGAAAGAGAAATCTTGTCAGAGAAGTTGCGTTCTGCCAGAGAATGCAGGAAGCGCTATATTCTGGAGAGAAGTTCAATCAGAATTTTATGCAGAGACTGCTTTCTGAGATGAGAGATTTTGTGCTGAAGAAGGAAAAAAGAGTGCTAGTGGAAGTGAGAGCTGAGAAAGTTGCGGTGCAACAACCTTTGCCTGCTAGAGATGTTTCGTTAGAAGTCAATGAAAATATTTTAAGATATGTTTATGAAGGAAGAAAGAGGGGTTTTGAGTTTAGTGACTTGAAGAAGAAATTATTAGAGGCAGGTTTCGACGAGGTTGAGATAGACAAGGTCAAGAGATACCTGATTCAAGAAGTTGAAAAGCAGAGAATGCCAGTCAGTGTTGAGAAAAGAATTCTGACTAATTTTCTGAACCCGCAGAAAGGGGACATTGAAATAATAAAGAGAGGAGTTGAAGAAAAAGACGAGCTTGGCAAAGCAGAGATAATAGAAATCGTGCCTTACAAGAAAGAAGCTGTTGCCAAACAGAAAGTTAATTATCCTAAAGTCGAGCCGGACAGCTATAAACAGATTGGAAGTCTAGACAACTTGGACCGGATAAAGAGTAAAATAGATTCCCAGAAAAAAGGTGTGATAGCCGGCTAAGGAAGAATCCTGAATCTTGTGCTAATTAGAATATATTCCAATATAAATAAGACCAGAGTCGCAAGTATTAGGTAAGGGGTCACGTCAGAAGTGACCTTCTTGAACTTTAGTTCTATTATTTGCCCGAATGATTCGGACAACGCTTGCACTGATTCTATCTTGAAATATTTTCCGCCGGTGTTATGAGCGATCGCCTTGAGAGCATCTTCATCTATCTTAGATAACCCGTAGCTGGTTTCTCCACCCTGCTCGGTTCCGATTCCCATTGAATGGACTATGACGTCGTAATTGTTAGCATAAGTGATAGCGTTGTCCAATGAGCCAATGTTAATTCTGCCATCGCTGATTATTATGACAGCTTTCGCTTCCTCGCTCCTTAAAAGATTTGTTCCAACTATCATCGCCTCGCCTATATCGGTGCCGCCGATGGAACTGAGAGGTATTTTTGTGATAGAGCTTACCAACGCATCCTTATCCAGAGTCAAGTCCTGCTCTATAAATGAATTGCCGGAGAAAGAGATTACTCCAATACTTGTGCCTAGAGGAGCAGACCTAACAAAATCAATCGCCGCCTGCTTGGCGACTTCCAGCCGGTTTGGAGACAAGTCTGTGGCTTCCATACTCGAGGACGAGTCTATTGCGATGATATAAGAAAAGGAACTTGAATAAAGATTCTGATCGACTTTTACGCCAGCCAGAGAAAACACCAACAGGACAGTTATGAACAAAGTCAAAACCAAGATAAAGATGTTCTTTGACAAGAGGTCTACGCCACTGACTCTTGCAAGCGCGTCAAAATTCGCGAAACGCAAAGCATGGCTGCGTTTTTTCTTTAGCATAAAGAAGTGCAGGAAGATGATTAAGGGGATTATTCCCAAGAGCACCAGATACGAAGGTCTTATTATTTCTATTGCCATTTAAGTTACCACCCTGTGTCTTACTCTACCACCGAGGAATGCGGACAAGGTTGGAACGAAAGGTTTATCCGTCGTAATCTCTAGAAGGTCCACGTTGTTTGACAAACAAGCTTTCTTAATTTGTTCAAGCTTAGCCTGCGAAATCTGCTCGTACGATTTTTTTGCGACTTTGGGATTAACGAGCAGCTGCTCGCCTGTTCGTGGGTCTTCCACCACAATCTCTCCGGAAACTTCGGGGAGAGTATCATCCAGTGGGTCCCTTACCATGAGCGCGGTAGTTTCGAATTTTCCTGCGACTAAGGACAGGTTTGATTTAGTTTGTTCATTGAAAGACAGAAAGTCGGACACGATTATCAAGGATTCGACTTCCCGACCGATGTAATTCAACGCAAATTCCAGTGCTATATTAAGGTTGGAAAAACCGCCGTAATTTTGTATGTTCGTGATGTAATCGACAAATTGGTTGAAGTGTTTGTTTCCGCGAGAAGGTTTCAAATAATATTTTATGCCACTTGAAAAGAAAACGAAGCCGGGTCGGTCGCCTGTCGTGGTTATCAAGTGCGAGAACGCAGCGACAACCTCTGCGACGTATTCACATTTTAATTTGTCCGTTGAACCGAATACCATGTTGTCGCCCATGTCGACAAGAAAAACGACTTTTAAGTTTCTTTCGTCGCGATATTGTTTAACCAGCAAGGCGTTAGCCCGTTTTGAAGCCTTCCAATCGATTAATGCGGCGTCATCGTCCGGCGTGTATGCGCGGTAAGACTCAAATTCCAGACCCTTGCCTCGCAGTAAAAGGCGGTAGAGTCGTTTCTTAAGAAGGAATTCTTTCATTGAGGCTTGCAAGTCTGATATTGCTCCTGCAATGTCTGCCTTAAAAAATATTCTATTATCCATTTCAACTAAACTGAACAGATTTCAAAATCTCATCAATTATCATTTCTGGGGAGACATTTTCCGCCTGAGCGCGGTAAGTCAGCATAATCCTGTGACGCAAAACGTCGTAAATGATTTTGTCTACGTCCGCGGGCAGAACATAATGTCTCCCTTGCAAGAGAGCCTCCGACTTTGCCGCGATGTAAAGATTAATGCTTGCGCGCGGGGATGCGCCCATCTCGATATAATCGCCTAACCTAAAACTCTTATTTCTCGTGAGGTTTACAATTGCCATAATATATTTCTTTATTTTGTCGTCGAGGTAAATCTTGTGGGTAAGTCTCTGCAACCGGATTATTTCATTCGGCGTTGTCAAAATCTTAAGATCTATGTCCTCGAATTTCTTGAAGGTAGTGTTTTCCTCCATCACTCTTTCTTCATACTCCTGCTTTGGATAGCCGAATATAACTTTAAACAGGAATCTGTCAATCTGAGCTTCAGGGAGGGAATATACACCTTCTGTCTCCAGAGGGTTCTGACTTGCCATAACAAAGAAAGGACTTGGGAGATGATATGTTTCTTTGCCTATTGAGACTTGTTTTTCCTGCATAGCTTCCAGAAGAGCGGACTGAGTCTTTGGCGGGCTCCTGTTTATTTCGTCCGCAATCACGAAGTTGGCAAAGATTGGACCGCGGACCACTTCGAATCCCTTATCCGGGTCGTAAGTTGTCAAACCAACTATATCTGTGGGCAAGAGGTCGACCGTGAACTGAATCCTCTTTGATTCGCAACCGATGACTTTTGCCAGCGTCTTAATCACCAGTGTTTTTGCAATTCCGGGCACACCTTCAAGAAGGACGTGACCGTTGCAGAGCAGGGCTCTTATCAAAGAGTCTACCACTCCCTCATGACCGAAGAAAGCTTTTCCGACTTCGACTTTAATATCCTTTAATAACAATGAAGCCTCTTTTATCTCCTGCTCTGTAGCTCTTCCGGCTTTTTCCGGGATGAATGGGTTTTTCTCTTCTTTTTTGGGCATTTTTACCTCTTTTTACAAGCGAAATAAACTGAGCGTGTTATTAAATTTTTCCCAACTCTCTGTTGAGCCGGCTGTTCAGCGATATTTTCTTGTAAGTATAATAAGCAAACCCGATAGCTAATGCTATTAGACTAGCTATTGCGGTGTAGCCTATAAATCTGTCACCCAGTCTCTCTGGGATTCTGGGCCTTGGGGGTTGTGTAATCGCGTTGTTGCAAGCACGCAGTGCATCTTCTGTTTTTGTGGAAGCTGCCTGAAGATCCCCTTCGCTGAAAAGTTTCTTTGCGTCGTTGATTAAGTCAATTAATTCTGCGCATTGCGGATTGCCGATAATGAACTCTTCGGTGAAGATAATCTTTTCCAAGACGCTTCTATCTTCTTCTATCTGTATGTAAAATTTAGCCCAGTCTTTGTATAGGGGTTCTTCCACAGAAGCGTTTATCGTCACTTCAAACAAGCCGACCGAATTTGTTTCTATATCAACAACCATGGTGACATTTTTTCTCTCTCCTATCTTCAGAGATTCAAAGTAGGACTGGTCAAAAGACGCCATCAGATCATCTCTTATCGCACCGTCTTTTGCTATTGTGGCGGCAAGATAAATCCTGTTCAGGTCCACCTGCCCCTCGTTTTCCAAGCCCAGGGGTATTATCAGTTTATCTCTCTGTTTTGCTGAAACTGGCTCAGGTACGAGTATCTTTAAAGAGACAACTTGCGCTCTGCTGCCTCCGCCACCAGCTCTCTGTGCGGGCTGAACTTGCTGCACGGTGAGAGACACCAAAAATTCATTACTTGTAGAATTTGCAAGGAGATGAGAGCTGTCTGAGATATTGTATTCGTAGGCAGTTATGCTAAAGTTCGCAATGCCGTCTGATTCCACGGAGAAAGTGGCTGTTGGCGGAATGCCTTCTGACCAGTTGGTCAAGGATACTGTGATTACACCGCCTGTTTCAGAGTTGTTTATCTTTGTGTAATCGAATGAAATTGTTTGATTAACGCAAGGATCTGTTGCATCCACATCGTAGAAATAGTCGGACAGGTCGAGCGTTATCGGGCTTCCTCCGGATTGGTCTGGGATGTTAGCGATAAATGAAAGAGGGTAGTTTGTGTGATTGATGGAAACCAGCCAAGACGTGGAATTACTCAGTTTGGAATTTGAGACTAGGAGGGTGAGGTCTACCGCGTCAGAACAGGTTGTTTCCATAGTGAAGTTCGGCGTGAATTCCCAGATAAACTCAGAACCGTTGCCTGTGCCGATTGTAGAGTTCTTTGTCGCGCCGTTGATGATAAGCGTGTAGTTCAGGTTGTCCTGAACAGTGTGGTTGACTGTGAAATTCAAGAGTGCAGACACATTCTCAATCATCTCGAATTGGTAACTGGAATTTGGAAGAAGAATCACAGGATAATCGTAAATTGTCAGATTAAAATACTCTGAGTCTTCTGAGCCGTGAGTGTCATTTACGATTATCCTGAACTCCCATTTGCCTGCGAGGGAGGAATTGCTTGTGAAATTAATTACTCCGGTGCTTGCGTTTATCGTGAGAAAATTCCCTCCTGCAGTAAGGTTTTGCAACCTAAAAGTCAGATTTGTTATTTCTCCATCAGAACCATCTTCAAGGTCTGTTGCATTTACGTCAAAGTAGAAGTTTTCATTCAGGATGGAGAGCGCGACGTTTTCTATTGGTGTGGTGATGTTCGGGGGATGAAGGGTTTCGGTCACCGTGAGGTTGAACATCAGAAAGATACTGCTGCCAAAATCGTCGGTAATGTTAATGGTTATGTTATAATCTCCGACATCTTGTTTTCGTGGGGTGAAAACTGAATCATACTGATAGATATTGTTAAGGACTTTATGTCCAAGGTCAAACTGGAAAAGTGTTGAATTTCGCCCGGAAATGTTTAATAAAAGAGTGAAATTTTCCGGATAAAATGAGGTTTGTTCTATCAGAAGGTCGTCATCTGCTATCTGAAGCTGCAGCACTATCAGAAAATCTTCTGTAGTATTTATCAGCCCGTCAGTGAATGTTCCGTTGCGAGGCATAAGCAGCTGCATGAAAACCAGAGGGTCGTTCACGTTTTCGACCGTGAAGTTGAAATCTTTTGCTGAGGGGGTTTTGCCATCAGATGCAATTATTCTAACCATGTGAAATCCAACGTCGGCATCAGTCGGCGTGAAGTTTATTATTCCTGTTGCCGAGTCTATTGTCATACCGAAACCATAAGAATCCAGCAGTTCTAATAAAAATGTTATCGGGTCGTTGTCTGTCACATACTCACTTAAATTCAGATAAAACGGCAAGTCCTCTGAGTCCTCTGTCAAATTGAAGCTTGTCTCCATTATCTGATCCCATTGCGGCTCGGTATTGTTGAGGACATCTATTGTGAAAGTTTCTGAAGCGCAGGAGCAATTGCCCGCGTCGCATACAGTGACGTTGATAGTATGCAGCCCTTCTCCCAAATCCTTTGGATCAAAACTGAAGGTTGCCTGGGAGATATTTGTGCCAGGAAAATAAATCTGATTTGACAGTATTAAAGCAGGATTATCTGGAAAGAACGTCAGAGTCTCGTTCTTTACATTTTTGTCGGTCACCAGCAAGTCATCATCAGTTCCATTGACTAACACGATATATGTCTGGCTTGTATAAGCCGTTATATCTGGTATGGGGGAGATAGCTACCAGGTCGTCCACATTATCTATAAAGAAATAGAATGACGTTGAATTCATCTCGATGGATGCGTCGGGTGCTCCTGTGTCAATCAAAGTGATGTTTATTGACCAGTTGCCGACCTGCGAATCTGTCGGGGTGAAGCTGACCAGCGCGGAAGCGTTGCCTGTGCCGGCAGTTGAGATAGTCGTAATGTTTGAGAATGTGCCGTCGAAAGTAAACCATGCGTAATTTGCTATGAATGTCAGGTTGTTCAGCTCGTCTGTATCTGAGGCATTTATGTAACAAGTGAATGGAAAATCTTCTGTTGTGTTCCTTTCATCGTCGCAGACGTATGTGAAGAATGGGGGGTCGTTCCAAGAGATAGTCCAGTTTACAACTGTCGAGTAAGTTGCGTTTCTAAAATCTGTGATACTAAAGTTTATCTCATATTCACCTTTTTGATTTCCCTGCGGCATGAGGCTGATGTTTGTTGCTGTCTCGTTGTAATATGTTAAGTTAAAAATTGTGCAGTTGTCAGGGCCGGTTGGAGGATTTATTGCCGCATGGACGCAGCTCAGGAAGGAGACATTGAATGTGTAAGGGACGTCGTTTTCTTCGTCACTTGCTGACAATATCAAGTTAATTCCAGATTTATTTATTATTCTTTCTCCTCCAAGATTTAGGAAGAACGGAGGGTCGTTTTCTGCTGTGATATTTATCCTAAGGATTCCGGAGTCAAATGTTGGGTTTCCATCAGGGTCACCGGTGTCTGTGGCGACAAGAGTTATTAATTTTATCCGGCTCTGCCCGTTGCAGTTCCCGCCGCAAAGATCGTAGTCGTTTGTGTAGTTTATTTCAAGTATTCCGGTTACGGTATTAAGCGTGAAATTTGTGAGCGTTAGATTTGCCTCCATATAACTGAATGTTAATACGTCGTTTAAGTCTATATCTGTAACGTTTGCCGAAAAATTGTAGACGCATAAAGAATTCTCAGTGCAATAAAGGTAATCTGTGGTTTCAGGATTGTTGTCCATATTTATGTAACCTCCCTGGTCCTTAAGAACTGAGGGTATTGAGTTACTTATGATGAAAGTGTCTGATAGAGTAACGTTTCCGTAGAGCGCGGTACAGTTGACCTGGAAGTTGTGAATACCCTTGTAGCTTATCAATGTGCCATATGACCATAAGTTTCCCGAGGAGTTGAAGAGCATATCAAAAGCGGTCCCGTAAGATCCGAGATGGTCGAATCTGATTGTGCAATTCCCTTCAGTGTCGTTGATTATATGAGACGAAGAGTTTGTGAAGTTTGCAAAGAAAGTGATGTTTGAGTTACTGTATTTTTTCACTTCGGGATTGTCAGTGTCGCCCCAAATTGTGAGGCTTGCTTCGCCGTCGCTGCCGGTTGTAGTAGCAATCGTTGTCTTTAGCAAAAAGAAAAACAAAAGGGTCAGCAGAACTAATCCAAATGTCAAATTCCTGATGCTGTTGGTCTTGAGTTCATTCATTGTTGTTCAATTAAAACCTCTTCTGGTTTTCTGAGTATTAAAAATTGTCTGAACGACAGGAAAGTAAAGATAAACGAGCCTGCCCAGAGCGAGAGAATAGCCAAATAAAGGAGGTATCTTCTTTCGGTCTTACACGGTTCGCAGTCCCCGCCGCAGTCTATCCCTTCTTCATTTTCATCCTGGACAGCATTATAACAGGAAGGACAATACTTTCTATCGCCCTGAACGAACGCGAGGTCAAATTTTCCGGCTTTCCAGCGGTCCAAGTCTATCTTGGCAATGGTGTATTCCGATAATGGGTCTCTTGCCACAAGGAGATTTTGACCACATTCTCTGACTGGTGAGAGTTGTAACTTGTACGAGTCTTCGCAAGCCCCCTCCTGAATGAATCTTGGTATGCAGTCATTAATATCGTCGCAGAGCCTTGTTCTGTGTCCGCCGAATGTAATCTCACCTCTTATCAAATTGTCTGCCTTGCCTTCATAGGTGCAGGCACTCCATTCGCCGCATTCAATTTGCGGGGTACATCTAGATCCAGAACAAAAGCTTCTTTCTGTTATGTCCCTTCCTCCACATTCGGCATCTGTGCAAGTGCGAGTCGTGAAACTATCCTTACATTCACTCCATTCGTTACAAATATAATTTGGAACGCAGTCTTGTGCGAGAACAAATGGCGCGGCTATGATAATGAAGACTGATAATGTTACAATCAGGCCGGTAAGTTTATTCATATGTCAAAACCAAATTTCTTCGGGATGGCTCCTCCAATTTTTGTCTGTTGCGCATTATCCGGAATATCTGAATCGCAGCGATGATAAGTGCAAGGACTGTCACAATCAGCATACTCTGTTTTATCACGACGCCTTCTTCAGTGACCTCCGGGAGCTGAGCGGACTCGCATCTTTGCGGGCAGGGACCCCCACAATCGATGTTTTCCTCTCCCTGATTTTTTATCCTGTCTGAGCAGGTAGGACATGGTTTGCAGGGACCTCCGCAATCAACGAGAAACTCGCATTCACCACTGTGACAATTTTGAATGCCGTCGGTGCAACTCGGTTCGAGAGAGAAATGGCAAGGTGTCAGCTCAGCGGGTTTTTTCTCAAGAGAATTGCAATCATTAGTATCCACACAGATTCTTGTCTGGTAACCACAAGTGCTGTCATCATAATCCCTAGCACGGCACCTTTGTCTTAGCTCTTCATACTCTTCAGTATTGAGACTTCCTGCATCCTTAGACTGCAATGCATTCTGGCAAAGTTCCCAATCCAGACAACCCCATTTTTCCTCGCATACTGCATCGCCAATTTTTTCTCTAGAGACGATACCTTCGGGACAGGCAACTCTCACGATATCGAAAGCCCATTCTACTGAGTCGTTTTGCAGCCCGTCGCTTATCACGGCTTTTATTTTGTGGTTTCCCCAGACGTCGCAGCCGAAAGTGTAATCAAAGGAATCTGCAGATTGACCGACGTCTATTTTCTTGAGTCTGTTATCGACGAACCAGTAAGTGTCCGGGTAGATTCTCTCAGGGTCATATTTGTAGATTTGGAATGAGAGCTTCTGGGTGCTGGGAATCCTGCTAGACGAATTCGATGAGTTGTAAGCAAGGATGGTTGGCGGCGAGTTTCCGTTTACGATAGCCAGTTGGAATTTTCTGCACACAGTGGATTCAATTTTGTCGGTCGCACAGATGCCTATCTTGCCCTCTAATCCTTCGACTCCAGAATCAGTCGCACAAACTTCTACTTCGTGAACTCCTATGTGATACTCCGACGCTTCATAGGAAATGACCCCGTTGTTGTCAATGGACATTTCCAACAAGTCCAATCTGTCCGAGACTGTAAACGTGAATCTTCCCTGTTCGGGTCTCCCTGATTCCTGATCCATTATGTTGATTGTCTTGATAAATCTGTTAGTTTTATTGAGGTCTATGGTCTCGACGGACGTATGACCTATGACTGGGGGGTTATTTGACTCGAGGACAGTTATGTTTATTTCTTTAGTGTCGGAGAGTTTACCATCAGTGACAAATATCGTGTGCTTGTAAACTTTATCAGAGAAGAGTTTTGTTAGATTCATTGAGAATAGTTCCACGAAGGTTATTGGAGTTCTTGAAGAGATCGGTCTGACGTAAAATGGTCCGCTTGGTGAGATACCTACTGTTAAACTATCGCCATCAAAATCGGCAACGTTGAATTCAAGAGAAAAATCAGAGGACTCGCAAATCAGAATGTTGCTATCTAAATCGTTAATAATCGGGGAGGTATTTGCAGAGACTACCCTTATAAGTACGACTAAAGCTGTAGCTAAGATTATTGCCTCTTTTCTCATGTTAGTAATAAGGTGAGATGCTATTTAAAGGTTGTTCGAGAAAAAAATTATTTGAGTGGCTTTTTTTTCGCTAGTTCTTCTTTGAGTTTTTCTTTTGCTTTTTCTATTTCGTCTTCAATTTTATTCAACTTTTCCAACTCATCTTTAATCTCCTCTTTGGAGCCTGTGGGCGCCTGAGCTTTCATAAGTGCGGGAGCAGGCATTTTCTTCATAACTTCAAGAATGGAAGTCTTTTCGATTTTTAGAACTGTCTGGGACTCGTCCTCTATGTGAGATTTTAGGATTTCCATACCTGTAAGGACACAGTTCAGATTCCATATTTTCTTCCCCTCAATGTTTTGTATTACTGCAATTATCTTTCGGATGTTCTCTGAAATTCCGCGGTTTTTCATCTCGTCTGCGAGAATGCCGGAGAGCGCGTCCAAGTCCACATTGGTGTTTATGCCCAGATGCTCAGGGACCTTGTCGTTGAGAGTCTCCAGCAGTTTAACTTTAATCTCTCCGTCCAGAGAGAATGCGGCTATCTTCTTCTCGCTCGGAACATAAAAGTCTATTTGATGGATATTCGCGCCCTCTTCAAGGTCTAATACGAAAAACCCTGCCACCAAGAATGCCTCAGGATATTTTGTCTTGAAATTCTTGTATTCTTCGGATTGTTCGAGCTTGTCTATGTAAGGTTTTATTTTCATTTTCTCTTTTGTTTAATGATAATAACTTTTGAGTATATAAGGTTTTATGTTTTCTTAGTCGATTATGGCAGAATCGATAAGCGGGCAGCTATCAGTTTTCCGGAAGGCGCAACAACTATGCTGTATAAATGCGTATTCTTTAGCTTATGGTGCTTATCTGACAGGTTCTGAATTGCCTAAACCGTCGTATAAAGTTGCGTTCCCGATTAGAGGCGATTGAGAATTTGCTTTTGAATGTCCTTGATGAAGTCCTCGCGTTTCACGCCGAATTTCGGTTTTGCTCCTCTTTTTCTGACGGCAAGGGTATTGTTTTCTTGTTCCTTGTCGCCGATTACGATAATGCAAGGAATTTTCTGCATCTCTGCCTGACGAACTTTGTCGCTAACTGTGGTGTTTTGCAAATCGTGGTCTATTCTTAGTCCGGGAATTTCCTCTCTTAGGTGCTTGATTACGCTTTCTGCGGCTTTTGTATTTCTGTCTGTAAAATTAATAACTCGGACTTGGGTAGGAGAGAGCCAGAGCGGCAAGCTTCCGTTGAAGTGCTCTAATAGGACGCCGATGAATCGCTCGAGCGAGCCGAATATCGTGCGGTGCAACATGATTGGCCTTTTTTTTGTGTTGTCTTTGTCTGTGTATTCTAATTTGAATCTTTCAGGCATTGAGAAATCTAGTTGGATAGTGCCTAACTGCCAAGTTCTGCCGAGAGAATCCTTGACATGATAATCTATCTTAGGCCCGTAGAATGCGCCGTCGCCTTCGTTGATTTTGAATTTTGCTTTCTTTTTTTTCAACACTGCTTCTAAGGTCTTTTCTGCTTTGTCCCAATTTTCGTCTGAGCCGATTCTTTTTTCCGGACGAGTGGAAAGCTCGACGTGGTAGGGCAGCCCGAAGGGCTTGTAGAATTCCTCGAGTAAATTCATGAGAGCGATTATTTCAGACTCTAGCTGCTCTTCGGTGCAGAAGATATGAGCATCGTCCTGTGTGAATTTGATGACGCGGAAGAGGCCGGCGAGAACTCCAGAGAGCTCTTGTCTGTGGACCACTCCGAATTCGGCGACTCTGAGAGGAAGATCCTTGTAGGATTTTGTATTTGCGCGATAAACAAGTATCCCGCAGGGGCAGTTCATTGGTTTGGCTGCGAACGCACGGCCTTCATATTCTGTTAGGAAGATGCTGTCTTTGTATTTGTCCCAGTGGCCGGAGATTTTCCAGAGTCGGTTGTCTAGTATTTGAGGGGTTGAGATTTCGATGTAGTTGTGTTTATCAAGAAGCTCACGGGCGAATTTTACCAGCTCATTGTAGATGATTAAGCCCTTGTGATGCCAGAAGACTGCGCCGGGGGCGACTTCGTTGAAACTGAACAAGTCTAGTTTTTGTCCGAGGATTCTGTGGTCGTTTTCTTTTAGTTTTGAGGTGTCGAGTTTGCTTCGTGAAATTTCTCTTAGAAGCTTTTCAGGGTCGTAAACTTCTTCTTTTGGCTTTAGGCGAATTTCTTCTGCGCCTTCTGGACGGAATTCTTTGGAGAGTTCGGAGAGGGGATGACCCTTGCATTTTAGTTCGAAGGTTTTGTAGTAACCGAATGGCGCTCTTACGACCTTGTAATCCTGTGCGAGGATTTTTTCCGCTTCTTCAAGAGTTTTTAGTGCTACGTCTGGAGCGGAGAGTTTACTTGAAAGGTGCGCGTAAGGATAAAGAACGATGTTTTTTGCATTGACATCCTGAGCGGTTTTTGTGATTGCTTCGATGTATTGGTCGAAAACTTTTTGGTCGTCGCCGTGCTCGACTGCTGTTAGCACGACTAAACATTCTTGAATAGTTTTTTCATCGTCGTCTTTTATGTTTTCAGGATTCTTAATGGCTTTTTTGAGTGGTTTGAATTTTATGTAGTCGCAGTGAAGGGTTAGGATTTTCATGGTATTTGAGGGGAGAAGGGTTATATAAAATTACGCCTTGTTGGCGAGCGTAGTTGTAAGGGTGACGATTGCTTCTTTGATTTCGTCCAGAACTGAGCAGATTTCGTCTAGCTTGGTTTCTATGCCTTCGGAGGGTTCCATGATAATTAAAAGGGAGATGGGTTTTTAATGTTTTTGTTGCGTGCTGCATTGCGTGGACTAAATCTGCTTAATGAAAGTACTTAGAAGCAGAGGTCTATCTTGGCAAATCCCAAAAGACGCTTCGTTAGTTTTGTCTCATCTTCAACAGAGCCTCTCGAATTATGGACGGGTTCAAGATGCAACGACCCATTAACTTTTGGCGCTGCGATTAGCACATTAATATTCTTTCGGCAGAAGCGACACACTCTCTTTCTTGTTCATCCAGATATCTTCTTTGAGCATTGTAATGACGTTCGATTTGTGAAGAGACTAAATCCATTAAATCTTCTTTGCTGCCTTCGGCAGAAACTCTTCCCATCCGACCAACCGAGTAGGAATTCTCAAGCCTGCCCCAGCCGGATCCCAGGCCGAGGTCCCTGAGGATGTCCAACCTCTGAACCCCGGAATCATC